>JANQIT010000025.1 GCA_028282025.1 Hwanghaeella sp. | reverse complement strand
GGAAGAAGACAGCGTCGATGCCGCCCGGGCCTTCGTCGCGCGGTCGCTCTCCACAACGCCGACGCCGGTGGACGATGTCATTCGGGACTCGGGCCTGTCCCCGTCCGCCGTGCTTTCTGCACTGGTCGAGATGGAACTTGCCGGGGGTATCCTGCGGCATGCGGGCGGGGCCGTCTCCTCCGTGCCGCCGCGCTGATATGCCAGCCGGATTTTGACTGAAATTTCCATCAAGTTATCTGAATTATTAACTGCTCATTAACGTTGCCCTCCGCACTATGAGTTTGCGAGAGGGGCGCTGACTTCAAGCCTGTCAGACACAGTCAGAATTCAGGATCCGAACCTCAGGGCGTCTAACGAGGATCATGACAAACACGCCGATTACACTTAGCAAAGGCGGTCCCGCTGCAGACGGACATGCAGACAACTCTGTTAGTCGAAGTTCGGAATTTACTCGTAATATGACCAACGCTTCCTACGAAAGGCTTTTGCAACTCGCCCATCAGCGCGCCCTGGACGGTAAGGGTGGGCTGGCGGCCTCGATTGCAAAGATGTGCTTGGATTCCCGCGCCGATCTCAGCGAGGAAGAACTGGCGCTGACCTTCGAAATCCTGCGCAACCTCATCGACAAGGTAGAAATTCAGATCCGCCGCACGATCGCGGATTACTTGGCCGAACGGATGGATGTGCCGGAAGATCTGCTGGACTTCCTGGCGAATGACGCCATCAACGTCGCCTATCCCATTCTCACGCATTCGATGCAGCTCACCGACGACAAACTGATCGAGGTGATCGATCGAAACGGCAAAGGGCATCAGCTTGCCGTTGCACGCCGTCACGGCCTAAGCGGCACGGTCAGCGATCATCTGGTCAAGACAGGCGACTTGGATGTGATGACACAGCTGTTGAAAAACCTGTCCGCTGAGATCACGCCTGCGGGATTCGCCGAAGCGGTGCGCCAATCCGTCCTGTGCGAGGAACTGCACGCGCCGATCCTGCATCGCCGCGACGTCCCGGCGGCCGTCGCCCGGCGGATGACGGCGTGGGTCGGCGATGTGCTGCGGGATTACATCGCACGGAACTATACCGCCGACGCAGAGGTTGTATCGGACTCCGTTACAGAGGCCGTGGACGCGGTGCTGGACGCCCAATCGGCGGGTATCGACTGGTACGATTCCGCCGGGCGGGATCATGCCCAATCCCTGATGGGGGCTTTGGAAGACGGCGGGGAATCGGGATTCGCCCAAGCTGTGGGAAAAGTCCTTGGCCTCGACGTTGCGGCCGTTCGCGATACCGTCAGGCGGGACGGCGCGGCCTCCTTGGCGGTCGCCTGCCGGGCGTTCGGCATGGACAAGGCGCAGTTCTCTTACGTTCTGGCCCCCGTGCTCGGCGACGATGTGGTTCAAAAGATGCGGCGCGACGATACGCTCAACCACGCCCTCGAACGTTTTGAAAGCGTAGGCAAAACCGACGCCCAGGCGGTGATGAACGCCTGGTGTCAGGCCGCCCGCAGCGTGCATCACTAACCCGCGCTGTCGCAGCAAAAGTCCTGGCGGACTTGTCTAGAATCGTATCTGCAACACCTAATACCGTGATAGGTCCGGCCTCAGTCAGCCGTTGACGGCGGCTGAGTTGGCGTGCAAGTACCTCCGCCACCCGAACCTGAACTGCGCGAGAGAGCAATACGGCAGCATGTCGGAGAAAAGTGTCGTCGTCGTCGAATCCCCGGCGAAAGCAAAAACGATTAATAAATACCTTGGCGGCAACTTTGAGGTGCTCGCCAGTTTCGGTCATGTGCGCGATCTGCCGCCCAAAGACGGATCGGTCGACCCTGAGCGCGATTTCGCGATGCTTTGGGAGGTTGACGGACGGGGCAAGAAACAGCTCGACACCATCGCCAATGCGGTCAAGGGCGCGGGCCATCTCTATCTCGCAACCGACCCGGACAGGGAAGGCGAGGCGATCTCCTGGCATGTGCGCGACGAATTGGAGCGCCGGAAAACACTGAACGGCATCGGCGTCAGCCGTGTGGTGTTTCACGAAATCACCAAGAAGGCCGTAACCGAAGCCGTCGCCAATCCGCGCGAACTCGATCAGTCGCTGATCGACGCCTATCTGGCCCGCCGGGCTCTGGATTATTTGGTCGGCTTCACCTTGTCCCCGGTGCTGTGGCGCAAACTGCCGGGGGCCAAGTCCGCCGGTCGCGTGCAGTCGGTGGCGCTGCGCCTGATCAGCGAGCGGGAAGCCGAAATCGAAGCCTTCCGCCCCCAGGAGTACTGGACCGTCGAAGCGGAAATGCAGAGCCAGAACGGCGAAGCCTTCAAGGCGCGCCTCACCCATCTGCACGGCGAGAAGCTCGACCGGTTCGACCTGGGCGACGAGGCCGCCGCGAAACGCGCCGTGGCCGCCGCGGAAAATCAAGCCTATCGGATCGCCAAGGTAGAGCGGAAAACCCAGAACCGGAACCCGGCCGCCCCCTTCACCACCTCCACCCTGCAGCAGGAGGCCAGCCGTAAGTTGGGCATGGGGACCTCGCGCACCATGAGTGTCGCGCAACGCTTGTATGAGGGCATCGACCTGGGCGGCGAAACGGTCGGCCTGATCACCTATATGCGAACCGACAGCACCGTCCTGAGCGGCGAGGCCATCGCCAGCGCCCGCTCTGCGATTCAGAAGATCTACGGCGAGCGCTACCTCCCCGCCTCGCCGCGCGTTTACCGGACAAAGGCCAAGAACGCCCAGGAAGCGCACGAAGCGGTGCGCCCGACGGACCTTTCCCGGCACCCCGATCAGATGCGCCGGTATCTCGACAACGATCAAGCCCGCCTCTACGAACTCGTTTGGAAGCGCACCATGGCCTCGCAGATGGAAAGCGCGGTCATCGACCGGGTCGCCGTCGATATCGACGCGGCGGACAAGGCCGTCACCTTCCGCGCCAATGGCTCGGTGGTGAAATTCGACGGATTTCTGAAACTCTATTTCGAAGATGTCGACGACCGCGCCGGCGAGGACGACGACGAACGCCGCTTGCCGAATATGGCCGAGGGCGAAGGCTCGACCCTCTCGAAACTCCTGCCCGAGCAGCATTTCACACAGCCGCCGCCGCGCTATACGGAAGCCAGCCTCGTCAAGAAGATGGAAGAGCTTGGGATCGGCCGGCCCTCCACCTACGCTTCGATCCTGAAAGTTCTGCAGGACCGCAATTATGTGGTGCTGGAGAAGAAGCGCTTCGTCCCGGAAGACCGGGGCCGTCTGGTGACCGCCTTCCTCAGCAGTTTCTTCGGCAAGTATTTCGAATACGGCTTTACCGCCGATCTGGAAGAACAGCTCGACGATGTCTCCGGCGGACGCCGGGAATGGCGGCATGTGCTGCGGGACTTCTGGGACAACTTCCACCAGATCACCGAACGCACCAAGGAACTGACCGGGGTCGAGGTGCGCGAGACGCTGGACCAGGAACTGGGGCCGCACTTCTTTCCGGCGGACGAGGCCGGCAGCACCGAGGCCGCGCGCGTCTGCCCCGCCTGCGACGGTGGGCGGCTGAGCCTGAATTTCGGCCGCTACGGCGCTTTCATCGCCTGTTCGAACTATCCTAACTGCCGCTATACCCGCCAGCTTGGCGAGGAAGCCTCCGACGACGATGGGGAGGAAACGCTCTACCCGAAAGCAATCGGGCCGCACCCGGAAACGGGAGAGGCCGTTTCGCTACGCAAGGGGCCTTATGGCCTGTACGTGCAGCTTGGCGAGCAATTGCCGAAGGAAAAGGGGAAGAAAGCCCCACCCAAGCCCAAACGCGGTTCGCTGCTCAAAGGCATGACCCCGGCGCAGATCGACTTGGAGATGGCCCTAAGGCTGTTGTCCCTGCCGCGTGAGATCGGCACGCACCCGGAGAGCGGTGCGATGATCACCGCCGGTGTCGGTCGCTACGGGCCGTTCCTGAAACACGGATCGACCTATGTAACCCTGCCCGCCGACGACGATGTGCTGACCATCGGCATGAACCGGGCCGTCGAAGTGATCGCCCAGGCGGGTGAAAAGGGCAAGGCGCGGTCGACCCGCGCGCTTGGCGACCACCCGGAAGACGGCAAGGCGGTTACCCAGGGCGCGGGGCGGTTCGGCCCCTATGTGAAACACGGCAAGCTCTATGCCTCGATCCCGCGCGATGTGGAGCCGGAATCGGTAACCCTGGAAGAAGCCGTCAGGCTGCTCGCCGAAAAGGCGGCCAAGGCCGGCGCCGCGAAGAAGGCGGGCGCAAAGAAGGGCAAGGCGAAGAAATCCGCCGCCAAGAAGGGAAAAGCCAAAAAGGCGTCCGCGAAGAAGGCGGCGGCCAAGAAAGCAGGCGTCAAGAAAGCCGCTGCCAAGAAGGCGGCGGACTGATCCGGTGGCGACCCGCGCGGCCCGGCTGCCGACGAAGCAGGAAATTCTGGACTTCATCAACGACAGCCCGACCCCGGTCGGCAAGCGCGAGATCGCCCGCGCCTTCCAAATCAAAGGGGCGTTGCGCGCCGATCTGAAGGACCTGCTGCGGGAGTTGGAGAAGGACGGCGTGATCGACCGTGGGCGCAAGCGCAGGCTGGCCCCCAAAGGCGCTCTGCCTGAAGTCGCCGTCGTTCACGTCGCCGAAATCACCGTCGACGGAGAGATCCTGGCCCGTCCGGTCGGCCCGCATGCGGATATCGAAGCGGAGATCCTGGTGGTGCCCGGCGGCCGGGCGACGGGCCTGCCGAAACTGGGGGACCGGGTCCTGGCCCGCCTGCAGCGCATCGGCGACAAGCGTTACGAAGCCAAGCCGATCCGTATCCTGCCGTCCGGACCCGGGAACCTCCTGGGCCTCGTGATCAAGAGCGGGCGCACCGGCTGGCGCGTAAAACCCACCGACCGGCGTAACGACCGGGAATATGTCCTGACCGCGAAGCCCGAAGAGGTGTCGGACGGCGATCTGGTCCTGATCAAACCCCTGCCGACACGCCAGGGCGACCGCGAAGCGGAAGTGGTCGAGCGTATCGGGTCGATGGAGGATCCGAAGGCGTTCAGCTTGATCGCCATCCACCAGAACGGCATTCCGGTCGAGTTTCCGGAGCCGGCGCTTGGCGACGCCGACCGGCTGAAACCCGCAACGCTCGGTGACCGGGAGGATCTGCGCACCCTGCCGCTGGTCACCATCGACGGCGCCGACGCCCGCGATTTCGACGACGCGGTCTGGGCGGAACCCGACCCGGACACCGCGGGCGGCTGGCACCTGTTGGTCGCCATCGCCGACGTCGCCGGCTATGTGCGGCCCGGCGACGCGTTGGATA
>JANQIT010000088.1 GCA_028282025.1 Hwanghaeella sp. | reverse complement strand
TGCCCGAAACGGTCCTCTCCCCGTACAAGCATGGCATAGTCCTTCTGCGCGATTGTCTGACGGTTGCTGGCCTTGATGAAATTCATGGCGAAACCGATACGGCGCTCGTCCGAACCGTTGGGGGCCGAGGCATGCAGCAAGCGCCCGTGATGCAGCGACATCTGCCCCGGCCGCAGCTCGACATGGACGGTCCGCGCCTCGTCGATCTCGATATCCGCCTCCTGACCGCGGGTCAGGATATTGTCGCCGCGGAAGGTGTCGCGGTGGCCGACCAGCGCGCCTTTATGGGAACCGGGTACAAAGCGCATGCAGCCGTTCGCGACGGTGACCGGGCTTAAGGCCAGCCACGCGCTTACCATCCCTTCGTCATCTTCCAGTCCCCAATAGCGCAGATCCTGATGCCAACTGACGAAACCGTCCGTGTGCGGCTCCTTGATGAAGAAGGTTGAACCCCAGACCATGATGTCCGGGCCCAGGACCGCCTCCACCGCGTCCAGGACTTCCGGGCTGTGGACGATTTCAGAGGCGAACCGGAAAATCACGTGCGGGAAATTCAGTTGATCCTTGTTGCCGACCCGGGCGCCGCCCAGTTTGGCTTCAAGCGCTTCCAATGTCGCGCGATACTGCGCGGCACGGTCCTCGGCGAACACGTCGAGTGGGAAACAATAGCCGTCTTGTTCGTAATCGAGAGCCAGTTTTTCTGCGGAATTCATGAAACTCCCCCCGCGCTGATCGGTACGATTTCAGACGAAAATATTTCCGCTGGATTGCCGCGTTCGCCTACGGGCAAAGCGTCGGCGTAGAGTGAAAATTTTTCACCGCCCGCCCGTTCGTAGACGCCGTGGCGTCGAAACAAGCGGGCGTCGATGTCGGCGATAGCCACGACGGGCCGGTTGCCGTAAACTCCAGGGGCCTTTCGGGGCGGGGTTTAGTCCCGGCCGACGAGAGGCCCGCGCTGGAAAAGAACAACCGACAGCGGCGCGGCATGATACGGGAGGGACAAAATGTGTCATGTGTTCGCGGGGCAGGACCCCGCCAATTATACCTTTGAAACCCGCGCCGTGCGTCTGATGGGACATCCCACCAGCGTCCGGTTGGAAGCAAAGTTCTGGGTGGTTCTTGAAGAGATTGCGCGCGTCCAGGACATGCCGATGTCGAAGTTTCTGTCTCTGTTGTACGAGGAAGCGCTGGAGATTCACGGCGAGGTCAGCAATTTCGCATCCTTGTTGCGCTGTTGCTGTCTGAACTTCCTGGATCAGGATTTCGACATGGCGCGGCTGCAGAAGGAAGCAGCCTGCCCCGGCGAAAGTGCGGCCGCGTAATGTAGTAGTGGAATAATACCACCCCATCCCAAATCGGGGTTACCGTTTCTGAAACAGTAAACGAGCGGGCACGGTTTGGGAGAACAGTTTTGACGTTGTACCGACGCGCTGCCGCCGTCGGGTTTTGCGCGGCGCTTTTGGTCCTTATCGGATCGCATCACCAGTCAGCGTCGGCTGGTGCCGAAGATGTTGAGCTCTTCAAAAAGAATTGCATGGCCTGCCACACGGTAGAGAAGGGCGGGCCGAGGCGCCAAGGCCCTAATCTGTGGGGACTTTTCAACAGGACAATCGGCACGGTGGAGGCATTTCCATACTCCGCCGGCCTGAAGAACGCGTCCGGACGATGGGATTTCTCTTTGCTGGACCGCTGGCTGGAAAACCCGAAGAGCGTCTTCGCCGACACATACATGATTTACAAACAGCCGGATCCCGAAGTCCGGAAACGGCTGATCGATTATCTGCAATCCGTGACGTCTGAATAGGGAGGGAACGCATGGCGAAAGCCATTCATACGATGGTGCGGGTCCGCGACGAAGCAAGGTCGGTGGACTTCTACGGCAAGGCTTTCGGCCTCGGCGTGGAGGACCGCTACGACTTCGATGGTTTCGCGTTGGTCTATCTGAAGAATGCGGAAAACGATTTCGAAGTGGAACTGACGGTTAACCACGGCCAGGAAGAGGATTACACCCACGGCTCCGGCTATGGGCACCTTGCGGTCTCCGTCGACGATGTCGACGCCGAACATGCAAGGATGGAGGGGCTTGGCCTGAATCCGACGCCGGTGAAGGAGTTTCACAGAGACGGCGCCCTGATGGCGAAGTTCTTCTTCGTGCAAGACCCGGATCAATACAAAATTGAGGTTTTGCAGCGGCACGGCCGCTATACCTGAAATACAGGAAAGAAGGCCGATAGGCCCAATCGACAAGAACTGTTCCAAATAGTGGGAGGAAAAAGTATGCGCACGATGGATAAGAGGCCCAAGGTCTCAAGACGCGCCGTGCTCGGCGCGGGTGGTGTGTCGCTGGTGGCGATGTCGATCCTGCCGGGCGGCATGGTCGTGGGCGCGAAGAGCGCTTGGGCCGCGAAGGCGGAGCACCTGAAGCCGCAAACCTTCGCGACGCTGGTGCAGATGTCGCGCGATATCTATCCGCACGACCGTTTCGCCGACAAGATCTATGCAGGGGCTGTCATGGCCTTCGACGCGGCGGCCGGCAAATCCGATGGCGATAAGGCGCTGTACGAAAATGGTGTCGCCGCCTTGAACCAGGCCGCCGTGGGCGCACACGGCGTCGAATACAATCAGGTCGGCTGGGAGATCGACCGGGTCGCAATCCTGCGGGGAATGGAGAAGTCGCCCTTCTTCCAAGCTGTTCGCGGCAGCCTTGTGGTCGGCATCTATAACAATCCGGAGGTCTGGACCCTGTTGGGGTACGAGGGCGAGTCCGCCTCGAAGGGCGGTTATTTGAGCCGCGGTTTCGACGACATCGACTGGCTGGAAACGGTTTAAGGGGGGATTGAGAAATGGCGAAGCAATTTGATCTTTCCGACGATAGCGTTGTCGTAGTCGTGGGGTCGGGCGCCGGCGGCGGAACGCTGGGGACCGAACTTGCCCTGAAGGGCGTGAAGACCGTGATCCTGGAGGCCGGAGCCCGTCATGAGATCCCGGATTTCCAGAATGACGAGTGGGGTAGTTTCAGCCAGATTTCGTGGTTGGACAAACGCACCACCTCCGGCGATTGGCGCGTGGCCAAGGATTTTTCGGGGCTGCCCGCGTGGCTTGTGAAGGCGGTTGGTGGATCGACCATTCACTGGGCGGGGGCTTCCCTGCGTTTCCAGGACCACGAATGGAAGGTCCGCAGCGTCTATGGGGACGTTCCCGGGGCGAACCTGCTGGATTGGCCGATCGAGGCCGCCGAAATGGACCCCTGGTACACGATGGCCGAGGATCGCATGGGCGTGACCCGCACCCACGGTATCGATGGCCTGCCCGGCAACAACAACTTCAAGATCATGAAGAAAGGCGCCGACAAGCTTGGTTACACCCAGTGTCATACCGGGCGGATGGCTATCAACACCGCGCCGCGCGACGGACGGGGACCGTGTCAGCAGATCGGGTTCTGTTTCCAGGGCTGCAAGTCCGGAGCGAAATGGTCGACGCTCTATTCTGAGATTCCGAAAGGGGAGGCCACGGGTAAGCTGGAAGTGCGGCCCAACGCGCAGGTTCTGAAGATCGAGCATGATTCCAGCGGTAAGGTGACGGGCGTTCTTTATGCTGATGCCGACGGGAACCAGCATTTACAGAAGGCGCGCGCCGTGGCGGTTGCCGGGAATTCCATCGAAAGCCCGCGGCTGCTGCTAAACTCAGCCTCCAGCATGTTCCCGGACGGGCTGGCCAATTCGTCCGGCCAGGTCGGGCGGAACTACATGCGGCACATGACGGGGTCCGTCTATGCCGTCTTCGACAAGCCGGTGAACATGTACCGGGGCACGACCATGGCGGGGATCATTCAGGATGAATCGATCAACGACCCGTCGCGCGGGTTCGTCGGCGGGTATGAGATGGAGACCCTGTCGTTGGGCGTTCCCTTCATGGCGGCGTTTCTGGATCCGGGCGCCTGGGGCCGCGAATTCACCTCGGCCATGGATATGTACGAGCATATGGCGGGCATGTGGCTTGTGGGCGAAGACATGCCGCAGGAGAGCAACCGGATCTCGTTGCATCCGACGGAGAAGGACCAGCACGGACTGCCGGTTCCCAATGTCCATTTCGACGATCATCCGAACGACATCGCCATGCGGAACCACGCGTTTCAGCAGGGCGCGGCGGTGTATGACGCGGTTGGCGCGACGCGGACCTTCCCGACGCCGCCCTATCCGTCGACGCACAATCTGGGCACCAACCGGATGAGTGCGAAGGCGCGTGACGGGGTGGTGAACAAGTGGGGGCAGGCCCACGATGTCTCCAACCTGTTCGTTTCGGACGGCAGCGTCTTCACGACCGGGGCGGCGGAAAATCCGACCCTGACGATTGTTGCTTTGGCGCTGCGTCAGGCGGACCGCATCGCCTCTGAAATGTCGAAGGGCAACCTGTAGAATGGTCTAAATGTGCAGTAGTTAAGCCCATTTACCTGCGGCCCTGGGTGCGATCCAGGGCCGTTTTTTTTCGGGGGCCGGCTGCTTGCGCCTGACCCTAACCGGCCGCTGTCAGACCCCGGCCCACCAGCCGTTCCAACCGTTCTTCTTCCTTCAGCACAATATCGATAAAGCGTTGGCGTTCGGCCAGGGCGATACCCGGATTGTCGCGCAGCAGTTCCGCCGCGCAGCGGATCGCTGTCAGCGAATTCTTGAATTTGCCGGGGTCGGTATCTGTTTCGGCGGTCTGGGCGTTCGCCGCACCGGCGGCTGCTTCGGTCCTGGAAAACAAGCTGTGAAAGAAAGCGGAGAACGCTTCGGCGCGCAGTTTCCTGCCGTGCCGGATATGGAATTCCATCCGTTCCCGGCTCATGTCCACGTGCGGGGTAAGACGTTTGACTGGGGGATCAATA
Organism: Hwanghaeella sp.; assembly: GCA_028282025.1. Lineage (GTDB taxonomy): Bacteria > Pseudomonadota > Alphaproteobacteria > UBA8366 > Aestuariispiraceae > Hwanghaeella. The sequence goes on along the minus strand of JANQIT010000088.1, from coordinate 13,057 downwards.
TGCATTTTGGATCTCCTTAATATCTCAAATACATGCAATGCAGCATAGTTAATCAATTGTTATAAAAAGATTAATGATATTGATGCTGCATCGCACAATTGATTTATGAGGCAGAAAGTGAGATGCTTTGACGAGCTTTTGTAGGGGGATTTTCGTCAACATACCTTGCCCTCAGGTCACGGATAGGAGTTTCGCTTGGAGCCATCCAGCCAAATGGTCTTGTTTGCCCAGGTTGTCGATGCCGGCAGTTTTGCAGCCGCCGCGCGCAATCTGAATCAGTCTCCGTCGGCTGTCAGCAAGCAGATGAGCCATCTGGAGGACCGTGTCGGTGTGCGGCTATTGAAACGCTCCCGTCACGGTGTGGTGCCCACCGACGAGGGGCGGTCTTTTTACCTGCGTTGCGCCGACGTCAGCCGGAAGGTAACTGCGGCGCTGGACCTGATGGCTTCGCTGACCGACCATCCGCAAGGCCGTCTGGCTGTGGTATCGACCGTGGCGTTCGGGAAGTCCCAGATCATGCCGCTTCTGCCGGGCTTCCTGGCCGCCTGTCCCGATGTCGATCTGAAGGTGGAGTTTTCCGACCGCCGCGTGGACTTCGAGCAGGACGACGTCGATCTGGCGATCCAGTTCGCCGAGCAGATTGAGGATCAGTCGCTGGTCGCCCGGAAACTGGCGGCCAACCGGCGGAAGATCTGTGCGTCGCCGGACTACCTGGCGCACCGCGGCAGCCCCACCGGGCTGCCGGATTTGGCGGAGCACAATGTGCTGGAACTCTCCACCGTCCCGGTTTGGAACGATTGGGCGTGGGGAGGGGAACCGAAGGATGGGGAACGCCCCTACAAGTCCAATTTCGAGGCGAATAACGGCGATGCTCTATACCGGGCGACCCTGTTGGGGGTGGGTATCTCGCGCCTGCCGGGCTATCTGGTCGGTGCGGATCTCGCCGCGGGCAGGTTGGTGCAGGTCCTGCCGGAAGTGACGGAATCCGTGTCGAATATTTACGCGGTCTATTCGGCGCGCCGGAACCTGTCGCCGAAGGTGCGCGCCTTCATCGACCATCTGGTCGACAGTTTCTCACCGATCCCTCCCTGGGAGCCCTCCGAAGCCGGGTGATCGAGCGCCGTTTCTGAAGTCCGTAGTCGGCATCGGACCCTGCGCGCCTTTTGACGTTGCCGGGTTCAAGCGATGGCGGGCAGCCGTGCGCGTAGCCGTCCAGCGGCCGGTTCTCTCCAATTCCATCAGGGCCCGGTGCCTTGAACGCTCGGGGCGAACCGCTAAGGGCGGCGTGTGTGCAGCGTAAATACATGGCGTTGCTTGCCATGGTCTTGCCTGGAGCCGTCGGTGCAGAGAGCCGGCGCGATTGCCTGCCGGTGGAGCGACTCCAGCGCATTTCCGGCCAGCGTTTCATACTCAGTGAGAATTTTTGCCCGGTTTTCCTGACAAAACTGCATGTGAGCTGTGCAAACCGCTTCAGTTCAAAAATATCCGTATAAACAGAATGGCTTATTAAACCTAAGTGCGATTACAATTTAGCAATATAGTTCAAAATATTAATACCTTAGAATAATGATGATTATAAATAACAAATAAAACGATTTATAATAGAAAAATGCATATCACTGTTATCCTTCCAGCAGATTTTTCCCGCCGTTAAGGGTCCATTAATAGCGACATGTCCATACTTAATTTCTTCACGGGGAAGGTTACCGGTAAGAAGAAGAGGGAAAAAAGTATTTAATATCAATAATATAACAAACTTCTTCAACAGATACCGCATGAGCCAGAGCTAAAGCGCGGCTCAAAATAGGTTGAACTGCAAATGCTACCAGAAGGAGAAATCTGATGGGTGTCGATGCACGGAGTACACCTGACTATACCGCAGAGCAAGACAATCAGCGTAAAGAATCGGTTCGGTATTTCTCTAACCTAAAGGTTGGAAGAAAGATTGGTTTAGGGTTGGGAACGGTCCTGACATTCCTGGTGGTTGTCAGCGCGATTTCCTACGAGGGGCTGTCGACCGCGAATGATCGGTTCACAGACTACCGGGCCGTGGCGCGGCAAACCAATCAGCTGGGCCGTATTCAGGCAAACCTGCTGTTGGCGCGATTGGGCGTAAAAGACTACATCATCAAGAATTCGGAGGACGCCGCCGAGATGGTCCGCAAGAGGACAGAGGCCACGCAGGCGATAATCGGCGAAGCCCGGAAACTGTTCGAAGATAGCGAACATTTGGAGACCATTCTGGGGGCGACCGAAGAGATCTCCGCCTATCGCGCCTCGTTCGAGGAGGTAACGACCCTCGTCGCCCAAAGAAATGAACTTGTGGACCGGCTCAACACCATCGGTCCAAACGCCGAACGCTCTTTGACCAGCATCATGAAAAGCGCTTTCGACGATGGCGATGCCACCGCGGCCTACAAAGCCGGAGAGACATTGCGGCATCTGCTCCTCGCCCGGCTGTACTCAAATCGTTTTCTCGTCGACAATCTGGAGAGCAGTGCGGAGCGCGCGAGAGAGGAACTCCAGGCATTCGAAAGCGCAGCAGACGATATGCTGTCAGAACTTCAGAGTGAATCCCGCCGCGCCTCGGCTGGAACGGTGGTCGAACTCGCCAGCGACTATAAGGCCGCGTTTTCCGGTGTCGTGGATACGATTTTCAAGCGCAATGGCATTATTTCCGGCCAGTTGGATGTGATCGGCCCAAGGGTTGCCGATAACCTGGAGATGGTAAAGCTGGCGAATAAAGGCGTGCAGGATACGATCGGTCCGCAAACCACGGAGGAAATCGACGGCGCGCTGAACACCACGAAAGTGGTGGCCGCGCTCGCACTCTTGTTTGGGGTTGCTTTGGCTTTCCTGATCGGGCGCGCAATTTCCCGCCCCATCGTGGAAATGACCGATGCGATGGGACGCCTGGCCGAAGGCGACAACGAGGCCGAGGTGCCGGCGCAGGGGCGCGGGGACGAAATTGGCCGGATGGCCGCCGCGGTTCAGGTGTTCAAGGACAATGCCATCGAAGCGGAAAGGATGCGGCAGGAACGGGCGCTGGCTCTTCAAAAGTCCGAAGAGGAGAAACGGCAGGCGACGCTCGACCTTGCGGACAGTCTGGAAAACAGCGTCATGGGCGTTGTCGACGGCGTCGCGGGAGCGGCGGACGAGATGAAGCACACGGCGGAGACGATGTCGTCCACGTCCGAGCAGACGACCAGCCGGGCGACCGCGGTCGCCAGTGCGTCCGAGCAGGCGACGGTGGCGGCGCAAACGGTCGCGTCCGCGGCGGAGGAGCTGTCCCAGTCGATTCAGGAGATCGCGCGCCAGGTATCGGACGCGAAGAGCGTTGTGGCGAACGGAAAGCAGCAGGCGGAATCGACCAACAATACGGTCAAGGGATTGGCGGAAGGCGCGCAGAAGATCGGTGACGTGGTCGACCTCATCAACGACATCGCCGCCCAGACAAACCTGCTGGCTTTGAATGCGACCATCGAAGCCGCCCGGGCCGGAGAAGCGGGCAAGGGGTTCGCGGTTGTCGCGTCCGAAGTGAAATCTCTTGCAACGCAGACAGCCAAGGCGACGGAGGAGATCTCGCGGCAGATCGGGAGCATGCAGACGTCTACTCAGCAGACCGTCGCTGAAATCGAGGAAGTGGTCGGCGCCATGGCGAGGATCAACGATATGACGACCGTGGTCGCCAACTCTGTTGAGGAGCAGAATAGTGCGACCCAGGACATTGCGGAGAACATTCAGCAAACGGCGTCCGGCACCCAGGATGTCTCCGCAAATATCGTCGAGGTGAATTCGGCGGCGCAAATGTCGAGTGAAACCGCTGCGCAGGTCGTGGATGTTGTCGGTCAGTTGACCAGACAATCGGACACACTGCGCGAGCAGCTCGGCAGTTTCCTGGGCCGATTGAGAGCGGCTTAGCCTTAGTACCGGTCCGTTCCGCTCCTCTGCACAGGGGTCGTGATGCAGGGGAGCGGGTCGGATTTCCCGGTCTATGTTTCCCACGCCCGCTGTGCGAAAGCACGCCGGGCGTTGGCGTTACTGCGACTGTCCGGTCGCCTTGTTCGTCAGCTTGGCCAATGCCCCCGTCATCCGGGTCAGCACCGCGGCGTCGGCGGGAATGCCGTGCACCGCGGAAAGGGTAGAAGGAAAATGATAGGCCAGGATGACGTCCCCGGCGTCATCCTCATAGACCACCACGCGCAAGGGGAGATCTAGGCCGGCGGATTGTGCGGCCTGAAGCGCCGGCGTCCCGAGTTTCGGATTGCCGAACATCAGCATCTGCGTCGGGCGCAGATCCAGACCGACGGCTTTCGCGCCGGCGGCATGATCGACCCGGGCGAAGACCTTTGCGCCTGCGGCCTCGACCGCAGCGGCCATCCGGTCCACCGTCTCACTTACCGAATAGGCGCTTTTCTTGGTCACCAGTTCCGCTGCCTGAGCGGACGTGGCGATGGCGACGAAGGCAAGCGCGGCGATAATCGGGCGGACGAACATGGAAGAGTGCTCCTGTCGGTTGGGCGGTTCAGTCTTTTGACCTAACCCAGCCAGAGAATACTGTCCGGTGCTAATATGCCCTGACGGATAAAACTTCTGTGAGGGCGTCGTACGTTGATTGAGTGGGAGCGGAGCGTTGCACCCCGCCGTGGTCCCGGAATAATCTGCGGGATGACTTTCAGCCATGACAGTTTTGTAAAGGCGGTGCGGGCGGCGGCGTCCGTCCCCGATGCGGTGCAGGCCGTGCGCGCCTTGTTGAAGCAAGTTCTGGCGGACCCGGATGCGGTGGCCGCCGCCGTTCCCCATCAGGAAGAAGATGAGATCCTGCTGTTCGAAGACAAGACGGTCTCGATCTGGAACTGCCGATTTCAGCCCGATGTCGTCATGCCGCCCCACGAGCATAAAATGACCGCGCATATCGGGGTTTTCAGCGGGGCGGAGAAGAACATTCTGTTCCGGCGGGAAGAGGGGAACTTGCGCCACGCCGCCACGAGAGCAGTGCATCCGGGTGAGGTATTCAGCATCGGTCCCGACGGGGTGCATGCGGTGACCGCCGATGGCGACCGGCCGAGCCAGGCGTTGCACGTCTATCTGGGCCCTTTGACCCAGGTGAAGCGCGGGCTGTTCGATTGGGAAACCGGCGCCGAGGTCGACTTCACGATGGAAAATTTTGACCGGATGAAACGGCCGGCTGACATGCTGCCGGGTTTCTAGCGACGTTCTCCAATGCAGGCTTCGCCACGGGCGAGGTCAAAAAACTTATGTTGATCGTTGTCATACTGCTTGGCTTTGGCTTTTCGAGGGTTGCCAGAACCCTCTTCTAAAGCAAGACCCGTATGAGACCGTCTTGAGAGGCGATGCGGTAAGATACCGCGACTGTATAAACCAGCCGTGGTATCCGCCGGTGATGTCAACGAATACCGCACAAATACGATCAAATACCTTTATTCTGTACTGAGATGTCATCTTAAAGCCCTTAACTTATGGAAGCCCTTAACTTATGGAAGCCCTTGTAATTCAGGAAAGAAGAGCCCCAAGGGTCTAAGAAACCATGCTGAGGATGATCAATTCACCCTGACAGGGTTTGCTAGGCATTTCCAAATAGGCGACCAGTCGCTTGTTGAAGCATATCCCTGAAACGAAAGGGACAATTCGCCGTCAGACCCGCACCGCCTGCAACCCATCCACGTCCCGCGCCGTCACGCAGATACTCGCCAGCGTGCGTTCTTCCTTGTACGGCCAGGGGCGGCCGCGGTGCAGGGTGGCGCGTTCGTCCCAGATAATCATGTCGCCGGGCCGCCAGGCGTGGGTGTAGATCGCTTCCGGCGGGGTCATGGCGGCGATCAGATCCTTGACCCAGGCCCTTGCTTCCGCGCGGTCCATGCCTTCCACCGCATAGACGTGGGAGGCGATGTAAAGCGCTTCCTCCCCGGTTTCCGGGTTCGGCCACAGCGCGCGCCAATGCTGTTCCGGCCATTTCTGGATGATGTCGAGGGTCGTCAGCTCTTCGGCGATGTCACCGCGTGACGTCTTGTAGTCGTGATGAAAGGAGGTGCGCCGCAGCCGCTCCTGCGTCTCCCTCGGCAGCCGCTTGAAACCGGCCCGGGTCGAGACGAATTCCGTCTCGCCGCCCGTGCTGCTGACCACGCGGGCCTGCAACAGATTGGCCAGTGCGGGGACGGGCAGGAACGTGCTGTCGGTATGCCAGAGCTGATTGGCGATCAGGTTCAGCGTGTGCAGATCGTCCGCCGCTGTGACGCCGCCTTCCGCCGCCTTGTTGGACACCGCGGAGAGCCGGTCGCCCGGATTCTCCGTCCGGTTTTCAATCGGACCGAACAGATTGCCAAGGCGCAGGTGCTCCGCGTCGTTCAGCGGCTGGTCGCGGAACAGCAACAGGGAGTGGCGGTCGAACAGACGCCGGAGTTCGGGATAGCCGTCCTCCGCCGTAACGGATTTCAGGTCGAGGCCGTGAACCTCGACACCAAAATCCGGGTGCAAGGGCGTGGTCTTCATGCTTGCCGGGGGGCTATCCCATATATTCTTTGAAGAAGTCGTTGCCCTTGTCGTCCACGACGATGAAGGCCGGGAAGTTCTCGACCTCGATCCGCCAGATTGCCTCCATGCCCAGTTCCGGGTATTCGATACACTCCACCTTCTTGATGCAGTCCTGCGCCAGGCGCGCTGCGGGACCGCCGATGCTGCCCAGATAGAAGCCGCCATGCGCCTGACAGGCCTTGCGGACCATGGGTGAGCGGTTTCCCTTGGCAAGCATCACCATCGACCCGCCGATGGCCTGGAACTCGTCAACGAAACCATCCATGCGCCCGGCGGTGGTGGGGCCGAAGGAGCCGGATGCATACCCTTCGGGCGTTTTCGCCGGGCCGGCATAGTAGATCGGGTGGTCCTTGAAATATTGCGGCAGGTCTTCGCCCGCGGCGACGCGTTCGCGCAGCTTACGGTGCGCGGAATCGCGCGCCACGATGATCGGGCCGGTCAGGGACAGGCGTGTCTCGACCGGGTATTTGGTCAGGGTGCCCAGGATTTCCGACATCGGTTTGGTCAGGTCGATCTGCACGACATCGCCCGAGAAATCCCCGTCATCGACTTCCGGCAGATAGCGGGCGGGATCGGTTTCCAACTGTTCCAGGAAAATCCCGTTCTTGGTGATCTTGCCCATCGCCTGACGGTCGGCGGAACAGGAAACGCCAAGCCCAATCGGCAGTGACGCACCGTGGCGCGGCAGCCGGATGACCCGGACGTCATGGCAGAAATACTTGCCGCCGAACTGCGCCCCGATGCCCATCTGCCGGGTCAGTTCGTGAACCACTTCTTCCATTTCCAGGTCGCGGAAGGCATGCCCGGCATCGCCGCCCTCCGTCGGCAGATTGTCGAGATAACGGCAGGACGCGAGCTTCACCGTTTTCAGGTTCAATTCCGCACTGGTTCCGCCGATCACGATGGCCAGGTGATAGGGCGGGCAGGCTGCGGTGCCCAGCGTGACGATCTTCTCTTTCAGGAATTCGATCATACGTTCGCGCTCCAGGAGGCTTGGCGTTGCCTGGAACAGGAATGTCTTGTTGGCCGATCCGCCGCCCTTGGCGACGAACAGGAATTTATAGGCGTCTTCGCCTTCCGCGTAGAGATCGATCTGGGCGGGCAGGTTGGTCTTTGTATTGACCTCCTCGAACATATTGACCGGGGAGACCTGACTATAGCGCAGGTTATTGTGATCGTAGGCGTCCATCACACCGCGGCCCAAGGCATTCGCGTCCGACCCGTCGGTCCAGACGCGGCGGCCTTTCTTGCCCATGATGATCGCGGTGCCGGTATCCTGGCACATCGGCAACACCCCGCCGGCGGCAATATTCGCATTCTTCAGCAGATCGTAGGCGACGAACCGGTCGTTCGGCGACGCCTCCGGGTCGTCCAGGATTTTTGTCAGTTGCTGTAAGTGACCCGGCCGCAGCAAGTGGTTGATGTCGTGAAACGCTTCCTCGGAAAGTAGGCGCAGGGCCTCTGTATCGACTTTGAGGACTTCTTCCCCGTCGAAATCGACGGTCGTGACGAAGTCTCCATCGAGCTTGCGGTAGGGCGTTGTATCCTCGCCCAACGGAAACATTTCGTGAAAGTTCGGATCGGCCATTGTCTGTCCCTCACTGGCGGATGATGCGACTACGCTTTTAGCATTGCGAATGGGGCGGACCCAAGGGAAAGGTCGCGTCCGGCCGGCGCATTGCAGGAAAGGCCGCGGGGGGCGCGGCGCGCCGGAACCGGCGGATTACTTCTTGCGGAAGGCGTCCAGGGTGACGACGTTGTCGCCATCGCTGTCCGAAGGGGCTTCGCCCTCGATCTCTGTATCGTTCTGGGGCGCGCCGCCGTCCGCCATATCTTCCCTGTCCGCATCGGACGCGCCGTCGACGTCATCCTGTTCCGGGGCCGAGGGGTGAAACTGAAGGCCGAAATTCACTGACGGATCGGCGAACGTAATCAGAGCGTCCAGAGGGACGCGCAGCCGTTCCAGTTTCTGATTGAAGCTAAGGTCTACCTCCAGAGCATGCTCGTCGACCGTCAGATTCCAGAACTGGTGCTGAAGCACGATCGTCATTTCCCGCGGATAGCGTTTCCGCAGGTGATCGGGAAGCTGCGAATCCGGGTGATCGGTCCGAAAAGTGATGTAGAAATGGTGTTCGCCCGGGAGACCCTCGGTTGCGGCTGTTTCAATGGCCTTGCGCACGACGTTCAACATCGCGCCTTCGACCATCGCATTGTAGCCCATCCTGTCTTCGGACATGCCCCGCTCTCCAGAAACAGCAAATATCGCTTAGTATAGCAGCAAACGCGCAATTTACATCAACACGACCTGAGCATCGCAGCCGGGAGCGCCCGTGAAAAGCTCCAATTGGTCGCATCATGCAAATAATCCCGCGAGCCCCGATGAGAGCGCCGGATTGAAAGGTTGGGGGGTTCTGTTGCTAGGTTCCCCCAGACCCCACCTAGCCGGAGATGACCCGACTAGGAATTCCGAAGTGTCACTTTGACTGCATTACGCAGCGACGGCGACCATCTCTTCGTTATCGTTGGCATTTATAGCCGTGGCCCGATAACGGTGGTACCATGCCGGACGCAGAAAATGCCTTTACCACGCGCGTCGATCCTATTTCGCCCCCATCATCAAAGCCCGAACAGGAAACCGCTTTTCCGCGGCTGTCGTTCCGTTCTGGCTTTCATGGTGGAGGCGCCGGGTACCGCCCCCGGGTCCGCTGCGCTTATTCCGCACCACCCTTTAGCGTCATAGCCGGACAAGCCGGCACCCGGAATATAGGGTGCGCGGCCCGGTTTCGGAAGCCCTAAAGTCACAAGGCAAGCGGTCTGCATGCATTCGGAATCAGGGCAATCGGACTTAAGGCCGAAAGAGATTGTTCAGGCGGTCATTCGCCAGGGTCATGGCCTCTCGGGTTTCGCGGACCAGGCACGCCACCAGTTCTCCGGCGGGAAGGCGGCGGTTCATCGGGGCCGCCTGACCGCCCCACATCACCGAGAACTCGCCATTTTCCCGGTCTTTCGCAGCGTCCGCCAATGCCTTCCCCGCATCGTAGGCGACGGGATAGTCGGGAACTTCCGACTCCCTGCCGGCCATGTCGCGCATCAGGCGGTTGACGACGCCCCGGGCCGGACGCCCCGACAGCGCGCTTGTGACGGCGGTCGCCTTACCCGGTGCACCGACCAAGGCGTCGTGATGCGCCGCCGGGGCCGCCGATTCGGGGCACGAGATGAAGGCCGTGCCGAGTTGCGCGCCCGCCGCTCCAAGCGTCAACGCGGCCGCGATCCCCGCTCCATTGCCGATGCCGCCCGCCGCCACCACCGGCCGGTCGACGGCGGCGACGACCTGCGGCAGCAGCGCCATCAGACCGATGCCGTGTTGCCCGGCTCCGGCCGCCGGGTCGAAGACGCCGCTGTGGCCACCGGCTTCGCCACTCTGGGCGATCACCACATCGATTCCCCGGGCGGCCACCGCTTCCGCCTCCGCCACTGTAGTCGCGGAGCAGAGGGTGACGATGCCGGCGCATTTCAGGGCGTCGACCGCATATTGCGGCGGCAGGCCGAAATGGAAGCTGACCGCGCCGGGCCGGCGGTCGACCAACATCTCAAGCATGTCCGGATCGTCGTTGAAAGATTTGTAGATTTCGGAGAGGCCGTCCGGCGGGTCGATCCCGAATTCCCTGAAATAGGGGCGCAGGGTTTCCAGCCACGCGGCTTCCTTAGCCGCATCCCTGTAAGGGGAGGCATGCGTGAAGACATTTACATTAATCGGTCTGTTCGTCTGCGCCGCGACGCTGGCGATGGCCGCCTCCGCCTTTTCGGCGGTCAGGGTGCCCGCGGCTATCGATCCCAGAGCCCCGGCATTGGCCGCCGCGACGGCAAGGTCCGGCGTCGATACGCCGGCCATCGGCGCCTGGATGATCGGATAGTCGATGTCCAGCAAATCGGTCAGGGCCGTATTCATCCAGTCTTCCCCCGTCGGTCATCCTTCGCGGGCGACGAAATCCAACGACTGCGCCGCCGTCCGCAGGATCTGTTTTCTTTTGATGGGATGCGCCAACATCCGGTTCAATGCCGCGACCATCACACGGCCATGACCGGCGGTCGGATTGTATCCGATCTCTTCGCGGATTGCGCAGGCCAGTTTCACGTAATGGCACGAGACGATATATTCCGGAAAACTGTGGTCGAAGAGCGACCGCATGACATCGTCCAGAAATGCCTCCGGCGCGCTGTCGATATCCCAATCTTCAAGGGTGACGCCCTGGTCGAGAAAGGCGGCGTTCCGGCCCAGGAAGCAGCCCATCTGCAGCAGGACCGCGGGCCATAGGGAGGGATCGCGCTCCGCCGCCCAGCGCCCGGCATTGGCGGATGTAATGGCATGGGTGAAGTCCAGCCAGTTGATGTTGTCTGATACCGAATTGTCGGTCCGGTCCTGCATTCCGACGCGGTATTTCAGGAATTGAAGGGCCGCAGCCTCCAACAGGACGGGATAAAGCGCCGGCCCATGCTGGGCGCTGGTGAGGATCTTCCGCAGCACCTTGGCCACGGACAGGGTGGTGTAGGTTTCCGGGGCGTCCGGCGGGGCGTCGCCGCCCTCCGCCCATCCTTCTACAGCGGGCCGATACGCCTTGAATTCGGGGATCAGGTCTTCGCGGCTGGCGTAAATCAAGCTGCGCACCAGACTGTGCAGCAACGGTTTCAGCGCCTCCGCCCCCAAGATCCCGGCCAATTGGGACATTTTGTAGACGTAAATGATGGCGTGACCGAAATCCTGATAGTGCGCCAGCGCAGCCCGGCTGAGGGCGGGCTGCAAATCGGAAAGGTCAAGGCCATCCGCCACCCCTCCGTTGATCAGGGCGATTGCGGCTTCCTCATCTTCCTCCTCGATGGCGCGGATCAATTGATCCGGATCGTAGGGACGGGCGGCCGTGGGGAAGGGGTAACGGGTTCCCCGCATTGAGTCCCAAGCCATGTGGCCGATGACTTCAACATAGGGGGCCAGCACTTCTGCGTCTGTCCCCGCCAGCCGGTCGCCGATCTCCAGCCAGTCGGGGGCGGCGGCAAAGGCGTGCGTCATACCGTATTCTAAACGGTCGTGAGCGTAGGCAACAGCGCGGGCGACCGCGGCGGAGGGGGCGCCGCCGGCCTTGCGCAGGCGTGCTATTTCGCGGGCGATGCGGTCGTATTCGTGGCGAGGCATCGCACCCTCGATACCGTCAAGCGCCTTGCCGGTCTGCACGTCGGGGGGAGGGTCGGCGATATCGACCAATATCTCGCTCCCCTCGACCTTGACAGGATATAGCCGTAGGCTGTCGCCGCCGACAGCAGCGGCTCCGTCCGCCAGGTCGAACTTCCAATTGTGCCAGTTACAGGTCAGCATGCAGGCGCCCGTTTCCCGGTCGTCGGACAGGGACCCTTCGATTAAAGGATAGCCTTCATGCGGACAGCGATTGTTGCACGCCCTGATGTCCGGCGCGCCGCCATCCCGGCCGGGTACCGAGAACAAGGCGATCTGTTTGCCGTTCAGTTTGACGACAGCCCGGCCCTTGGCTCTCAAACCTTCGAGATCCATAGCGCGTACCCAGTTCGGCGGCATCGTCGCCTCCTTTTCGAAAGAATTTCCTTTAAAAACATTAGTGCGTTTCTAAAGAAAATTCTATATAAATAATCAACCGCTTTGTAAAAACCTACCGGAACAGCCGATGTCAGAGGATGCAACCGCCGCACTGAGCGCCGATTCCACATGGCTGGATCTGTGGCGGGCGGGGGTCCTGAAACGGTTTATCGTTCTGGGCTTCGGCGTCTGGCTGCAAGCGTCCAATGCCAGTCTTGTTTCGACGCTGATACCGTCCGCGGTCCTGGATATCGGCGGCGTCGCCCTGATCAGTTGGGCGTCCGTACTGTATCAGGTCGGGACCATAGCAGCGGGCGCTGCGGCGGGGCTGATGGCGGTGCGCTACAGTTTGCGCGGCGCGATGATGGCCGCTGCTGCGCTGTTCGGTCTGGGATGTATCGCCTGCGCGGTCGCCCCGGACATGCACAGCTTGCTTGCGGGCCGGCTGGTCAAAGGGGCCGGCGGCGGCGCGCTTGTCGCCCTGACCCATGTCGCCATTGTGGAGATGTTTCCGACCCGCATCATGCCGCGCCTGATCGCAATGGTCTCCGCCGTCTGGGGCGCCGCGGCCTTCAGCGGGCCGGCGGTGGGCGGCGCTTTTGCGGAGTTCGGCGCCTGGCGTCTCGGCTTCTGGGCCTTTGCCGGACAGGCGGTGCTGTATATGGCGGCTGTCGGCTGGATGTTGCGGCATCAGGATACAAGCGTCACCGCGCATGGCGGCCGCCTGCCGATTGTGCGCCTACTGTTGCTCTCAGCAGCCATCATGTCGATCGCCTATGCGGGAATACTCGGTTTTCCCTGGACTTCCCTTGCTCTCGGGGGGCTGGGGCTTGCTCTGATGGCTGCGTTCTTCCACCGGGACAGGTTGGCGGGTGACAGCCGTCTCTATCCGCGTTCGGCGTT
>JANQIT010000067.1 GCA_028282025.1 Hwanghaeella sp. | reverse complement strand
GCCAACCATGTTGTCGTGAAACGCGCCCGCATAGTCGCCGACGATCTCCGGCGTGTCGCGCTTCGGATCGACGGTGATGAAGATCGGCTGAACCGCCTCGCCATCCTTGCCAAGCGCGTCGAGCGCCTCCGCCACCGTTTGCAGACTGGTCGGGCAGACATCCGGACAATAGGTGAAACCGAAATACAGGATCGCCGGTTTGCCGCCGAAGGCGGCTTCCGTCACCGGATTGCCCTTGCTATCGATCAGTTGGAGCGGCCCGCCGATTTCGGCGTTGGTTTGGATCAGTCCCGGGCCCGATACGGTCTTGGCGGCCAGCATCCGGTCTCCCAGTATCCAGCCGGTCGCGCCGAAGGCGGGGATGGCCAGGGCCAGCCAGAGGGCCAGGGTCTTCGCGCGCAGCTTCATTGCAGGACGTCCTTCCACGGTCGCGGCGGAACTGCCGGACACTACCCTGTATCTAGGTCGTGTGCGAAACCGCTTTAGGCAAGCGCGTCGCGGCCCATCGCGAGAAATTTATCGCGCCGGCGGGCCTTCAGCGCCCCGGGTTCCAGGGACGACAGTTCGCTCAGGGAGGCGTCGATGGCCGCGCCGACCGCGTCGATGGCGTCTTCCGGCCCGCGGTGGGCGCCGCCGACGGGTTCTTTGACGATGCTGTCGATCACGCCCAGTTTTTCCAGGTCCTGGGCCGTCAGCCGCAGGGCTTCGGCCGCCGTCTTCGCCTCGTCCGCGCTGCGCCACAGGATCGAGGCGCAGCCTTCCGGCGAAATTACTGAATAGATCGAATTTTCCAGCATGAAGATCGCATCGCCCGCCGCCAGCGCAATCGCACCGCCGGATCCGCCTTCGCCGATCACCGTCGCGATCAGCGGGACGCGGACCGAAAGACAGCGTTCGATGGAGCGTGCAATCGCTTCCGACTGGCCGCGCTCTTCCGCGCCGACACCGGGATAGGCGCCCGGCGTGTCGACCAGGGTGACGATGGGCAGGTTGAACTGCTCGGCAAGATCCATCAGGCGTTGCGCCTTGCGGTAGCCTTCCGGGCGGGCCATTCCGAAATTGTGCCGGATGCGTTCCTGCGTGGTGCGGCCTTTCTCATGCCCGATGACGACGCAGGACCGGCCCTGGAAACGGCCGATGCCGCCCAGGATCGCGTGATCGTCGGCAAAGGCGCGGTCGCCGGCCAGGGGTTGGTAGTCGGTGAACAGCCGCTCGACATAATCGACGAAGTGGGGACGATCCGGATGCCGGGCGACCAGCACTTTCTGCCAGGGCGTCAACTTGGCGTAGGTCGTGGTGATCAGCTTATCGACCTTGGTCTGAAGCTTGCCCACTTCCTCGGCGATGTTCACCTCGCCGGTATCGGCGAGATGCCGCAGCTCCTCGATCTTACCTTCGAGGTCCGCAATCGGTTGTTCGAAATCCAGAAAATTGCGCATCGTCGGACGGGGTCACCCCTTCAGTATCATGCGGCTACGAGTCGTATCGTCGCGCTCTTGGTAACGGTGGGCCGGTGCGAATGCAAGCGTGCACCGGCGCTATCCGGCATGGCCGCTCCGGTCAGCCGGCGGCGATCTGTTCGGCCTGACGGACCAGGTTTTCCGCCTGCCGGATGGAAGCGAGATCGATCAGCTTGCCGTCGAGCGAGACCGCGCCCTTGCCCTCCCGTTGCGCCTCCTCCATGGCGTCGAGGATGCGTTGGGCCTGCGCGATATCCGCGTCGGAGGGACTGTAGACCTCGTTCGCCAGGGCAATCTGCGACGGATGGATCGCCCATTTCCCTTCGCAGCCCAAGGCCGCCGCCCGCCGCGCCTGCGCCCGGAACCCGTCCGGATCGGAGAAATCGCCGAACGGACCGTCGACCGCGCGCAGCCCATTGGCCCGCGCCGCGACCACCATGCGGGAAATTGCGTAGTGCCACATATCACCCCAATGATAGGCGCGCGCGCCGTCCGCATCGCTGTCGGTCAGCACGCCGTAGTCCGGATGCGGGCCGCCGATTCCGGTGGTCCGCGCCTTGGTGGAGGCCGCATAGTCCGCCACCCCGAAATGCAGGCTTTCGTTCCGGGGACTGGCCGCGGCGATGGCGTCGATATTGGCCATGCCCAGCGCGGATTCGACAATCATCTCGAAGCCGATCTTCTTCTTGCGCCCGGCCGCCGTCTCCACCTGTGTGCACAGCATGTCCAGTGCATAGACATCGGCGGCGGTTCCGACTTTCGGGATCATCATCAGATCCAGCCGATCGCCGCCGCGTTCCAGGATATCGATCACATCGCGGTACATATAGGGCGTGTCCAGCCCGTTGATGCGGACGGAGACGGTCTTTGTCCCCCAGTTCACCTCCCGCAGACCGGCGATGATATTCTCCCGCGCCTGATCCTTCTCGTCCGGGGCGACGGAATCTTCGCAGTCCAGAAAGATGACGTCGGCGGCCGACGCCGCCGCCTTCTCGAAAAGCGCCGGCCGGCTGCCGGGTACGGCGAGCTCGCTGCGGTTCAACCGGGCGGGCGCTTCTTCGACGATGGTAAAACTCATTCCAAGCCTCCGGGGGAAAATCGCTCAATTCAGGTAAAGATGTTCGGCATCGGCGTTAGCGGCGGGCATGCCGTTTGGCAAGGGGGTGGTGCTGGTTCACCAGCGCCTTCAGGCGTTCTTCCTGAACGTGGGTATAGATCTGTGTGGTCGAGATGTCCGCATGGCCGAGCAACTGCTGTACGATCCGCAAGTCGGCCCCATGCGCCAGCAGGTGGCTGGCGAAGGCGTGGCGCAGGACATGCGGACTGACCTTGGCGGGGTCCAGCCCGGCGGCGAGCGCAAGCTCTTTCAGCATCTGACCGAAGCGCTGCCGCGTCAAATGCCCTTCCTTGCCCCGCGACGGGAACAGGAAGGGGGACGGCTCCCCGGCGCTGTCGAAGACAGGACGGACAGAGAGATAGTCCCGCACCGCCGCCCGCGCCGCCGGGCCGGTCGGCACAAGCCGCTCTTTCGATCCCTTGCCCGTAATCAGCAGAAACGGTTCGTCACGCAGCACGGCTGCAAGCGGCAGCGTGACCAGTTCGCTGACGCGCATGCCCGTCGCGTAGAGCAGTTCCAGCAGGCAGACCAGCCGGTGTCCGTCCGCGGACTTTTCGGCCCGTGCGGTTTTCAGCAGGGTATCGACCTCTTCCTCCGACAGGATCTTCGGAAGGGCGGACGCGGTCTTCGGGGCGTCGATGACGATTGTTGGATCGTCGGGCCGCATGCCCTCCGCGAACAGGAAGCGGTGAAACTGCCGCAGGGCGGACAGGCGGCGCGCGGCCGTCGAGCCTTTCACGCC
This sequence comes from Hwanghaeella sp., assembly GCA_028282025.1. Taxonomy (GTDB): domain Bacteria; phylum Pseudomonadota; class Alphaproteobacteria; order UBA8366; family Aestuariispiraceae; genus Hwanghaeella. Next base: position 23,496 of record JANQIT010000067.1, on the reverse strand, counting down.
GGCCTTGGCCAGAGCGGAAAGATAGGCGCGGATCTGGTCCGCGGACGCGGTTTCCGCCGCCGCCCCGTTTTTCTGGAGAAAGCCGAAATAGTCCGAAAGGTCCCGACGATAGGCATCGACCGTATTCCTGGATGCGCCGCGTTCGACGATCATCATTTCGAGAAACGGTTCCAGCGCGCGGATGGCGGAGTCTCCCTGTCGCCCGGTGCTTGGCGGGCGCTTACAAACCCGAACCCAGGACGGCGTCCAGCGCGATGCTGCGCGCATCTGCCGGAAGACCGACGGCGGACAAGGATTGTACCACGGAACCCAGCGTTGCCGGCGTTGCAAGCGCCGGTCCCGCGTCGCCCAGCATGACCAGGGCGAGAAGCACTGTCTCACCCTGACGGAATCCGTCCGCGGCCCGCACGATGGCCCGGCTGAGGGCCGCATTCGGAACCCGCTGAAAGGCGGGTTGGGCGACCAGAAGCAGATCCTCCCAGGCGCTTTCCGGCACCGGCTCCCCCAATGATTCCAGCAAGGCGTAGAACAGCGTGGTGCGCCGCACCGCGTCGTCCGGGGCGATTTCGCGCTGACGGTCCCGCCAGGCGGCCAGCATATCACGCTCCAGACGGTCCAGCGTCCGGTCCCCGGCGATCCGCGCCACCGGCCACAGGCTCAAGGCTTCTGCTCGGGCCTCCGGATTGCGCGCGCCGGCGGAGCGCAGGATCGCCGTCCAACCCTGTGCGTCGGTCAGCGAACCGGCGGCGAAATAGGCACGGGCTGCGTCATCGGCAAGCCACCACAATTCCCGCTGCGGGGTGATCGTGCTCAGCAGAGGCGTGAGGACCCGGCCCATCACCGTGGTCACGCCGTCCGCCCGGGCCAGGTCGAAGGCCGAACTCAGCAGTTCCGCGCGCGCCACCGTATTTTCCTGGGCAAGCGCGGCCTGCACCAGCAGCGCCCGTCCCAGCGGACCGCCGGTCTCTTCCGCGACTGACAAGGCCGACGCAAGGGTTTCCGCGTCGAACCCGATGTCGGTGTACAGCGCCAGCAGCCCGTCGGGCTCCAGCCGCCCGATCCGGACCAGAGTCTCCGCGGCCAGAATGCGGCGCAGCGGATCCTGGGCCGTATCGGAAACGAGGATCTGCTGCGCACGCGGATTGGTTCCGGCGGTCAGGTCTTCCGGCCAGGGCAGTTTCGCCGTCCGCAACATGGCGATTTCCAGGGCGTCGGCCTGCCCCACCGTGTCGATAGCCGGTCCGCCCTGCGCCGTCAGGTGCTGCAGCAGGTTGAGGAAGACCCGGTCTTCCGGCCCGCCCGTTTCCTCGATCAGGGCGGCGCCGAATTCCGCGCCCGCCGTGTCCCCGGCGACCCCTTTGCAGAAAGCCGATGCCTTCAGCCAGTACAGATCTTCCGACGGGGGCGCGGCGGTCATCGCACAGGCCCCCGGCAGATCGTTGCGCAGCAGGCGCGTGTCCAGCAGCAGACGCTGCACATTCGGGTCGGCGGTGCGGCTGGGAGCGGCATGCACCAAGGCGTCCAGATCCTCCAGCAGGCCCAGGTCGAACAGGGCCTTCAGGCGGATGTCCAGCAGCGACGCGCCGGTCTCCGGCGCAACCTCTTCCGCGATGTCCGCGGCGTCGGCGGCGATATCGGAAAGGTCCAGGGCTGTGTCCGCGGGGGCCGCGGCGGCCGTGCTTGCGACCGCCGGGGCGGGCCGCAGCGGGATGGCGGCCCGCGACAGCAACAGGCGGCGGGTGATTTCCCGCTGTGCGATGGAAACCGGCGCCGTCGGCAGCCGCGCCATCAGGGCGTCGATCCGCTCCCGCGGCGTTCCCGTCCACATATCGACCGGGAAGCCGCCGGTCGCGGCATCCAGGACGCCGATGGATTCGGGATCGATGCTCTGAAGCGACCGCACGGCGATACCGTTGCCCGTGTCTTCGGGCTCCGGCGCGCGCTCCGTCTCCGGCAAGTCCTGGGGAATCAGTTGTAACGGGCCCGGCGGCGGGGCGCTCGACGGGGCCGCGCCGTCCTGCGGAGCGTTCTCCACGACCGGGGCCAGCGCCGGCGGCGTCAGCGGGACGGTCACCGTCTGCGCCTGCGCGACGCCGCCCGTCAAGACGATGGCGGCGCACGCTCCCCAAAGGCCGGCCTTACCGGGGGAAGCGATCATCGGGGATTACCTTTTCCACCGGCTTGGATGGCGCCGGTATGTCCCAGGTTGCGAGAAAAACCGCGCCGCCGCCCAGTCCGACCGCGATCAGCGCAAGAAGAATTACGAAAAGCTTACCCATGCCGTGCCAGCAACGTTCACCAAGTTAGAGATATTGGGCCGGAGCGGCGACAGCCTGTCCGATTTCCACCCGTTGGAATGCTTTACCCTATCGTCGGACTATGGCAATTCTGCGGCGCTAATTAAAGCCATTTGGGCAAATTTCAGATCGGATGCGGCGCAATAACCGGCGCCGGCCCGAATTCGATGCGCCTTGCGGCTGTCGTCCTTTGTGTAGTTGGGAATATGTTGGAGTCATCTCACCCGGATACGCTCTCTCTGCCGGACCTTCCGAAGACGTTGGTTTTGATCGGCATGATGGGGGCGGGCAAATCGACCATCGGCCGGCACGTGGCCGAAAGGCTCGGCGTTCCGTTCAAGGATGCGGACCGTGAGATCGAGGATGCCGCCGGCCGCACCATCGAAGAAATCTTCGCCGAGTTCGGGGAAGCGCATTTCCGCAGCGGCGAGCGCCGGGTCATCGCCCGCCTGCTGGAGGAGGAACCGTTCGTGCTGGCAACCGGCGGCGGCGCCTATATCGATCCCGAAACCCGGGCCCTGATCGCGGAGCGGGCGATTTCCGTCTGGCTGCGCGCCGACCTGGATTTGCTTTGGGCCCGCGTCAGCCGCCGCGCCAACCGCCCTCTTCTGAAAACCGAGAACCCGCGCGAGACCCTGGCCGGCCTGATCGACGCACGCTATCCGGTCTATGCGGAAGCCGACATCATCGTCGACAGCGAGGATATCGCGAAAGACGCCATGGCGGTGCATGTCATCGCTGCGGTCACCGATTATCTGAAGGCGAATCCGCAACCATGACACAAATCGAACAAGGGGCCGGCGACACCCTGAACAGACAGGTTCGCGTCGATCTTGGCGAAAGGGCCTATGCGATAGAGATCGGCCCCGGCCTGATCGAAACCGGCGGGCCGCTGGTGCGCGCGGCGATGCTCTCCGCACGGGCGGTCGTTTTGACCGACGAGGCTGTCGCGGCCCTGCATCTCGAAAGGTTCGAGGCGTCGCTCGCCGCGGCCGGGATTGCGGCGGACACCATCGTGCTGCCGCCGGGGGAAGCAACCAAGAGCTTCAGCCAGTTGGGCGCGGTTCTGGACCGGATGCTGGAACGGGGGTTGGAGCGCAAGACTACCGTGATTGCGCTGGGCGGCGGTGTGATCGGGGATCTGGCCGGTTTCGTGGCGGCGATCGCCTTGCGCGGGGTGCCGTTCATACAGGTTCCGACGACGCTGCTGGCGCAGGTCGATAGCTCCGTCGGCGGCAAAACGGCGATCAATGTGGCGGCCGGCAAGAACCTCGTCGGCGCCTTCTACCAACCGCGGCTGGTCATCGCCGATACGGCGGCCTTGGACACCCTGCCGCGCCGGGAGCTGCTGGCCGGCTATGCGGAGGTGGTGAAATACGGTGCGCTCGGCGACCGGGATTTCTTCGAATGGCTGGAACTGAACGGCAAGGCGCTTCTGGACGGCGACGGCGCGGCCCGCGCCCATGCGGTCGCCCGGTGCTGCGAAATGAAGGCCGATATCGTCACCCGGGACGAACGCGAATCCGGCGTTCGCGCCCTGTTGAATCTGGGGCATACCTTCGGCCATGCCTTGGAATCGCGGATCGGCTACGGGCCGGAACTGCTGCACGGGGAAGCGGTCGGCATGGGGATGGCGATGGCGTTCGATCTGTCCGTGCGGCTGGGTCATTGCACCGGCCAGGATGCGGAACGCTTCCGCCGCCATCTCGGCGATGTCGGCATGCGCGTCAGCCCGCTGGAGGTGCCGGGGGTCGATTGGGATGCGGACGATCTGGTTCGGCGAATGGCCAAGGACAAGAAAGTGGAAGACGGCAAGTTGACATTTATCCTTGCCCGTTCGCTGGGGGATGCCTTTATAACGCAGGATGTGCCCGAGAAAGATCTGCGCGCCGTCGTCGAGACCGCCCTGGCGGCATGACGGGGATTGGGCGCGCCCGGGTGTAACGACCGAGTTGCATGACTGAAACCACCGAACTGATTTTGACCGGCTGCGCCATTCTGGCGCTGCTGGTGATGTCCGCCTTCTTCTCCGGGTCCGAGACGGCCCTGACCGCGACGTCCCGCGCCCGGCTGCATCAGTCCGCGCGCCAGGGAAACAAGCGCGCGGAACTGGTCTTGGCGCTGATCGAACAGAAGGACCGGCTGATCGGCGGCATCCTGCTGGGCAACAATCTGGTGAACATTCTGGCCTCCGCCCTGGCGACCAGCATGTTGCTTCGGCTGGTCGGGGAAACCGGGGTGGTTTACGCGACCTTGCTGATGACCATGCTGGTGCTGATCTTCGCGGAAGTGCTGCCCAAGACCTATGCGCTGGCCCATTCGGAGAAACTCGCCTTGGCCGTGGCCCCGGCCGTGCGGGTCATCGTCGGTCTGTTTTCGCCCATCGTCATCGCGGTTCAGTTCATCGTGCGCGCCACCCTGAAGCCGTTCGGCGTGGAGATTTCCAACGAAATCACGCCGGAAGTGCATGAGGAGGAGCTGCGCGGGGCCATCGAACTGCATGAAGGCGAGGACCCGGAAATCCAGAAAGAGCGGGTCATGCTGCGCTCGATCCTGGAGCTGGACGATGTGGAGGTGGGTGAAATCATGACCCACCGGCGCAACGTGGTGATGCTGGATCTGGGCAAAAGCGTGGATGAGAACGTCGATGCCGCCCTGGACAGTCCCTATACGAGACTGCCCCTGTATACGGAGGACATGGACAATATCGTCGGGGTTCTGCACGCCAAGGCGCTGTTGCGCGCGGTGCGCGCCCGCGCCGGGCGTGTCGAGGATCTGGACCTTGCCGCGCTGGCGTCCGACCCCTGGTTCATTCCGGACAGCACATCCCTTCTGGACCAGTTGGAGGAATTCAAAAAACGGCGCGAGCATTTCGCCCTGGTCATCGACGAATACGGCGCCTTCATGGGGATCGTCACCCTGGAGGATATTCTGGAAGAAATCGTCGGCGATATCGATGACGAGACGGATGTCTCCATGCCGGGGGTGCGGCCGCAGGCGGACGGTTCGTTCGTGATCGACGGCACGGTCACCCTGCGGGATCTGAACCGCGACCTGGAATGGGACCTGCCGGACGACGACGCCTCGACCATTGCCGGGCTGGTGCTGCACGAGGCGCGGCTGATCCCCGAGCCGGGTCAGAGTTTTGTCTTTCACGGCTTCCGTTTCGATATCCTGCGGCGTCAGCGCAACCAGATCACGGCGCTGAAGGTCACGCCGATGGAATCCGCGGACGAGAAACCCAGCCTGACCCTGCCGTCCGACCGCGCCGCCGAATAATCCGTTCAACCCCAACCTCAACTGCAACCGACCCGCCGCCGAGGATGACGCCATGCCCCTGAGCGAACCAGCGCCGCGCAAGCACCTGCACACCCGCCGGTACGAGATGCGCGGCTTCATCCGCGAGGACGGGCTGTGGGATATCGAAGGTCACATCACCGATACCAAGACCTATAGCTTCGAAAACGATTATCGCGGCACGATGGAGCCGGGGGACGCCATCCACGACATGTCGATCCGCCTGACCATCGACGACGATTTCGTCATTCAAGCGGTCGAAGCAGTGACCGACGGCAGCCCCTATGCGGTGTGTCCGGCGGTCGCGCCGAATTTTCAGCGCATGGTCGGCGTCAAGATCGGGCCTGGCTGGCGCAAGGCGATCCGCGACCGCCTGGGCGGGGTGCACGGCTGCACGCATATGGTGGAAATGCTGGGCGCCATGGCGACGGTCGCCTATCAGACGGCCTATTCCTCACGGACGCAGACCGGCAAGACGGGCGGTACGCCCGTCGATACCAAACCCGGTGTGCGGCCGCGCTTGTTGAATTCCTGCCATGCCTACCGGACGGACGGGCCGGTTGTCGCGAAACAGTTCCCGGCTTTCTTTACCGGGGACGAGGCGTCAGAGGCCGGCTGACGCGCCAGGCGTCAACGGTTCGGTAATGAGTAGGTAGTGGGGATCAGGCCACACGGACATCCTGAAGGAAGGTCTCGATACGCTCCTGCAGGGTTTTTCCGGCATTCGTGCATTGCCCGACAGTGTCGATCACCGAGTCCGCCGAGAGGCGTGTCGACGAGACCTGGGCGCTTGCTTCCGCGATCCGGGCGCTGACTTCATGGGTTCCCGCCGACGCCTCCGTCGCGTTTTGTGCGATCAATTGCGTGGCGTTGGCCTGCTGGCTGACCGTTTCCGCCAGGCTGGACATCGCCGATTCGACTTCAACGATACTCTCGCCCACGCCGGAGATCGCCGAGACAACGTCTTGCGTGATGGTCTGGATCGCGCCGATCTGCGTGCCGATTTCGTTTGTCGCCTTTTCCGTCTCGCTGGCCAGGGATTTGACTTCGGTCGCCACGACCGCGAAACCCTTTCCGGCTTCGCCGGCGCGCGCCGCTTCGATTGTCGCGTTGAGCGCCAGCAGATTAGTCTGGGAGGCGATATCGGTGATCAATTTGGTGACTTCGCCGATCTTTGCCGCGGCTTCGGCAAGATCCTTCACCTTGGTGCTCGCCCCATCGGTCCGGTTGCTCACGGTCTGAACGATGCCCGTAGAGGTGCGGGCCAGGTTGTTGACCTCTGCGATGGAAGCGCTCAGCTCTTCTGCGGCGGAGGCCACCGTGCCGACATTTCGGGATGCCTCTTCCGCCGCCGAGGCGACTTGCAAGGCGATGCTGTCGGACGCCGTCGCACCTTGGGAAATATCCGTCGAGGTGTTGCTGAGGGAACCGAACGCGTTGTTCATGTCGCCCAGACCATCCGCGACCGCACGGTCGAAATTCGCGATCAGTTGCTCCACCTTTTTTGAGCGTTCGGCCCGCTCTTCCGCTTGTGCCGCGATCTGCGCGGACAGATCGTCCGCTTCCTTGGCCCGCAGACGCAGGAAGTCCAGGGACTTGGCCATCTGCCCGATCTCGCAGGTCCGCTCCACGCCATCGACGGTCCGTTCCAGATCGCCTTCGGCGATTCCGGTCGCGGTCTGGCTCAGGTTGACGATGCCGGATTTGATCATGACGCCGATGCCCCAGGCGACCGCCGACCCGATGATGACGGCGACTATGCTCAACACGATGGCGAGGGTCGTCGAAAAGGCGGCTTCTGACTGGGCGTCCGCAACCAGGCCGGCTGCGTCCTGGCGGACGGATGCCCGTAAACTCTCCAACCCGGCGGCGAGTTCTTCATAGGCGGCCTCGGCGGTGGACATCATGAACACGGCGGTGGCCGTATCGATCAGCGCCATTTCGACTGCGCCGGTCGCTTCGCCGACATAAAGTTCGAACGGTTCCTTCAAGGCGGCGATCAAATCGGATCGGCTTTGGGCGGCCGGCAGGACCTCCAGGCTGGCCATGTAATTCTGAAGCTGGACGATGTCAGCCGCGAAACCATCGGCCAGTTTCTGCATGCTTTCCGCATCGTCCATGGCGCCGCCGAGCGTCATGATGCGGTAGATCTTGGTGTTCGCGTTAACCGTCGCTTCCGACAGGTCCGAGACTGCGAACTGAAGATCGATTGCGGATTCGGAAATGGCGTCTAGGGATTTTCCGCCCGTATCGATCGCACGAAACAGTACGATGGCGACAACAGCAAAAAGCGCCACCATCACGAGTGGCGCAACGACCAGTTTGGTTTGAATTTTCGCTTCGTCGATGCGCTTCAGCATTTCCGTCTCCGTGCTTTCGATCCGGACATTCCGCCCGGCATGCCGCCGATTGGGGATGATGGCGGCTTTGTCGATCCCTAGGGTGTGTGCGCGTCCGCTGCCTGAAAAAGATCGGGTGTTCGGCGTTACGCGCGGTTCGTCCGGCGGCGGCGGTCGTGCGAAGACGTGCCGACACACCGCCGGATCGAACAGGGCGGCTTACGCGTCGGGATACGCGCCGGCCATGACCATCCAGCCGTTGAAGCCGACGATCCACATCACCTTGTTTTCGATTTTCTTGGTCTTCGGATGCGTGAACTTGAAGTTCACCCATCCGCCATCCGGAGCGCTGGCGACGGACTTCTGGAATTCGCTGACGAATTGCACGCCGTCCGGGTCTTTCGCCTTGCTGAGATTCTTGCCGATCAGTTTGTTGTTCGCGCCATGCGCCTTGATCGTGCCGGTCTCATCCATGACGATCACGTAAAGGTCGCGGTCAACGAAGGGGCCGGACGTATTGCTGAGCTGCTCCAGGGCGCCGTCGCGGTCGCCGGACAAGGCATCGACCGCTTTTGCGACCAGGGCCTTGGCTTCATCCTTTGTGCCGCGATCCGCCGCTGCGGCCGGGCCGCCAAGGGCGACCGTTGCAAGGCCGACCGACGCCACGAGGCTGAAAAACGCTCTACGAGTAAAACCTGACATGGGGAGAACCTCCTACCTCTTTCGATGGAAGAGCGGTCGCGTTCAGCACCGCTGCTGCATCACTGCGTGTGATGGCACCAAGGTAGTAGGGGAGTGTTAAGTAAGCGCTAAATTCAGCGCTCACGAAAATTAACACATTTGGATTTTTTGCTTATAAATATATTACTGAATCAAAGGGTTAGAGGATTTCGTGCTGAGCGGCCGGTTAACGGGATGGAATGGTCTTCCGATTTGCTTAACACGATATCCGCGGTGCCATCGTCGGGCCCTCGACCTTGAGAGCGCGCGTCATGTCCAAGAGACAAAAGGGTAGTGCCCCGGCTCGGCGGTGCCGAACCGGGGTCTGACAGGAGGGAGACGGAGACCGTCGCCCTCCTGTGAAGTGTCGTGGACCGTCTACAGTTTTGCGTTCAGGCGCTCGATCCGGCTGCGCAGCCCATCCACCACTTCGGAGATTTCCTGCGTTGCCCGTGCTGTTTCGCTGGACAGCGTTTTAACCTCACCCGCCACCACGGCGAAGCCCTTGCCTGCGTCGCCGGCGCGTGCGGCTTCGATCGTTGCGTTCAACGCCAGCAGGTTGGTTTGCTTGGCGATTTTGTCGATGTTGGTCGCAAAGTTACCGACCCGGTCGATTTCCTGGCTTAGTTCCTCGACTTCCCGTTTGATCGTGTCCCGGTCAATATCCATTGCAACTTTATCCATTCCAGTTGGCTCTTTCCGTAGAGGCGTCGTTGCGCGTGCCGGTAGAGCGTTTTTAACAAATCCAGCGGCAACGTTGGTTTGTCACCGCAAATCACAAGATGTTTCTAAATTAGAGAAACTATTTTTACCATGCGTGCATGGGTCTATGCTCTGCTAACCGGTTACGTTCTGCCCGGTCAAGAAGGCGAACATCCAGGCCGCGCCGCCGGCGGCGAAAGCACCCAATATCCAAACCCAGATCGGAACGCTGCCGGACGGCTTCGGTCCGGCTTCTATCTTCGCGATGTTCTTGTCGATTTGGTGGATACGAACGGCGATTTCCTGCGCGGCCTTATTCTTTTGATCGGGCAGCGACTTATACAAAGCCATCTGTTTCTTTCGCTCATCCCGAAGGCCCGCCAATTTCGCTGCAGCCGACATGGCCATCTCCAGAAATGCATGCGCCGCCTGCCGAAGTCGTCTGAACCCCATGAGGCGGCAGCCGCGTTTAAACCCAAGTGTAGCCTATGTCTATACTAATTAAGATTTTGTTAATACTGAGGATTTGCGTCTGATCGATAACAAATCCGTCATGGGGCCGTAACCTTGCCGCATTAGGAATTCGGGCTGGAATCCTGTTCACCGAGTGCCCTGCGATGGTAGATCTTTCCGCACCCCCCACGCTTTCCTATGCGACGGAGGAGGATCCGTATTTCCGCCGTCTTTTTATCCGGGCTGTGGAGAGAATCAGCGGCCAACCCCGTCTTCGCCGGCTGTACGAAGATTATCGGCAGGAGGGTGGTACCGGCGCCTTTTGGCACGATGCGATCGACAAGCTGGAAATCACCCTCGACTACGATCCCGATTTATTGTCACGCATGCCCGGCGCCGGTCCCTTGATTGTCGTTGCCAATCATCCGTTCGGCGTTCTCGACGGTCTGGTCGCATGCCACTTGGTCAGTATGCGCCGACCGGATGTGAAGTTGATGGCGCATGCGACTTTCGAACGCGCGCCGGAACTGCGGCCCTATCTGCTGCCCATTCATTTCGATGGGGCCAGCACCGCCTTGCGGGACAATGTGGAAGCGCGTCGCGCCGCGCTGGATCATCTGCGGAACGGTGGGGCCATCGTGATTTTCCCGGCCGGTCGGGTATCCACGGCGCCGTCGGTTTTCGGCCCGGCGACGGATGCACCCTGGAAACTCTTCGTGGCGGCAATGGTGCAGCGGTCGGATGCGACGGTGGTGCCAATGTTCTTTCATGGACAGAATTCATGGATGTTCCATCTGGCCAGCCGTCTAGGCGAGGCGTGGCGCGAAGCGCTGCTGTTGCGCGAATTGGCGCGGCGAATCGGAAAGGAAGTTACCGTACGGATCGGCGATCCCGTCGCTGCGCGGGATCTTCCTCACCGTGATGACCGCTACGCCTTGCTGGATGGCGTAAGAAGGCGTGTCTACGCCCTGGCCGTCTGATTGCCGGCAGCCGGCCGGGAGGCGTTCTGTGTGCGACGTCGAACCCGATTGAATATCCGAAATTTTTGGCCTACTGTTAGGGCAGGATAGGATTTTGCCTATAGAGTTCAGTCGCTTATCCGATATAGGCGCTGATCTGAACTCAAAGCACAAGATATGCGTATCTCCGATAAGTTGATACCATATGTTGCGCTTTGAGGCGAATCCCGATTTGTATACTAGTCATGAGGCAGCCGTGGTGGACGCCGCAGCAGTGCTAGGGGCAAGGTGCCGGTAATGGCAGCGGAAAACCGGGTTTTTAAGCGAAACGATCCGGCGCGCAGAGAGGGCAACTCTGTCTACCTTTCCAGAGCGATGATCGTCGATGCCAAACGCCTTGCATGGCAGATGCATGGCTGGCCTGCGGACCGTCGGGACAAGCAGGTCGACGAAATGCTGATAGAGGCCGGCGGCAGTAAACGCCGCAGGCAGTTCGCGCTCCTCGTGAAGGAGCTGGCGAATAGGTATGCGGCGAGGCTAATGGCCTAGAACTCTTTTCTGTTTCCTGGAAACACTCTCGATTGCTCCCCGTTCAATTGGGTGAGAGAAGCCGGTTTGCGGCCGGCGCGGCGCATCGGCAGGCACTGTATCAAAGTTTCCAAGCAAGAATGGCGGGCTCTAACGCGACAGTGCTTCCCAGATCGGGGCCTTGGCGTTCAGAAGGTTGCCTGCCTCCAGCTTTTCGTAAGGTAGCGCCAGATAGTTGAAGATAACCAGGAGATTGGTCAAAGCTTCCAATTCCTGGCGGCGCGCCATCTTGGTCATCTCCGTGCGCAACAGTGGGTATTGTGTAAGTGCAAGCGTAGAAGGTTCCGGCGATCCGGACATTACCTGTTCGGCAAGTTTTGCGGCGGCGTCCGTCTCATGATCCTCCGGCCCGTTGGTGACATCTTCGATCCCGTTCCGTTCCCCGATCCAGACGTCGCCTCTCGGCAGATCCTCTTTTTCCAAAGAAGCTGCTTCGTACTTGATCTCGTTCAAGCGGCGATGAAGCCGGACGGCGGCCTCTTCGTCGAAAGTTCGATAGTCACTGGACTCATCTTCCTCGTCGATCTTGTTGGAATCGTCATTCGCGGATGCGTGCAGCAGTTCCCGGCAGGCGGCAAAACAGGTTGCGCGGGCGTCGGGCGACAGTTTCTCAATCTCGTTCACCCAGACGGACCCGAAATTCACCTGAAACGCCAACTCCGCAAAGTCCCGGATGATGTCCTTGAACCGGGGATGTTTATCCTCCGGCACGGTGTAAGTCTGCAGGCTTGGATAGGCGAAGAACAATTGCCGTGCAAAGCCCTTGATTGCGCGCGGGTTCCCTTTCACGGCAAGAAAGACGTTCTTCAGAGCCGCCAGGACATTGAACTCGAACGCACTCAGGTCGTGCAGACCCGATCCCGAGCGGTTCCGACACAGTTCGTTGACCATCTGATGCCAGATCCCTTCCTGAAAATCGTCGACGATTTGGTCGAAGGGGGCGCTCCGGTCAGAAAGGTCGATCTTGATCTGGAAGAACTTTTCCAGATACCGGTTCGCCAGACGTTTGGCCCGTATCTCCGCGTCCTCTTCGCCCTTTAACAAGGTCATATAGGGCTGTCCGAGCGCGCGCAGGACCTGCTGTTCGTCCAATGCCAATACGAAGACGACGCCGGGGGTATTAAGGAACAGTTTGATCGATTCCAGCAATCTGCGGACTTGTTCATGCTGGCAGCGGTCAAGATCGTCGATAAATATGACGATCGGGGGCGGTTCGTTCTCGAAGCCGATCGACTTGTCGCGCATCCGGCTGTTACTCGCCAGCATGACAAGTCTTTCCAGATCTTCCTGAAACCCTTTGACCTCACTGATAAAACGTTCCCAGCCCTGGGAGGTCTCCGAGTAGGATTGGATATACTCTTCCCCGATAGCGTAGAGGTCGATTCCGGTTTTCGATTGAATCAGCTTACTGCCGGCGCGCAGGACCTCACGGCCGACCCGGCCTATCAGTTTTTTGCTGGTCTCGATTGCCGCGCGCTTGGCATTGTCCACGGTGAGGGCGCTTTGGATTTCCGCGCTTAATTCCACGAGTAATGGAATAATAAGGTTGTCCTCTTTCTCGTACCGCCATGGCTCAAACAGCAGTGTGATTGCCTGCTTCTCTTTCAATTCCTGCTGCAATGCGCGCAACAGGCTTGTCTTTCCGGCGCCCCATGCGCCGTGAACCGCAATCACGACGTTGTCGGTTAGTTTTATCGGTTCTTTGGTCCGGGTCTTGGCCCAATTGCCGTCTATCTTCGACCAGATTTCGTCCTTGGGTTTTTCGATGTTGGATGCGCTGCGGCCGAGCCGCTCCAACTTGCCGACGAATTCTTGAGCGAATATTTCCACTTCCGTCGGCATAAAAACGGACTTTTCCAGCGGTTCGTCTTGAAGCACAGCGCGAAACTGGTCTTCGCCGAACTGCGACCATTGCTCGCCTTTCAATGTTTCAATGTCGGGTTTGGCCATCTCAAAACATCTTTCCAGGTTCTTGGGAGCTTGCTGCAAGAGAGGAAAAGGAGCTTTAAGGCATTAGAATATTCAGCTTTTTCAAGCAAATTCAACAAATAACACAATCAAATCGGGTATTTTGATCCGCATGCCTGCTTGCACCGATTGCCGCCATTTGGTCGGTCTTGATAAGGTTTCGCTGCCGCTAGCGCGTGCGCGGCCCGGCGTTGTCAAACGTACCGGCGTAAGAACCGTCGCGAAAATCCACTCCCGAACAGAAACACCCCTGAAAGCCGGCGTTGGGCCTTCAGGGGTTGTATCGCATACCGTCGGAGTTCGTAGTGACGGCCTGTCGGATCAGCTCAACCGGTTCTGACGGTTGTCGATCAGATCGTCGACCACCGCCGGATCGGCCAGTGTCGAGGTGTCGCCCAGGTTCGAGAACTCGTCCTCGGCGATTTTGCGCAGGATGCGGCGCATGATCTTGCCGGACCGCGTTTTCGGCAGGCCGGGCGCCCATTGCAGCCAATCGGGGCTGGCGATGGGGCCGATCTCCTTTCGGACATGCTGGACCAGCGCCTTCTTCAACTCGTCGGTCGGCTCCTCGCCGACATTCAGCGTGACATAGGCGTAGATGCCCTGGCCCTTGATGTCGTGCGGCGCGCCGACGACGGCGGCTTCGGCGACGCTGTCATGCGCCACCAGTGCGCTTTCCACTTCCGCCGTACCCATCCGGTGACCGGAGACGTTGATCACATCGTCGACCCGCCCGGTGATCCAGTAGTAGCCGTCTTCGTCCCGGCGGCAGCCGTCGCCGGTGAAATACTTGCCCTTGTAGGTCGAGAAATAGGTCTGCATGAACCGTTCGTGATCGCCGTAGACCGTGCGCATCTGACCCGGCCAGGAGTCGATGATGCAGAGGTTTCCTTCGGTCGCGCCGTCCTGGACGTTGCCGTCATTGTCGACGATCTCCGGCCGGACGCCGAAGAAGGGCCGGGTTGCCGAACCGGGTTTGAGCGCCGTGGCGCCCGGCAGCGGCGTGATCAGGATGCCGCCGGTTTCGGTCTGCCACCAGGTATCCACAATCGGGCAGCGGCTGTCGCCGACCACTTCGTGATACCACATCCAGGCTTCCGGGTTGATCGGCTCGCCCACACTGCCCAGCAGGCGCAGGGAGGAACGGCTGGTCGACTTAACCGGCCCTTCGCCTTCGCGCATCAGGGCGCGGATGGCGGTCGGCGCGGTATAGAAGCTGTTCACCTGATGCTTGTCGCAGACCTGCCAGAAGCGCGAGGAATCCGGATAGTTCGGCACGCCTTCGAACATCAGCGTGGTCGCCCCGTTCGCCAGCGGGCCGTAGACGATGTAGCTGTGCCCCGTGACCCAACCCACATCCGCCGTACACCAGTAGATATCCCCGTCATGGTAGTCGAAGACGTACTGATGGGCCATGGAGGCATAGACCATGTAACCGCCGGTCGTGTGCAGCACGCCCTTCGGCGTTCCGGTCGAGCCGGAGGTGTAGAGAATGAACAGCGGATCTTCCGCGCTCATCTCTTCAGGCGGGCAATCGGGGGAGGCCGCCGCGGTGACGTCCTCGTACCAGACATCGCGGCCGTCTTTCCAACCGATGTCGCCGCCGGTGCGGTTGACGACGATAACGCTGCTGACCGAGGGGCAATTCTCCAGCGCCTTGTCGGTGTTGCCCTTCAGGGGGATCTTGCGCCCGCCGCGTACGCCTTCATCGGCGGTGATCACCATCTTGCATTCGCTGTCGTTGATGCGGCTGGCCAATGCATCCGGAGAGAAGCCGCCGAAAACGATGGAATGAACCGCGCCGATCCGCGCGCAGGCCAGCATGGCGTACGCGGCTTCCGGGATCATCGGCATGTAGATGCAGACCCGGTCGCCCTTGGTAACGCCCTGGGCCTTCATCGCGTTGGAAAGCCGGCTGACCTTGTCCGCCAATTCGTTATAGGTGATCTTGGCGTCGTCCGTCGGTTCGTCGCCCTCCCAGATGATCGCGACCTGATCGCCGCGGGTGGCGAGATGCCGGTCGATGCAATTGGCGCTCGCGTTCAGGGTGCCGTCTTCGTACCATTTGATGGAGACGTCCGGCACCATATAGCTGACGTTCTTGACCGTGCTGTAGGGTTTGATCCAATCGATTCGCTTGCCGTGCTCGCCCCAAAAGGCTTCCGGGTCTTCGACGGATTGCTTGTACATCGCCTGATACTGATCGTTGTCGACCAGCGCGCGCGCCTTGACGTCTTCCGAAACCGGGAAGGTGTGGACTTCGTACATGTTTCCCCTCCTGCTCTTTGCGGCCTCCGCGGGGTTTGCGCGGATCGCCGAATAACAATTTCTCGTTGGGTCGGGGCATGCTCTCGACAGAGCCGCCGAACAGCCCAACCGGCTGGCATCATGCGGGCGGTCTAGTGCGATTTCAACGGCTTCCTGCGGATCGCCGGCAAACTCTGTCAATCATTGTGCGGGCCCCGCCGCGGCCCGTGCGGAAGTTTACACATGCCGGGTCAGGAAACCGGCGCCGAGCGCCAGCGCGTCCCGCGCCGCGCCGACCATTCTGCTCATATGCAGAAAGCCGTGCAGCACCCCTTTGAAGAGGCGATAGTCATACGGAACAGACGCATCCATGCATAGCTCGCTGAGGCAGTCGCTGTCGTCCCGCAGCGGGTCCATTTCGATGGATCCGATGAAGAGAGGCGGCAAGTCCGCCACCGAACGATCCAGCATGTTCAGCCGCCAGTCGTCCGGCGGGCGGCCGGGGCCCAGCAGCGATCTGCGGTAAAAGGCCAGATTTTCCCGGGAGAGTCCGTCCTCCTCTCCGCCATAGAGGCGGCGGCTGCGGGAGTCCCTCAATCCGAAAGCGCCGTAATACAAAAGACCTGCCTTGAGGATGTCGCGGCCTTGGTCGCGCAGGATCATCAAGGTCGAAAGGCTCAAGGCCGCGCCCGCCGAATCGCCGCCGATCGCAAGGCGTGACGGGTCCAATCCAAGGTCGGCGCCATGGGCGGCAAGCCAATTCACGGCCGCCGCCGAATCTTCGCAGGCCGCGGGGAATCGGTGTTCCGGCGCCAGGCGGTAATCGACGCCGACGATGGCGAAACCGCTGTCCTCGGCAAGCTGCCGCATGATGCGGTCGTGGGTATCCAGGTTGCCCAGCACCCAGCCGCCGCCATGCAGAAAGATCAGGGCGGGCAGGGGCCGGTCCGCCCGGGGGTAGTGGATGCGCAATGGCAGCGGGCCGCCCGGCCCGTCGATTGTCAGATCCGCCCGGTCCTGCATCGCCGGACCGCCCTCGTTCCAGAAGGCCCGGTTGGCGTTGTAGAGGGTGCGCTGCTGAACGACATCGTCGGGGTCCGTTTCCGAAACGCCCAGGTCGGCCATCACCTCGGCCGCGATCCGGTCCTCTTCCCGACGGGCCGAAGCGACCTCGGGCAAAAGCCGGTTCTCTATATGCAGTCTCGCCATGGCCGGATGGTGGCACAGGCGGGGCGTGCGCCCAACAGAAAACCGGCCGCCCCAAAGTCGGAACGGCCGGTCCTGAAAGCATGTCGGGCGAAGAGCCGCCCGACCGTCACGCCGGTGACGGTTACTCGGCGGCGGCGGAAACGGCCGTGTGATCCACGACTTCGCCGCGGCCCGGATAATCGTTGGCGATAACGAAATCCAGCGCCTTCAGAATGTCGCCGAAGCTGGGGCGGGCGAAAGGCATGGTCTGAACCGTGCCGAAATACAGCTCCCCGTTCGGGCGAACCAGATACAGGGCCGGTTCGGCGAACAGCGCGGGCTCTTCGACGCCGATGGAGGTCTTGCCGCGGCCCGTAGAGATGAACAGACCCCATTCGCGGGCCTGTTCCAGCGTCACGCCGTAACCGATGCGGACGTTCGGCAGGTTCCATTTTTCCTTGGCTTCCGTCGCGCGCGCTTCATCGTCCGTGCTGGCGACGATGACGTTCACGCCTTTTTCGGCCAGCTTCTCCAGCTTGTTGTGCAGATCCGCCAGATACATGGAGCAGATCGGGCAGTGCAGGCCGCGGTAGAACACCACCATGGTGAAGTTCTCCGGGCTTTCGTCGGCCAGGCTGAACGCGCCGCCGCCGACCAGATTCATGGTCAGGGCGGGAACTTGTTGACGGGGGTAAAGGATCGCTTGCTGCGTCATGTCTTGTCTCCTGCGTGGCCGCGGCGGCTTTCTAAGGCCCGCCGGGTGCCTGCGTTATCTGTTTCCTGCTGTACCGGACTACCGGCGCTGTCGGGTTATCAGGCATCGACCGCCGGGTTTCCAAATCAAGCAACCGTGAACATTCATTGCCGGGCAATCCGTTGAAAAACGGCTTTTCCTGCAACGGGTTGAATTGGAATGATTATTCCAAAATAGCATAAAACAGAACCGTCGGGGCGGCACATCAGTTGCCACGCTGGGTCATCAATCGGTGTGGATGTTCCGTGGGGGCGGCCCGGTGCGGTCAACCGGGTTTGTTGCGCTGCCAGGCGGCGAGCGCGTCATGCGCCTTGGCCGCGGCCGCTTCGGCGTATTTCTTCTGATCGCCGGTCGGGACCGTCAGTTCGACGACATAGCCGTTCGGATCCCGGAAATAGATCGATTTGATAAAATTGTGGTCCGCCACGCCGCGGGTTTCGATTCCCGCGGCCTTGCCCTTCTCGAACAGGGCGGCCTGGGTATCCGCGTCGACGGTCAAGGCGATATGCAGGTCGAAGTCGCGCTGCGCCTTGAACTCGAACGGCGTGTCCGGATCTTCGAAAAAGGCCAGGAACGAGCCGTCGCCCATTTTGTAGAAATGGTGCAGTACGCGGGTTTGCCGTCCGGTCTTGGTCACCGAGATTTCGAAGGCGTCGGCCAGTGGCAGGCCCAGGAAATCCTCGTAGAAGGCGCGGGTTTCCTCCGCGTCGCGGCAGCGGTAGGCACTGTGATGCAGTCCCTGGATCTTGATCGTGTCGGACATGGCGCTGCCTGTCACGCGGGCTCGGTTTCGCCCATCGTGCAGATCAGCGTCCAGTGATCCGGCTCGACCGGCATCACCGACAGGCGCGACTGTTTGATCAGCGAGATACTCTCCAATCTTGGCTCGCCCTTGATGTCGGCCAGCGTGACGGGCTTCTCAAACGGGCGGATCGCCTTTACATCGACCATGCCGAAGCGGCCCTTTGGATCGGTGGGATCCGGGTAGTATTCCTTGCACACCTCAACGATGCCGACGATCCGCTTTTCATTCACAGAATGATAGAAGAAACCCCGGTCGCCGACCTTCATGGCCTTCAGATTGTTCGACGCCTGATAGTTGCGCACCCCATCCCATTCCGCGCCCTTGTCGCCGCTTTTCACTTGATCGTCCCAGGACCAGGTGCCGGGTTCGGATTTCAACAGCCAGTAGTTCATATGTCTTCTCGTCGAGATGCGGGGTCAGCGATGCGGAACGGGCCGGATTCCCGGCCGGGACCGGCCGGCAACATACTGCGGCGTGGCCAGGATGCAAAGCAGGATGGCCAGAAGCGCATAGCCGATCAGCATGCCGCCGACGGCGTGAAGCGACAGCCCCATGTCGAACAACAGGCCCATGGCCGCGGGCGAGGCGGCGCTGGACAGCACCATCATCGATGTCGCCATGGCCCGGATCGCGCCGAGATGCCGGCGGCCGTAGATTTCCGGCCAGAAGGCGCTGAGCAAGGTGTGGGCGGCGCCCGTGCCCGCGCCGGTCAGGATCATATAGACCCAAAGCAAGGCCGGCTCCGTCCCGATCAGCAGCACCCCGACCGCCAATGTCTGCGGCCAGAGGAACCACGGCAGCACCCGCGCCGCGCCGACCCGGTCGATGATCACCCCGGTCGCCAGCCCCGCCGCGACCGTGGTGACCGCATAGGCCGGATAGCTCGCCGCCAGCACCGTTTTGGACCAACCCTGGATTTCTACAATGATCAGGATCTGATGGAAGAACAGGCCGGTATAGATGAAGGACGGGGCCAGCAACGCCGGCAGGACCAGATACAGGCGGGGGTCGCGCAACACTTCCGCCCGGGTCCAGGAGACGACGCCTCCTCCGCCGTTCCGATGCGCATCCTGTTCGGCGGCCCGCAGTTGGGCTTCGTAATCCGCGTGGCGTTTGCGTTGATCGCCCAGCAGCAGCAAGGCCACCGGCACAATGCCCAGGACAAGGAAGCCCGCAAAGACCTGCCAGCTTTCGCGCCAGCCTATCGCCGCGACGATGGCCACGACCAGGATCGGGAAAACCGCTTCGCCGATTGGAAATCCCAAGGCCGCAATGCTGACCGCCTTGCCGCGTCCATGTTCGAAATAGCGTCCCATGGAGGTCATCGCGGTATGGCCGGGAAGACCCTGGCCGCACTGACGCAACAGGAAGACCACGAAAACCAGCAGGAAGACGGATTGCGCCACACTCATCAGCAGGGCCGCCACCGCCAGGCCGGAGAAGATCGCCGCGACATAGATCCGCAGATCGATCTTGTCGATCAACTGGCCGGTCCACAGCAGAACGGCGGCGCTGACCATGGTTCCCAGGGAATAAACCAAGCCGAATTCCCCGTCGCTCAGGCCGAATTCGCCCTTTATCTCGGCGGAAAAGAACGAGATGAAATAGGTTTGCCCGAAACTGGAGGCGATGCACAGCAGCGCACCGAAACCGAGCAGCCGCCGATGATCGGCCATGAAGCGGAAGTACGAGGTCACGGCGGTCGCGCTCCGCTTTGTCGGGTTGAGGGGGCGGGTTGTTCTACCCGCCGCCTGCCGCGCAATCAACGCATGTCGGGATGGCCGGGTCCAGGCGCAGGCGTTTCTCCGGGATCGGTTCGTCGCAGGCGATGCAATAGCCGTAATCGCCGCTTTCGATCCGGGCGACGGCGGCCTCCACCCGCGCCAGCTCCTGTTCCCGCCGCCGGTCCTGTTCCAGCGCCATCGCCTGTCCCTGCAAGGCGTCCATCCGGCTCAACCGGCCGACGGACTGCTGGTCCAGCGTAACCACTGCGCGCGCGTCGCCGCTGGACCGGCGCAGGGCTTGAAGCTCCTCCTTACGGGCCAGCAGCAGGGTGCGGAACGTATCGATATCGATTGGCGGTGCGGTCATGGTTTGGCCGTGTCGTTTTCCGCTTCTGCGTTGTGTTCCTCCGCTCCTTCCGCGGCGGCCTCCGCCTCCTCATCGATGGTCGGCAGTTCCTCATCCGGATTGTAGAGCTGGGCCTCGACCTCGTCGTCGGTCAGATCCGCCGATTCCTCCCCGGCTTCGGGATACTCCACTTCGGGATTCAGCGTCGCCGCGACGGGTGTTATCCGCGGCAGGGCGACGAAGGCGCCCTGTTCCTCGTTCGGGATGGCGGCGCGGCGTGTCATACGGTAGAGGGCGAACAGCCCCATGATCAGGTGAATGACTGCAATTGTCCCGAAGAAGCCGGAGGGACCGACCGTTTCCATTGCGCCCGCGGCCAGGTTCGGCCCCAGCATCGCGCCGAGCCCGTTCGCCATTACCAGTGTGCTGCTGGCGGCCACCATCTGTTTGGCGCTTAGGGCGTCATTGGTATAGGCGATGGCCAGGGAATAGAGCGGAAAAGCAAACCCGCCGGTCAGGGCGATGGCGGCGAACAGCATCCAGGTATTTTCGCCGTCCAGGGTGAAACCGAAAGCGGTGACGGCGACGGTGCACGCGGCGGCGAGCGCAATCACGGTCCGTCGGTCGATCAGATCGGACAGTTTGCCGATCGGCCAAGTTAAGATAAAGCCGCCGACGAAGACCGCGCTCATGAACAGCGAGACGTCGCCGACATCCAGGCCCTGCTGATAGGCGTAGGACGGACCCATGCCCATGATGACCCCGGCGGACATGCCGACCAGGATCATGGAGACGACGCCCAGCGGGGACGCCTTGTAGAGCCGCAGCGGACCCATGGTTTCCGGCGCTTCGAATTCCGGCACGCGGATCGCCGAGACCAGCACCGGGATCACCGCCAGCGAAATCAGGATCGAGACAACGGTGAAAAGCTGAAAGTCGGCCGGACTGTAAAGGTTCAGCAGATACTGGCCGCCCGCCATCCCGATCATGGAAATGATCATGTAGAAGGCCAGCAACTGGCCGCGCGTTTCGTTGGTGGCCCTTTCGTTCAGCCAGCTTTCGCAAACGATGTAGAGGCCCGCATAACACACGCCGGTCAGCACCCGCAGCGCGAACCAGACATAGGGATCGATGATGATCGGATAGACCAGGACGCCGAAGGAGGCGAGGGAGGCCAGCGCGCCGAACACCCGGACATGCCCGACCGAGGCGACCAGCTTCGGCACCAGGATGGAGCCCGCGAAAAAGCCCACGAAGTACCCCGCCATCACCGTACCGATGATGTTGTTGTCGAACACTTCGAACTGGGCGCGGATCGCCACCAGCGAGCCTTGCAGCCCGTTGCCCAGCATGATGAAGCCCAGCCCCAGAAACAGAGCCCAGGCGGATTTGACGGCTTCGATCATCGGCGGCGTCCTTTGCAAAACGAGCAATAAAAGAGCGCACGTCATTGACGGTTCGCGCCTGGGAACACTATCGCAGAAACGGCGCGAGGGAACCGCCGTGCGACCGGCTGGGGAAAATAATTTTCGGTCGGGCTTGTAACCGGCGGCCTCTGCGGCCTTGCGCGCCCGCTTGGCGGTTTCCTTCAACCCGCGGCGCGATGGTTTAAGGAGGCGGCGTGAGGCGAATGCACCAATGCGTATGGACCGCCGACGCCGCCGTTCGCCCGGTCCGGCGTCCGCCATCCGGCGGCGTTCAGCCGATTCGCGGATTTACCTCGACACGGCCCGCACGCTTCCTTTTCACGGCGGACTAATCGCTTGAATCCATGTCGATTAATCTGCCTGGACGCGCCGCTTGCACCGATTCCCGCAAACCGTTAGCAAATTGGCATGGCGACTGAAAACTCATCCATTGCGCCGTCCGCACCCCGTCCGGTGCGGATCGCGCCAAGCATCCTGTCCGCGGATTTCGCGAAGCTGGGCGAGGAGATCCGCGCAATCGACGAAGCGGGCGCGGACTTTGTCCATGTCGATGTGATGGACGCACATTTTGTGCCCAACCTGACCATAGGTCCGCCGGTCATCAAGGCCCTGCGGCCGCATACGAAGAAACCGTTCGACGTGCATCTGATGATCGCCCCGGTGGATCCGTATCTTCAGGCATTCGCCGATGCGGGCGCGGATATCATCACGGTGCATCCCGAAGCCGGACCGCATGTGCACAGGACCCTGCAGGAAATCCGCCGGCTGGGGGTCAAGGCGGGCGTCTCGCTGAATCCGGGCACGCCGGCCAAGATGCTGGACTACCTGATGGACATGGTCGATCTGATCCTGGTGATGACGGTCAATCCCGGTTTTGGCGGGCAATCCTTCATTGAAAGCCAGTTGATGAAGATCGAGGCGATCCGAAAACGCATCGACAAGGAAGGTCTGGATATCGCCCTGGAAGTGGATGGCGGCATCAATACGGAAACAGCGCGCCGCGCGGTCGATGCCGGCGCGGATGTGCTGGTTGCCGGAACCGCGACCTTCACCGGAGGCCCCACCCGCTATGCGGAAAACATCCGCGCGCTTCGGGGGGATTAGCGGCGATGTCGGTGTCCTCGTCGAATCCGCCGGACGGCCTGTCGCTGGGCGCTGGGGAACTTTGGGCGGGGCTGCGGTTTCATGCGGCGCGGCTGGCGACCGGCATGCCCGGATACGGCGCGACCCTGGGCGACGAGGATCCGGGACCGTTCCGACTCTTCCCGGCCACCATCGACAAGGGCGACGCCGCCCGCGGACAGGCTGTTCTGGACGGGATCTTTCCGTTCGCCGGTCAAACCGTGAAGCGCACGGACGCGGTGTGGGAGCCGGCGGATGTCAGCGCCGAATGGCTGGCGGCCATGCACGGCTTTCACTGGCTGCACGATCTGATCGCCCTGGGCGGGCCGGCGGCGCATCAGCGCGCGGTCGCCCTGATCATGGACTGGATCGATCAGAATCGGGAATGGTCCGCTGCGGCCTGGAGCGCGCCGGTCCTCGGCGCACGGGTCCGGGCCTGGATATTCGGTTTCCACACGCTGTTCGGCGGCATGGACGAAATGGCGCAGCGCCGGCTGCGTAAAAGCCTGGCGCGTCAGGTCGCGCATCTGGACCGTGTTGCGGCCCATGAAAGCGATGGC
>JANQIT010000359.1 GCA_028282025.1 Hwanghaeella sp. | reverse complement strand
CGATTCCAAGTAAAGGTGACACGCTCTCGTGCTGCCTAAAGCCGGGTGTAGTGTGGAGTACGGAGAATTTCCTCAAGACCATAGGCGGGTTCATTGGACACAACCTTTGCCCTGGGCCTGATCGTCGGCGCCGCCGCGGCGGCGGCGGTCGCCTGGATGTCGATCAAGTTGCGGGACGAAAAGGCCCATGCCCGTCTTCAGGCGGTGCGTGGCGAATTGTATTCCGCCCGCGCCACCTTGGACGAAGCCGCCTTGGAGCACGCCGCCGCCGAGGCGCTGGTGGACCGGTTGCCGGCGCCGCTTTATCTGGTCGACGGCGACCTTGTCGTGCTGCGCGGCAACGCGGCGGGCGCGTCTATGATCGATAAGGACATCACCGGCCGTGACTTCTCGGAGGGGTTCCGGCAGCCGGAGTTGATCGACGCGATCACAGGCGTGATCGAGACGGGCGAGGGAGCGTCTATCCGGCTGGAGTTTCCGGTTCCGGTGGAGCGCGCCTATCTGATCAGCATCGCGCCGATTGCGCCGGCCGCACCCGGCAACGGTGGATTGCCCCGACAGGCCCACGACAGTGCGCCGGCGGCGCTGATTATGATGCTCGACATTACGCTTGTGCTGCGGACCGAGCAGCTGCGGGCGGATTTCGTCGCCAATGTCAGCCACGAGCTGCGCACGCCGCTGTCCAGCCTGATCGGGTTCATCGAGACTCTGCGGGGGCCGGCGCGCGACGATCTGGAGGCGCAGGACCGGTTCCTCGGCATCATGCAGGAGCAGGCTGACCGGATGTACCGCTTGATCGCCGACCTGCTGTCGCTGTCGCGTATCGAGATGGAGGAACACAGCACGCCGCAGGACAAGGTGAACCTGAACGATGTGATCCAGAAGGTCATCGACGGGCTGACCATCAAGGCGATGAACCGCGGCATGACGGTCACGATGGACATGGCCGACCGGCAGATGACGGTGCAGGGAGACGAGGATCAGCTTACCCAGGTTTTCCAGAACCTGATCGACAATGCCCTGAAATACGGGGAGAAACAGTCGGAAGTGAAGATCGCGGGCGTCGAATCAGGCGAGCGCGTCACGATCAGCGTCCGGGATCATGGGGCCGGCATTCCGCGCGAACATCTGCCGCGGCTGACCGAACGGTTCTATCGCGTCGACGCGGCCCGGTCGCGTGAGCTTGGCGGCACCGGACTGGGCCTGGCCATCGTCAAACACATCGTTAATCGCCACCGGGGAAAACTGACCGTTACGTCGGAACCCGGGGACGGCAGCACTTTCACGATTTCCATGCCCAAGTGGAAAGAATAAACCGTCCGCGACCCGGTTTCTTTCTGATAATTGCCCATATCGGCCTGCATTGCGTGGATGAATTTCTTTTTTATCCAGGGTCGAGCGATTCCGGGGCGATGTCATAAAACCGTAGCTTTTTTGTAATAGGACAGCCCCGCCAGACTGCTACGCGATTGGCGACATCGATAGGCGAGCGGCGAGCCTTCCTTGGGAGCGCCGACAGGGGACATAGAGGCAAGTTTCACCGCTACAGACGTTTATCGCTGTTTCAGACAGGCGCACCTATCCACACACTAAGATTGGGATTGAATTCTATGAAGGCTCTCTTCAAAACCGTCGCTGTCGCGGCCCTCGGCATGGTTGCCGTGGCCGGCGCCGCCGAGGCGCGCGACCAGATCCGCATCGTCGGGTCCTCCACTGTTTTCCCGTTCGCCACCGCAGTTGCCGAGAACTTCGGTAAAGCCACCAGCTTCAAGACGCCGGTTGTCGAATCCACCGGTTCCGGCGGCGGCCTGAAATTGTTCTGCGCCGGCATCGGTGTCGAGCATCCGGACGTCACCAACGCCTCGCGCCGCATCAAGAAATCGGAAGTCGAGCTGTGCAGCAGCAACGGCGTCGCCGACATCATCGAAGTTAAAGTCGGTTACGACGGCATCGTCATCGGCAATGCGAAATCCGCGCAGGAACTGACGCTGTCGAAGAAAGACGTCTTCCTGGCGCTGGCCAAGGAAGTTCCGGACGCCAACGGCAACATGATCCCGAACCCCTATAAAAAGTGGAGCGACGTGAACCCGGCCCTGCCGAACGCCGCAATCGAAGTTCTGGGTCCGCCCCCGACATCCGGCACGCGCGACGCTTTCGTCGAACTGGCCATGGAAGGCGGTGCGAAGAAAATCGAAAGCCTCGCCGCTCTGCGCAAGAAGGACAAAAAAGCTTTCAAAGGGATCGCGCATTCGATCCGTGAAGACGGCGTTTATGTCGAAGCCGGTGAAAACGACAACCTGATCGTTCAGAAGCTGGAAGCCAATCCGAACGCCTTCGGCATCTTCGGTTTCTCCTTCCTCGATCAGAACTCCGACAAGATCAAAGGCGCCACCGTGGACGGTGCGCAGCCGACCTTCGATAACATCGCGGACGGCGAATACGGGGTTTCCCGGTCGCTGTACTTCTATGTCAAGAAGGCCCATGTCGGCGTTATTCCGGGTATCCAGGAATATCTGGCCGAGTTCACCAGCGAAAACGCCTGGGGCGACGAAGGTTATCTGACGGACAAGGGTTTGATCCCGATGCCGAAAGCCGAACGCGACCAGTACAGCGGTGCGGCCAAAGGCCTGACGCCGTTGGTGTTCTAAGGTTCGAGGGTTGGGCCGGCCCCTTGGGGCCGGTCCTTTCCTTTCTACCGGCGCAACAGGGTGGTTTCCCGCCGGTGGCGCGGCGACGCGCAGAATCGATACGGATTTGGAGCATGTAACGGATTACGCTCTAAGGTCCGCTTTCGTTTGTCTTTTACACCTGACGCTGCTTGCCGTCGCTCGAGGGGAAGGCGTGGGTGCACAGTGCGCGGGCGTCGTGGACGGCCTGCTACCGTGCGCTACGATCGGGACATAGAATGATTGTTTTCGTGCTGATTGCGGCGGTCCTCGCCATTACCGCCGCATCCTACTGGCTTGGCCGTTCCTACGCGCTCGGTCAGGCGGGCGGCCATTCCAAGGCCCTGCATTCCAGACCCGGCTATTACGGCACCTTCTCCGCACTTTGGGTGGCCGTGCCGGCCCTGTTCATCCTGGGGCTCTGGCTTGCCGCGGAAGGCACGATTGTCACCAGTCTGGTGGTTTCCGGCATGCCCGCCGACATACAGGCGCTGCCGGGTAACGAGCTTGGCCTGATCCTGAACGATGTCCGCAACATCGCCTCCGGCGACTTCGCGCGGGCCGATGCGCCGCCGGAGATTGTGGCTGCTGCGGAACGCTACGCCTCGCTGCAAAGCACCAGTTTCTGGGCCATGACGGTGGTGGTTCTGATCCTGGCGATTGGCGGTATCGCGGCGGGCCGGCGCTATATCGACCCGAACATGCGGGCTCGCAACGCGGTCGAGAAGGTGATCATGTTCTTCCTGATCGCGGCCTCGACGCTCGCCATCTTCACGACCATCGGGATCGTTCTGTCCCTGTTGTTCGAATCCTGGCGCTTCTTCACGCAAGTGCCGTTCTACGAGTTTCTGTTCGGCCTCCAATGGTCGCCGCAGACCGCGCTGCGCGCCGATCAGGTCGGTTCTTCGGGCGCGTTCGGCGCGGTGCCCATTTTCGCGGGCACCCTGCTGATCACCTTCATTGCGATGTGCGTCGCGGTGCCCGTCGGCCTGATGTCGGCGATCTATATGGCCGAGTATGCGACACCCAGATTCCGCTCCTTCGCCAAACCGGTGCTGGAGGTATTGGCGGGCATCCCGACCGTGGTCTACGGCTTCTTCGCCGCGCTGACCGTCGCCCCGGTGATCCGGCAGGCGGGCGAGGGACTTGGCCTGGACGTGGCCTCCGAAAGTGCGTTGGCGGCCGGTCTGGTGATGGGGGTGATGATCATCCCCTTTGTCTCCAGCCTGTCGGACGACGTCATCACCGCGGTACCGCGCTCGTTGCGCGAAGGATCCTACGGCATGGGGGCGACCAAGTCGGAAACCATCCGCCAGGTCATTCTGCCCGCCGCGCTGCCGGGGATCGTCGGCTCGATCCTGTTGGCGGTCAGCCGGGCCATCGGGGAAACCATGATCGTGGTAATGGCCGCCGGCCTTGCCGCGAATCTGACCGCCAACCCGTTCCAGGCGGTCACCACAGTGACCGTGCAGATCGTCACCCTGTTGGTGGGCGACCAGGAATTCGACAGTCCCAAGACCCTGGCCGCTTTCGCGCTGGGTCTGGTGCTGTTTTTCATAACCCTTTGTCTGAACGTGGTCGCCTTGCACGTGGTGCGGAAGTACCGCGAGCAGTATGACTGATCCCGGCGCGGGAAGAGGATCGCAGGATGGCTGAAGTAGCGGGCGCGTCAGGCCCACTCGAAACCTCGAAGGCGGGGATCGCAAATGCGGTCCAGAAAAGCCTGAAGCGCCGGTACAAGGCGGAATCCCGATTCAAGCTTTACGGATTGTTGGCAATCGGGTTTGCCATGCTGACCCTGGTGGTGCTGTTCACGACGATCATCGCGAACGGGATTGGGGCCTTCTGGCAATCCGAAGTAACCTTGGAGGCGGCGTTCTCCACCGAGGATGTGGACCCGGAAAATATCGCCGGCGGCAATTACCGGTCCATCGCGTTCGGGGCGCTTCGCAAGGAATTTCCGAATGTGCCGCGCGGCCGGCGCGGCCGGCCCCTGACCGAGCTGCTGTCGACCGACGCGCCCTTCGCGATGCAGCGCGCCGTCCGCGACAATCCGGCGATCATCGGCGGCGTCCAAAGCGTCGACGTCCTGTTGTCGGACGATGCGGATATCTTTCTGAAAGGCAAGATGACCACGATCGGCGGTATCGATGTCAGCGGGACCGCGTCCGTTGTCGTCAATGGCGACGAGGTGAAGATCCTCTCCACCGCGAACGATTTTGCGCCGATCCTGGCCCAGGTGAAGGACGCCTTGCGCGGGCAGGCGGCCACGCTGGAGCGCCGGGCGCGTCAGGCGGACCGCAGCCTTACCGTGATGGAAGGGGATCTGGAAGATCTCAACCGGGCGGTCGATCAGGCCGCCGGCGATACCGCGCGGCTGGAAGATCTGCAGCAGCGGCTTTCAAGCCTGACGAACGATATCGCGTCGACCGTCAGCCAACGGGACGCGGTCCTCGGCCAGGCGGAAGTGCTGCGCAACCGCGCCGCCAATCCCGGTGGGCCGGAAGCGACGGATTCCTCCATTTCCAGTTATCTTGTGAAAATTCACGGCGGTTTGGTGAAGATCACCTCGGTCGATAATGCAGATGTCGCCGGCACGGTCATCGTGGAGATGCAGTCGGATGGAGACGCACGGCCCGGCGCATGGGAGATTGTCCGGCTGGACGTGCCGGAAGATTCCCGCCGCCTTAGCGACGCCCAGATCGGCTGGCTGATGACCCTGGAGGACCGCGGCAGGATCAGCCAACCCTTCAACACCACGCTCTTTACGGCCGGCGACAGCCGGGAGCCGGAACAGGCCGGCATATGGGGCGCGGTGGTCGGATCGTTCTTCACCCTGATGGTGACCCTGCTTCTGTCCTTCCCGATTGGCGTGATGGCGGCGATCTATCTGGAGGAATTCGCCCCGAAGAACCGGCTGACCGATATTATCGAGGTGAATATCAACAACCTGGCGGCCGTGCCGTCGATTGTGTTCGGGCTGCTGGGGCTGGCGGTGTTTCTGAATTTCTTCGGGCTGCCCCGGTCCGCGCCGCTGGTCGGCGGTCTGGTCCTGACCCTGATGACCCTGCCGACGATCATCATCGCCAGCCGCGCGGCCCTGAAATCGGTGCCTCCGTCGATCCGGGAAGCGGCGCTGGGCATGGGGGCGAGCCGCCTTCAGGCCATGACGCACCATGTCCTGCCCCTGGCGATGCCGGGCATGCTGACCGGGACGATTATCGGCATGGCCCAGGCCCTGGGTGAGACGGCGCCGCTGCTGATGATCGGCATGGTCGCCTTCATCGTCGACATTCCCGGCGGACCGACCGATCCGGCAACCGTGCTGCCGGTGCAGATTTTCCTGTGGGCCGACGCGCCGGAACGCGCCTTCGTCGAACGGACGTCGGCGGCGATCATGGTGCTGCTCGGCTTCCTGATCACCATGAACCTGACCGCGGTTCTGCTGCGGAAGAGATTTGAAAAACGCTGGTAGGCCGCAAGGCGCCGGCAGGCTTAGGCTTGAGAGGATAAGACCCATGGCTGCGACCGATACGGATGTGCAGGCGCAATCCGCCGCCGACCAACCCGTCAAGATGACGGGTCGGAAGGTCACCGTTCACTATGGCGAAAAGCAGGCCTTGTTCGATGTCGATATCGATATCGTCGACAAGGAGGTGACCGCCCTGATCGGTCCGTCGGGCTGTGGGAAGTCCACCTTTCTGCGCTGTCTGAACCGCATGAACGATGTGATCGAAGGCTGTTCGGTCGGCGGGTCGATCAAGCTGGACGAAGGCGATATCTATGAAAAGCGCGTCGATGTCGTGCAACTGCGCGCCCGTGTCGGCATGGTTTTCCAGAAGCCCAACCCCTTTCCGAAATCGATCTATGAGAATGTCGCCTACGGCCCGAAAATCCACGGTCTGGCCCAGGACAAGGCCGAACTGGACAGGATCGTCGAAAGCAGCCTGCGCCGCGCCAGCCTGTGGGAAGAGGTCAAGGACCGCCTGGATCAGCCGGGAACCGGCCTGTCGGGCGGACAGCAGCAACGGCTGTGCATCGCCCGCGCCATCGCGGTGGAGCCGGAAGTGATCCTGATGGACGAACCCTGTTCGGCGCTGGATCCGATTGCGACGGCGAAGATCGAGGAGCTGATCCACGAATTGCGGAAGAATTTCACCATCGCCATCGTGACGCATTCGATGCAACAGGCCGCCCGCGTTTCGCAGAAGACCGCGTTCTTCCACCTTGGCAAGTTGATCGAGTACGGCGAGACGGAACAGCTTTTCACCAACCCGAAGGATGAGAAAACCCAAGGGTACATCACGGGCCGATTCGGCTAGACTCTCCGAATCGCAACGGCTCGGGAGCTCGGGAAACATCATGTCATCAGCAGCAGATTCCGCGGAACATATCACACGCGTCTACGACGAAGAGTTCGCCCGGTTGCGCAAGATGTTCAGTCAGATGAGCGGTCTTGCGGAATCGCAGCTTGACGGGGCGCTGCGCGCGGTCAGCAAACGGGACTCCTCGCTGGCGGAAACCGTAAGGGCTCGGGATTCGGAAATCGACCAGATCGAAGCGGATGTCGACGCCCTGGTGGTGCGGATGCTGGCCCTGCGCCAACCGGTCGCGAACGATCTGCGCTATGTCGTGGCGATGCTGCGCATGTCCGCGGATATCGAACGGATCGGCGACTACGCCAAGAATATCGCCAAACGGGTGCCTTCGCTGACGCAGATGCCGGTCAGCCCGGTCAGCCGCAGCGTCATCCGGCTTGGCCGGCTGGTGCAGGCGATGTTGAAGGACGTTTTCGACGCCTGCGTGGAAGAAGATCTGGAAAAGGCCATCGCCGTCTGGGAATCGGACGACGAGGTGGACGAGCTTTACACCAGCATCTTCCGCGAACTGCTGACCTACATGATGGAAGATCCCCGCTACATTTCTACGGGAACCCATCTTCTGTTCATTGCAAAGAACCTTGAAAGAATCGGAGATCATGCAACAAACATTGCTGAAACCCTGCATTTCCGGATCGAAGGCGCCCGCCTCGACGAACGCAGGCCCAAGGCCGACCGCACCAACAGTGTGGTCGTAGAGGCAGACGATGATCGTTCACTCGACGAATAGGAAAGAAACAACGGACTGGACTGGTAAGGCCGTAACCATGAAGCCCCGCGTGCTTATAATCGAAGACGAAACCGCAGTTGTGACCCTGTTGCGCTACAACCTCGAACGGGAAGGGTTCGAGGTGGATGTGGCGCTGGACGGACGTGAGGCGCTTCTGGCCGTTGACGAAAATCCGCCCGACATCGCGCTTCTGGACTGGATGCTGCCGGAAGTGACGGGGATCGAGGTCTGCCGGCAACTGCGCCGCAAGCCGTTGACCAAGACGCTGCCGATTATCATGCTCACCGCCCGGGGAGAGGAAGCCGACAAGGTGCGCGGCCTGGATGCGGGCGCGGATGACTATGTCACCAAACCCTTCTCGCCGGCGGAACTGATCGCGCGTGTGCACGCCCTGCTGCGCCGCGCCCGCCCGGTCCTGGCCGACGAACGCCTGTCGGTCGCCGATATCGACATGGACCTGGCCGCCCACCGGGTGCACCGGGATGAAACGGAGATCAAGCTGGGCCCGACCGAGTTCCGCCTGCTGCGGCACTTCATGGAATATCCGGGCCGGGTGTTCAGCCGCGAGCAGTTGCTGGACGCGGTGTGGGGCCGGGATGTCTATGTCGAACCGCGTACCGTCGACGTGCATATCCGGCGTCTCCGCAAGGCGCTGAATGTCGACAGCAAGATGGACCTGATCCGCACCGTGCGGTCGGCCGGCTACGCCCTGGAGCCCGAAGGACTCTAAACCGGTTTGCGTAGGGGGCCGGTTGAGCGGGCCGTCAGAACAGGGGCACGCCCGCGATCCACGGATGCCCGTAGGCCAGCCCCGCATAGACGCCAAGCGCGGCGGCGACGCGCGCCAGGCCGATTCCTTTCAGATCCAGCGCCGTCCGGCCCTGCAAGACCGCCAGAAAAGGAATCGCGCTGGTCGACAGAGCTACCGGCCCCCAAGCCGCGCCCATGGCGTCGCGCCGACGGTAGTCGATATGGGCGATGCCGCCGACGCACAGGAACAGCAGCCCGCTGAACAGAATAATCGAGGCCAGATCGCCATTGACCAGCAGATGGCTGACCGCCCAAAGGCCGACGCCGACCAGAAACGGATGCCGGGTGACGGTCAGAATGCCGCCCAATGGGGCCGGATCGTCCGCCATTCTTTCGCCGCCGACCGCGGTCGGGCTTTTGGTCGTGATCCCGGTAACGACCAGGAAACAGGCGATCAAAACAAGCAGATAAGCCAGATGCCGCATGCCGTCCGGCGGTTCCCAGATGGGTACGAACGGGGCCGCGCCATACGCGAATCCGGTCCAGGTCAGGCTGGCCGCCGCGAACAGGGAATAGAGAGCCCGGAACGGTCCGTCGCCGACGGCGCGCGCAATGCCGCGCCGCACCGACAGACTGGACAGCACGAAGTGGCCGAACACAAAACAGGCGGTTGCTGCGAGAAGCGCTTCGAAGGTCCCCGTCATCCCATCTTCCCGTCAAAAGCTTGTATGAAGATAGGCATGGTTTGCGCCCTCTGCCAGACCCGTGTATCGAGCTGCATCCGAAGAATGTGCAGGTCAGAATGTTCCGTACCGCCGCAGACTTCATCCAGCGCGTCTTTTGGGCGGGCGGGGCCGCGCGTCCGGCGACCGAGAGTTTCCAACGGGCGATCCTGACCCATGTGTCGCTGACGGGTCCAACGCCGTTGGCGGAGATCGCCGAACGTTCGTTCCCGTCGGTGCAAACAGAGGTTCGGGATCATGGGATTGTGGAAGCAGCCCAAATTCTGGTTAACCGGGGCGATGTGATTGCCGAAAGGTCCGGCGTCAGGGTCGATCCGGTGACTGTGGGGCTGCGTGATTTACGGGTACGGCTGGCCGCGAAAGGTGAGTGAGAGAGAATGACCGCTTCAGAACTGGATCCGGTCGCCGAGGCGATCCTGGAATATTTGTCGACCGCGCCGCCCAACAAGCCGGTCAGCGCCGAGCAGGTCGCCCGCCATATCAGTGACGCACAGGCCAAGGCGAAGAGCGGCGGGAAACCGTCATCCAATGCGTGGCGGCGCTATTTCCAGGCCGTGAAGAACCAGGCCTTCTTTCTGGCCCGTACCGGGCGCGTGGATATCCTGCGCAAGGGCGATGTCGTCGCGCCGGAGGATCTGAAGGGCCTGTCCGGGGTTTGGCGGATGCGTCTGCCCCACCAAGACCGGGCGGAGGATTGAACCGGCATGTCCGCGCCGACAGCGCCGGCCGGCGCCGGCAGTCCGGCAGGAACCAGGGAGCTCTATCTCCTCGGCATTTCCTTTTGCGTGCTGTGGAGTTCCGCTTTCATCGCGGCGAAATTCGGCCTGACGGCGGCTCCGCCGCTGGCCCAACTGACCATCCGCTTTCTGTTTGCCGGCGCGCTGCTGGTCGGACTGATGCATCTGATGGGCAAGCGCTGGCCGGATAACAAGGCCGATGTCGTGACCGGCATTCTGCTGGGTGTCTTGAATAATTCGATCTATCTGGGTCTGTTTTTTTACGCCATGCAGACCATCACGGCGGGGATGGCGGCCTTGATCGCGGCTTTGACGCCGCTGGCCACGGTGTTCTTCGCCCAACCCATTCTGGGGGAACGGATCACCCGGCGGGTTCTGCTGGGGGTGGCGCTGGGTCTGGCCGGAACCTTCATCGTTTTGCGGGAACGGTTGGGAAGCGGCATTGACGATCCGACCGGCGTGCTGCTCGGTTTCATCGGCATGCTGTGCCTGACGGCGGGCACCATTCTCTACCGCAAGCGCGGCAGCCACGCCGATCCGTTCGTTATGAACACGATCCAAACGGTGGCCTCGGGCATCGCCTTGCTGCCGGTTGCGTTGCTGCTCGAAGATTGGGGAACCATCGACTTCAACGCCACCTTCTTCCTGTCGGTCGGGTATCTGTCGATCATGCTCTCGATCGTCGCCTTGCTGATCTGGTTCCGGATGATACAGATCGCCGGTGCGGGCAAAGCCAGCAGCTTTCACTTTCTGAACCCGGGCCTCGGCATGCTGTTCGGCTTCGCCATTCTGGGCGAACCCGTGGCGTTGAACGACCTGGTCGGGCTGGGGCCGATTGTTATCGGGATTGTCCTGGTGACGTGGCCGGGGCGCAAGCGGCGCTGAGGGTGTTGGAAACGCAGCGCGACGCCGTCCGGTAGGCCGCATTCGATTTCTCAAGAGTATAGGGCATTCGCGAGCCGCGTCAGATCCGCGGATCCTGTACATGCGGCCGCCGGTATTTCTTGGGGATCAGGCAGGTGATTTGCGCGCCGCCGCCCGGTGCATCGGAAACCGTGATCTTTCCACCATGCAGTTCGACAAGGCTTTTCGACAGGGCGAGGCCCAGACCGGCCCCCGACTGCCGGGTGCCGCTGGACGCCTGAACGAAGCTTTCGAAGAACTTGTCCCGGTCCCCTTCCGAAATGCCGTCGCCGGTGTCCTGGATGGTGATGCTGGCATAGGGTTGTTCCAGCATGGCTTCATCCGTGCGGACGGTGACGCGCCCGCCTTCGGGTGTAAACCGCACGGCGTTGTTCAGAAGATTCGTCAGCACTTGATGGATTCGCCCCGAATCGCAGACGGCTCCAAGGTCCGCCACCGGCGATTCCACAACCAGCGAAACCGACTTGTCCGATGCGGCGGCCTGGACTTCGCCGATTGCATTGTTCACCAAGACGCCGATATCGGCGTCCTGCACGTCCAGCCGCATGAACCCGGCCTGGATCGTCGCCAGATCGAGGATATCGCCCACCATCCGGGCCAGATGGCGGGATGCGGTCAGAACATGCACCACATAGTCCTGCTGCCGGTCGGTCAGGGGACCGGCGATGCCTTCCTGCAGCACCTCGGAGAAACCCACGATGGTGTTCAGCGGCGTTCTCAATTCGTAGGACATGTTGGAAATGAACTGAGATTTCAGCAGATCCGCGTTTTCCAAGGCGGCGTTGCGTTCCTCCAGAACCCGCTGGACCCGCACGGAATCGGATACGTCCAGGTAGACCAGCAGGCATTGTCCGTCCGGCAGGGGCACTTCCGCGAAATCGATGATCCGGTTGTCGGACAGTTCGAACCGCCCGACGTCCGTGCGCGGTTCGGTCACCGCCACCACGATCTCGCGCCTGAACTTCCCCCAGTCGCCGGTGTCCGGCATCAGCGGTCTGATACGGTCCAGAATCTGCCCGATATGCGGCGCGCCCCGCAAATCTTCCTCCGACAATTCCCAGATCTCGCGATAGGCCCGGTTGTGCAGCCGCATCCGGCCGTCCCGACTGAACACCGCCACCCCTTCATAGAGATTGTTGAGGGTCGCCTGCTGTACCTGCGTTAGCGTGTTGAAGGAACGTTCTAACGCCAGTTTGTCGGTGACGTCTTCATATTGATAGAGCAGGCCGCCCATCGGGTGCGGCACAATCGACAGCCGCACGGATCTCTCGTCCGGAAGGTGCAGCAACTCCTCGTGCGTTTCGACCAGCGAGGTGAAGTGGGCGACGCGTGTGCGGATATCGGCGCGGACATCGACGGTTTCCGGCATCTGACGGCGGTCATGCAGCAGGTCGAGAACTTCTTCGAAGATCGGTTCGGCGACCAGGTAAGTTTCCTCCAACCCCCACATCTCGGCGAAGGCCCGGTTATAGAAATTCAGACGCCGGTCCGGCCCGAACACGGCAATCGCCGTCAGCAGTTGTTCCAGCACCGCATCGTTCGCGGCGATGCTCTCGCCGACCGACGCCTGCATCGCTTCCAGCGATGTCAGATCCTCGCCATAGCCGACGGTCCATCCGCCCTCGTTCAGGCGCTGTTCCACGAAATCGAACAGCCGGCGGTCGCCATCGACCACCACATAGTGACTCTCGGATTGCTGCGCCGCCCGGGACAGCGCCCGCCGCGCCAGCGCCGTGCCATCGTCCGGTACAAGACCCGCCAGCATGTCGCGGCCCGTATGTTCGATGTCGTCCGCATCGGTCAGCCCCACCGAACGGCGGTATTTAGCGTTCGCGCCCGCGACCTTCAGATCTGCCGGCCGCCGCCACCAGACCGGCAGGGGCAACCCGTCCAGGATCGTGCGGAACCGGTCGCGCTCTTCGGTTCTTACCGTAAGTTCCCGTTTCAACGCCTCCTCTGCGGCGCGCGCCGTCAGGCGGACCGCGATGCCGGCATGTCCCCGGTAGGCGGTCAGCCGAACCGGTATATCTCCGACGAAGCCCGATGCAGTCAGCGCCGATTCGTTACCGCCCGGCATCAGCCGCGCGATCCAAGCGGGGAAACTTTCCTCGCCTTCCAGCGCGACTGCCTCGCCAAGCTGGGCGATGGAGGCGGCTTCGTCCATTCCAAGCAGTGCGGCGGCGGTGGGGTTCATGGCGATGTCGCGGGGGGAGATTAGCACGACCGGGTCCGGGTCGGCTTGAATGGCGGTGGCGGCGCCCGCCCTTCCTCGCAATCGGCGGAACAGGATCAGACTCAACGCCCCGCCCAGGGCCGCCGCCGCGACCAGCGATGTGATTTCCTCCCCTGTCATCGCGCAGCCGGCCCTGTCTCCATCCGCCTTCGAGATACCTGTTGCCGCCGGACCGGGATCGCGGTCTGCACTGCAGCGCCCGCGCAACGGTCCCCGCCCGGCCGACCGCCCCAGCGATCCCAAGCAGATCCCAATGATAGAATCATGTCCTAGACAAGGCGGTTCGGCGGCAGAAGTCCATATAAAAACAAAGCCCGCGGGCCGGAACCCGCGGGCTTCGATGGCGGCGGAAGGGCCTTCCGTCAGTACCGGTACGTGTCCGGCTTGAATGGGCCTTCCTGCGAAACGCCGATATATGTGGCCTGCTCCTGGCTCAATTTAGTGAGTTGCGCGCCGACCTTGGCAAGGTGCAGAGCGGCGACCTTTTCGTCCAGGTGTTTGGGCAGAACATAGACCTTACGCTCGTAATCCGCGGCGTTTTTCCACAGCTCGATCTGCGCCAGCACCTGGTTGGTGAAGGAGGCGCTCATCACGAAGCTCGGATGGCCGGTGGCGCAGCCCAGATTCACCAGGCGGCCTTCGGCCAGAACGATGATCTTCTTGCCGTCCGGGAACTCAACCTGATCGACCTGCGGCTTGATGTTGTCCCACTTGTAGTTCTTCAGACCGGCGATTTGGATTTCGCTGTCGAAGTGACCGATGTTGCAGACAATGGCGCGGTCCTTCATTTCGCGCATATGATCGACGGTGATGACATCCACATTGCCCGTCGCGGTGACGAAGATGTCGGACCGTTGCGCGGCTTCTTCCATCGTTACGACTTCGAAACCTTCCATGGCCGCCTGCAGAGCGCAGATCGGATCGGCCTCGGTCACCAGCACGCGGCAGCCGGCGTTGCGCAGGCTGTCGGCGGATCCTTTGCCGACGTCGCCGAAGCCGGCGACCGTGGCGATCTTACCCGCCATCATGACGTCGGTGGCCCGGCGAATAGCGTCGACCAGACTTTCGCGGCAGCCGTACTTGTTGTCGAACTTGGATTTGGTCACGCTGTCGTTGACGTTGATCGCCGGCACTTTCAGCGTGCCTTCGCGGGCCATGTCGTACAGGCGCAGGACGCCGGTGGTGGTCTCTTCCGAGATCCCTTTCACGTCTTCCAGATAGGACGGGTATTTTTCGTGCATGATCTGGGTCAGGTCGCCGCCGTCATCCAGGATCATGTTCGGAGTCCAGCCGTTCGGGCCTTCGATCGTCTTTTCAATCGCCCACCAGAATTCGTCCTCGTCCATGCCCTTCCAGGCGAAAACCGGCACCTCGGTCGCGGCGATGGCGGCGGCTGCGTGATCCTGGGTCGAGAAGATGTTGCACGACGACCAGCGCACCTCGGCGCCCAGCGCCGTCAGCGTTTCGATCAGCACGGCGGTTTGGATGGTCATGTGCAGGCAACCGGCAATCCGCGCGCCGGCCAGCGGTTTTGCAGCGCCATACTCCTCGCGCAACGCC
>JANQIT010000355.1 GCA_028282025.1 Hwanghaeella sp. | reverse complement strand
TGCCGTCATCCTGCTGCATCATCGCGACGCCGATGGACATCGTTACGGATTCGGTCGTGCCCGCGGTTTTCATGACGAACTCCTGCTCGGCGATCGGGTAGCGCAGACGCTCCGCGACAACCAGGGCCACCTCTTCCTCCGTGTCCGGCAAGACGGCGACAAATTCCTCACCGCCCAGACGGGCCACGGTATCGACGCTGCGGACATGATCCACCACCCGCCGCGACAGTTCGATCAGCACTTCGTCACCGGCGGCATGCCCGTAGGTATCGTTTACATGCTTAAAGTAATCGATATCGAACATCAGCAAGGCCAGCGGCTTGCCGGTTTGCTTATGCCGGTCGATCATGCCCCCCAGATGCGCGGTGACATATCGCCGATTGTAAAGCCCGGTCAGCGAGTCCGTCAGCGCCATGACCAGACTGCGCTCGTAATTCTCGCGCAGCCGTTCCTGATAGCGCTGGCGCTTGATCTGGGTGCGCACCCGGGCCAGCAGTTCGTTCCGGTCGATGGGTTTGATCAGATAGTCGTTGACCCCAAGATCCAGCCCCTTGGCGATCTTGTCCATCTCATGTTCTTCGGCAACCAGCAGGATCGGCGTATAGCGTGTCTTGTCCAGTGCACGCAGCCGGCTGACCAGCCGTAAAGCGTCCGACGAACGAAGGTTCAGGTTAACGATGGCGAGATCGAAATTTTCTTCCTTGGCCGCGGCTTCCAGCGTTTCCTCGGCCGTGCGCGCATGCACCAGGACCGACTTGTCCTGCTGCAGCGTCTCGCTGACCTTCATCCAATCGATTTCGCCGTCCTCAATAACCAGGATCCGGGCGCCTGTGGTATCGACATCCGCGATCGCGCCTTCTTCCTGCAAAACACCCAGTTGACCGGACGTCTGCTCGCGCATCCGCCATTCATCGGTCAGCATTTTCAACCGCACCAGGGACCGGACGCGGGCAAACAGGGCCGTGTCGTTCAGCGGCTTGGTCAGAAAATCGTCGGCGCCGGCTTCCAGGCCGCGCACCCGATCCGCCGTATCCGACAGCGCCGTCACCATCACGACCGGAATATGCGTGGTTTTCGGATTTGCCTTAATCCTGCGGCAAACCTCGAACCCGTCCATGCCCGGCATCATGACGTCCAGAAGCACGATATCCGGCGCGTCCGCTTCTATCGAAGACAAGGCCCCCGGACCGTCACCCGCGGTGACGACGTCGAAATACTCGCTCGTCAGCTTCGCTTCGAGCAATTTGACGTTCGGCAGCAGATCGTCGACGACTAGAACGCGCGCAGTCATGAATGATCAATCGTCTTTTGCACAGGCGCAAACATGGTTTGGCCCGCGACCGGGGCGCTGTATTTCCTAACCATGTTTTCCATTCCGCTAGACCTTGTTCAGCACGCCGTCTCAATCAAGGAACCGTGCAACGGTCTCCAGGAAGTTCGTCACCGAAATGGGTTTGGCGATATAGGCTTCGCATCCCCCTTCGCGGATCTTCTCCTCATCCCCCTTCATCGCAAACGCCGTCACGGCGATAATCGGAATGGCGCGGAGATCGTCGTCTTCCTTGATCCATTTCGTCACTTCCAGCCCGGAAACTTCCGGCAACTGAATATCCATCAGAATCAGGTCCGGCCGTTCGGTTCGCGCCATCTTCAACGCTTCCATGCCGTCGCGCGTTTCGATGATATCGTAGCCCCGGGATTCAAGCAGGTCGTGGAAAAGCTTCATGTTGAGTTCATTATCCTCAACAATCATCACCTTGTGAGCCATTTCTACCTCGTTTTTGAAACCGCTTTGGCTGGACATACCCGACAGGAATCCGGGCTGGCACGCCGTTCTTGCACATCCGGGTTATGGATATATCAGTAAACTTACCAGTAGGTTAACATCGTCCTAACAGACTATCCCGACAAACAAAACCGACCAAACAGCGAACGGCGGAACTTTTTTAGATCATGAGAATCGGTATCGATCTGGGCGGAACGAAGGTTGAAGCCGCCGCCCTTGCACGGGACGGGGCCGTAGTCTCCCGAATTCGGCTGCCGTCCCCCCGCGGCGACTATTGGAAAACTGTAAACGCAATCAAAGAATTAGTGCTCTCCATTGAAACCGAAACGGGCACCCGGTGCAGCGTTGGCGTCGGCATCCCCGGAACGTTGTCGGGCCACACCAATCTGGTGAAGAACGCTAATTCGACATGGCTGATCGGGAAACCGCTGAAAGACGATCTGGAAGCCGCTTTGGAAAGGCCGATCCGAATTTCGAACGACGCGAACTGTTTCGCCCTATCGGAAGCGGTTGACGGCGCCGCAGCCGGGGCGGCTGTCGCCTTTGGGGTCATCGTGGGAACCGGCGTGGGCGGGGGCCTAGTCGTCAATGGAAGGATCCTTGGCGGGTTGAACGGCATCGCGGGCGAATGGGGCCACAACCCACTCCCTTGGCCGAACGCATCGGAAAACCCGGGGCCGCCCTGTTATTGCGGTAAACACGGTTGCATCGAGACCTTTCTGTCCGGCCCGGGGTTGGAGGCCGACTACCGCAGGGCCGGCGGTGAATCGAAGCCGGCCAAGACCATCGCGGCGGAAGAAAGCGACATCGCCGAAGCGGCCATGCGGCGTTACGAAGAAAGGTTGGCGCGCGCCTTGGCCAGCGTCATCAACGTTGTCGACCCGGATGTCATTGTGTTGGGCGGCGGCCTGTCGAACATCGCCAGGCTTTACGAAACGGTGCCGCCTCTGCTTCAGCGCTGGGTATTTTCGGACACCGTGGATACGGTTCTGCGCCCCCCGGAACACGGCGATTCCGGCGGTGTGCGGGGCGCGGCCTGGTTGTGGCCCGATGACGGATAACGAAGAACAGCCGGATAGCCTGTGCCGGGACTGTCTGCATGTCTGGAACGCCGCGCAGGAGGAAGGACCGCCCGGCGCCGCCGGGACCTGTCCCGCATGCCGGTCCCGCCGGATCAAATCGCATCCCGAACTGCATCGGCTGGGGATCGCCCATATCGATTGCGATGCTTTCTATGCGTCCGTGGAGAAGCGGGACGACCCCAGCCTGCGGGACAAGCCGGTCATCGTCGGGGGCGGACGGCGCGGGGTGGTGTCAGCCGCCTGTTATGTCGCGCGGATGTATGGCGTGCGCTCCGCCATGCCGATGTTCAAGGCGCTGCAATCCTGCCCGGACGCGGTCGTGATCCGGCCCAATATGGAAAAATACGCCGCGGCCGGCCGGCAGATCCGCGCCATGATGCGCGAGGTGACCCCGCTGGTTCAGCCGATTTCCATCGACGAGGCGTTTCTCGACCTGACCGGCACCGAGAGCGCCCACCGGTCCAGCCCGGCGACCACGCTGGCGCGGCTTGTGCTGCGCATAGAGACGGAGATCGGCGTCACGGCCTCCATCGGATTGAGCTATAATAAGTTCCTCGCGAAAGTGGCCAGCGACCTGGACAAGCCACGCGGTTTTGCGGTGATCGGCAACGCGGAAGCAGTCGATTTCCTCTCCGACAAGCCGGTCAAGATGATCTGGGGCGTGGGCAAGGCCTTGGAACGCAAACTGCATCAGGATGGTATCGCCACCATCGGTCAGATTCGGGACGTCGACCCGAAATCGTTGATGCGCCGGTACGGGTCGATGGGAGAACGGCTCTATAATTTCTCCCGCGGGATCGACAATCGCCGGGTGGACCCGGATTCGGAAACCAAAAGCATTTCAGCGGAAACCACCTTCGAGGAAGATATCGCCGATTTTCAGGCCCTGGCGCAGATTCTCTGGCCGCTTTGCGAAACCGTCTCTCGGCGGCTGAAGAAGGCGGAACTCTCCGCGGGCAGCGTTCATCTGAAACTGCGCACGGCGGACTTCAAGATCCTGACCCGCAGCCGCAAGCTGGGCAATCCGACCCAGATGGCGGAAATACTCTTCCGGCAAGGATTGGATCTGCTGGAAAAGGAAGCCGACGGACGGCAGTATCGTCTTTTGGGCATCGGCGGCGCGGACCTTGGCGCGGCCGATGAAGCAGACATCCCCGACCTTGCCGATCCCGACCGGGACAAGGCCGCCAAGCTAGAGCGTGTGATGGACGAGATACGAGAGAAGCTCGGCCGAAAGGCGGTGCAAAAAGGACGGTCCCTGTGACCGCCGGCGCGCAGGCCCCCGGCAGGCCGGATTACGCCGGCGGAAATCTGCGCGGATCGCTCTTCATGTGTCTCAGCATGGCGGGCTTCATCCTCAATGACACCGCCACGAAATGGATTGCCGACGAACTGACCCTGTTTCAGATCATCTTCATCCGCGGGGTGTTCGCATCCGTGCTGATCGGGACCCTGGCGGCCTGCAAGAACAGCCTGATTTTCCTGCCGAGCCGGCGGGACCGCAAGATACTGGCGCTTCGGCTGGTGGGGGAGATCGGCGCGACCTATTGCTTCCTGAACGCGTTGTTCAATATGCCGATCGCGAACGCCACGGCGATTCTTCAATCCCTGCCCCTCGCCGTCACTCTGGCGGCGGCGCTGTTCCTGGGCGAGCGCGTCGGGTGGCGGCGCTACATGGCGATCTGCGCCGGTTTCGCCGGCGTTCTCGTCATCATCCGGCCGGGGACTGAAGGCTTCACCTCCTACTCCCTATGGGCTGTCGCGGCGGTCGGCTTGATAACCCTGCGCGACCTGTCGACCCGCATGCTGTCGCCCGACGTGCCCAGCCTGTTCGTCACCTTTCTGGCCGCCGTCGGGGTGATGATCCTGGGCGCGGTGTTCGCACCGTTCACCGAATGGAAGCCTGTAGATGGCGAACATCTCGCCTTCCTGGGCTTCGCGGCTGCATTGGTATTCGTGGGGTATCTGTTCGGTGTCATGGCGATGCGCCACGGTGAGATCAGTTTCGTCTCGCCGTTCCGCTACACGATCCTGATTTGGGCCGTTATTCTCGGGCTGGTCGTATTCGGCGATGTGCCCGACACCTGGACATTGTCGGGCAGCGCCATTGTCGTCGGCATGGGCGTCTATACCTTCTACCGCGAGCGCGTGCGAAGCCGGCAATCGGCGCAGGGGACCGTTTCCAAACAACCGGAATAGCAGTAAGTATTTGTGTTTACGGTGTGTTTTTGTTCGCCATCTATGCTACGATATCTTCGCCTATCGATATTTTGCGAACGTTCCATGATCCCACGAGGCACCGCGCCTGGAGTTTCCGCATGAGTTGGCGTCAGCAAGTACTTCTGGTAGCCGTAGTCGGCGTTCTTCTGTTCTCGACCCTTTCCATACTCAGTTGGGTGCGCGGTCAGCATGCGCAGGACTACGCGACCAAGATCCAGAAACAAGTCCTGCCGGAAATCCTGCATCTGAAGGGCATCCGCAGCGGAACGCTCATCACCCTTGCCGCAGTCAACGAAGTGGTCCTGATCCGGACCACCGCCTCGATCCTCGGAGAGGAAGGCAGAGACGCGGAGGAAGCCGAGGAGGACGCGGAGGAACTTGCCGGGGAACTGGAAGAAGTCGACGAGGGCAGAGAGCGGGTCCGCGCCTCCTATGCGGCCTATCTGGCCTTGGCCGAAACGGCCGAAGCGCGCGAAAAGATTGAAGAGGTGAACGCATCCTTCGCCCGATTCCTGGACGCCGGCATTCGCATCCTGACCCTGACGGAGAACGATCTGGACATCGAAGAAATCGATGATGCGAAAGAAGAGTTCGAAGAGCGTGAGGAAGAACTGATCGGCCTGATCGATGTCTTGATCGAGGACCGTGTGGCGGCGAACGAGGAAGCCCTAGAACAGGCGATCGATTCCGTCGAGGACATGGCGTTGCAGTCCGGGCTTACAGGCCTGCTGGGCATTCTGGTGCTGTGCGGGTTCGTGGCTTTTTCGGTCCGCCTGCTGACGAGGCAGGAGGCGATCCAATCGGCATTGAAAGCGCAGACGGAAACAGCGGAAACCGCGTTGCGGGAGGCCGAGGAAGCGCGCAATCAGGCCATGCGGCTTGGGGAAGCCAAGACCAGTTTCCTCGCCATGATGAGCCACGAAATCAGGACGCCGATGAACGGCGTGATCGGCATGATCGACCTGATGGAACACACCAAACTGACGGTGCAGCAAAACCAGTATCTCAACATCATCCGCGACTCCGCTTTCGCCCTTCTGTCGGTGATCAACGATGTGC
Organism: Hwanghaeella sp.; assembly: GCA_028282025.1. Lineage (GTDB taxonomy): Bacteria > Pseudomonadota > Alphaproteobacteria > UBA8366 > Aestuariispiraceae > Hwanghaeella. The sequence continues at coordinate 5,286 of JANQIT010000355.1, read as the reverse complement.
TCGATCTGACCCGACTGCAGACCGGACGGTTCGAGATCCGGCCGGAACCGGTCCAAATCTCCGATCTGATCGGATCGGTCACGGAACTGATGCAGGCCTCCATGCGCCAAAAGGGGCTGGGGCTGAATGTCAGCGTCGACGGTGCCGTCCCCCCCGAATTGATGCTGGATCCGATCCGTATTCGGCAGGTCCTGACCAACATCGTCGGAAACGCGGTGAAGTTCACGGATCAGGGATCGATCAGCGTCAAAGCATCTGTCGCGACCACATCCCTGTTCAAAGGACAGGCCCTGCGGATCGATGTCGCCGATACCGGCCCCGGCATCGCGGATGTCGAACAAACGGTGATTTTCGAGCCCTTCACCCAAGCGGATTCGTCCCTCAGCCGCCGGCATGACGGGGCCGGGCTGGGCCTCAGCATCTGCAAGTCCCTGGTCGAAGCCATGGGCGGCGCCATCGAGTTGGAGTCCGCGCCCGGGAAAGGGTCGCTGTTCTCCATCTGGGTGCCGCTGCTGCCCGTCGAAGTCGCCGCCAATACCAACAAAGCCGGCGGGGATCGCGGCACGGCCGGCGGCCAGGATCAATCGGCCGATACCGGCATTTCGTACCGCATCCTGATCGTCGACGACAACGCGGTGAACCGTGTCGTCGCGGAAGAAATGCTGATCTCCCTGGGGCATGAGGCAAAGGTCGCGGGCAATGGCGCCGAAGCCATCGAGATGGCCGGGGAGGAAGCGTTCGACATTATCCTGATGGATCTTCAGATGCATGGCATGGACGGATTCGAAGCCATGAAGACCATACGCGAAAACGCCGCAACGGCCCCCGCGCCCGTGATCGTCGCCATGACCGCGCACGCCTCCGACGCCGCGATGGAAAACGCGATGAAACGGGGCATGGAAGGCTTCCTGGCGAAACCGGTGACCCGTAAGGATATCGCCACCTGCCTCGCCGCATTGGCGGAAACGGTGGCGCGGCGTCAGTCCGCCTGAACAGGGCCTATTCCCACCCGTACCGCTTCCCGCTTTACAGGGGGTATGACCTGCGGCAAGTCTCGACCGCCACAAAAGGGAGAGAAACGCCGCCATGTCGCGCAAGCCGAAACTGCTGGTTACCCGTCTGACGCCGCCGAACGTAGAGGCCCGGATCGCCCGGGACTACGATGCGGCCGTAAACCCGGAAGACATCATCATGACGACCGAGGAATTGCTGGAGAAAGCACAGGGCTGCGACGCGATCCTGTGTTCTCCGACCGAGCCCATGCCGGCCGAGGTGATCGAGAGACTGCCGTCCAGCGTCCGCATGTTGGCGACCTTCTCCGTCGGATACGATCAGATCGACGTGCCGGCGGCGACCGCGCGGGGGATCAAGGTCGGCAACACGCCGGGCGTGCTGGACGACGCGACAGCGGATATCGCGATGCTGTGCCTTCTCGGCGCGGCGCGGATGGCGCACAACGCCGGCACGGTCCTGCGCACCGGGGCCTGGCAGCGCTGGGAGCCGACGGGCCTTCTGGGCGTCCATGTGACCGGCAAGCGGCTCGGCATCATCGGGATGGGCCGGATCGGCCGGGCGTTGGCCAAGCGCGCCCGGGGATTCGACATGGAAATCCACTATAGCAACCGGTCGCGTTTGACGCCCGAATTGGAAGCCGGAGCGGTCTACCATCAGGATCCGGAAGAAATGCTGCCGCAGTGCGATTTCTTAAGTTTCAATTGCCCGCTCACCGAACAGACGCGCCATTTTCTGAACCGGGAACGGATCGCCCTGCTGCCGGACGGGGCGGTTGTCGTCAACACGGCGCGCGGCCCGGTCGTGGAGGACGCAGCCCTGATCGAAGCCTTGAAGTCAGGCAAGATCGCCGCCGCCGGGCTGGACGTCTTCGAAGGGGAGCCGGCGTTCGATAAAGCCTATCTGGATCTGCCCAACGCCTTCCTGCTGCCGCATATCGGATCGGCGACGGTAGAAACCCGGGATGCGATGGGTTTCAAATGTCTCGACAACCTGGACGCCTTTTTCGCCGGCCGCCCCCTGCCCGCGCCGGTGAACTGATTTTGTAAGCAAAGGAGTACTCCAATGGCCGAGAAAGCTTTGATCGTCGGCACAGGCATCGGATTGTCCGCAAGCCTTGCCCGCCTTTTCAGGAAGGACGGAATGGAGGTGGCCCTGGCATCGCGCAACCCGGACAAAAATACCGCTTTGGCGGAAGAAACCGGGGCCCTGAACCTTGCATGCGACGCCGCCGACATCGCAAGCGTCGACGCCCTGTTCAAAACCCTGGACGAGAATTTCGGCGTCCCGGATGTCGTGGTGTATAACCCCAGTGCCCGCGTTCGCGGCCCGGTTACCGAAATCGACCCGGAAATGGTCCGGGACGCGATCATGGTCACCTGTTACGGCGGCTTCCTGGTTGCGCAACAGGCCGCACGCCGGATGGAGGCGCGCGGGTCGGGAACCATCCTGTTCACCGGGGCCTCGGCGGGTGTGAAGGGCTACCCGAACTCCTCCAGTTTCGCGATGGGCAAATTCGGTCTGCGCGGTCTGTGCCAGAGCCTGGCCCGCGAGCTGCAACCGAAGAACATCCATATCGCCCATTTCGTGATCGACGGCGCCATCGTCATCGAAGGACGCCCGTGGCCCGCCGACAAGCCCGAAGACAGCCGGTTGGAACCGGACGCCATCGCGGAAACCTATCTGCATGTGCATCGTCAGCACCGCAGCGCCTGGACCTGGGAAATCGAACTGCGCCCCTGGGTGGAGACTTTCTGAACGCGGCCTGCGCGGCGGTCCGGGCCCAACCGTCCGCGACGCCGCGCAACGGTGCAAGACACACACCCCGCCCCGCACGTTTCGAGGCGGACGACGGACCTGCGGCGCGCGTGGGTTCAACGCTTCGCCACAGCATCCAAGCGGGTTGTCTTCAAGGGTTTCCGCCCGCGAAGCGCCGGCAGGGTCATTGAATAATTGCGCCGCCGAATACCGCGGCGCGCGGGTCGGGCCCGCGAGGAGAAACCGCCTTAGAGCAGCGCTCTAATGGGTCAGGCGGTAGAGTTCATCCTTAACCGTCAGTTTTTCTCGTTTGATACTGTGAACGGCCACGTCATCAGGCATCGGGCGGCTGGTTTCTTCCTCAAGCTTATGCTCAAGGTCCGCGTGTTTGGCTTTCAATGCTTCGATGCGTGCTTCCTGGCTCATGGATGTCATCCTCCTACACTTTTTAGTGTGCCAAAGCAGACCGCATGGCCGCAGCACGAAGGTGGAAGGGATCCCCGCCAGACAGAGGTTTCGACACACGATGTGCGTCCATGACGGTGGATCTAAAGCACCCCAAACACCTCCAGGCCCAACCGAGTTGCGGTCCGACATCAGGCGGCGGTGTCCGGCTGCCAGACCAGCAGCGGGTGGCACATGTCGAAATGCCCGTAATCCCTGGCGGTTCAACGCCCGTATTAATGTGGCATCCAACACTGTCACGGCGGATTTCCCCGCCTGCATAAAGTATGGTATCGCATTCGGCGCAGAAGTCGAGGAAACATGTCGGGAAGCACCAAAATCATCGTCGGGATCAGCGGCGCATCGGGCTCGATCTATGGCATCAGGCTATTGGAATCGCTTAAGGAATTGGGCGTCGAAACGCACCTGGTGATCTCCAAGGCCGGTGAAATGACCCTAGCCTACGAGACGGACTTTAAGGCCAAGGACCTGCGCGCCCTGGCCCATAAGTCGCACCCGGTCGGCGATGTCGGCGCATCCTGCGCCAGCGGCAGTTTTCATACCGCCGGCATGATCATCGCGCCCTGCTCCATGAAAACCCTGGCGGAAATCGCCACCGGGGTGACCTCCACCCTGCTGACCAGAGCGGCCGACGTCTGCCTGAAGGAGCGCCGTCGATTGGTTTTGATGGTGCGCGAGACGCCGTTGACCAATGTGCATATCCGAAACATGTTAACGGTCAGCGAAATGGGGGGGATCATCGCGCCGCCGGTTCCGGCCTTCTACGCCAATCCAGCGTCCATTGACGATCTGGTCGATCATTCGGTTGGCCGGGTCCTGGATCTGTTCGGCTTGGATACGGGCGCGGTGAAGCGCTGGCGCGTGCAAGAGGACCTTCCCGCCAACAAACCTTGACGCCACAACCGGCAGGCCCCCCGCGCGAGGCCCCGCCCCAGCGAAAGCGAGACTATGAAGCGCAAGCACCGCACCAAGATTGTCGCAACCCTTGGCCCGTCCTCCAGCTCACCGGAAAAAATCGAAGAGCTTTTCATGGCGGGGGTCGATGTCTTCCGCATGAACTTCTCGCACGGCGAACCGGACGAACACCGGGCGCGCCACGCGGCAATCCGCGCAGTGGAGAGTGCGTCCGGCCGTCCCATCGGCATCATGATGGATCTGCAAGGTCCGAAACTGCGGGTCGGGAAGTTCGCCGACGGCCCCATCACCCTGGCGCAGGGCGATAGATTCCGGCTGGATCTGAACGACGCGCCGGGCGACCAAAGCCGCGCGCCCCTGCCCCATCCCGAGATCTTCGCCGCCCTGGAGCCCGGTGTGGATCTGCTGCTGGACGACGGCAAGGTGCGCCTGCGGGTCAAGAGCTGCGGACCGGAATTCGCGGATACGGAAGTCGTCGTTGGCGGCCGCCTGTCCGAGCGTAAGGGGGTGAACGTCCCCGGCGTCGTGCTGCCGCTGTCCGCCCTGACGGAGAAAGACCGCCGGGACATGGAATTCGGTCTGAACCTTGGTGTCGACTGGTGCGCGTTGTCCTTCGTGCAGCGCCCGGAAGACGTCGAGGAAGCACGCGACCTGGTAAAGGGGCGGGCCGGAATCCTGGCCAAGTTGGAAAAACCGTCCGCGGTTGAGCGGCTGGAGGAAATCGTCGCCCTGTCGGATGCGATCATGGTGGCGCGCGGCGATCTTGGCGTCGAAATGCCGGCCGAGGATGTGCCCGTACAGCAACGCCGCATCGTCACCGCGTGCCGCGCGGCCGGAAAGCCGGTTGTCGTCGCCACCCAGATGCTCGATTCCATGATGGAACGCCCGGTGCCGACGCGGGCGGAAGCCTCGGACGTGGCGACCGCCGTTTACGAAGGGGCGGACGCGGTCATGCTGTCCGGCGAAACCGCTGCGGGCGACTACCCGGTCGAGGCGGTGGAGATGATGAACCGGATCATCGAACGGGTGCAGTTGGAAGACCTGTATTGGAGCGGCCTGGACAGCCAGCGCCATCCGCCGGAGGACACGACGCCGGACGCGATCAGCGCGGCGGTTCGGATTGCGTCGGACACCATG
>JANQIT010000333.1 GCA_028282025.1 Hwanghaeella sp. | reverse complement strand
GAGAGGCCGGCTGGAACCTGTTGCAGCGCCCGTTCGTCGATATCGCCGACCAGGACTTCCGCCCCCGCTTGCTGCATGGCCTGGGCGATGGCGAGGCCGATGCCCGCCGCGCCCGCGGTAACGACCGCGCGTTTTCCTTCCAGACTGACTTGCATGACGTTTCTTCCCTTTCCATGGGCTGCAGGCGCGACCCGTCCGCGCCTATTTCGCCCTTGCATCTTCGCCGGGAACGCGGTTCTTACCGAACCGGCGGGATGGGTTGAAAGCAGCGGCATGTTTACAGGAATCATAACCGATATCGGCACGGTCCGGACAATCGAAAAACGCGGCGACACGCGCTTTGTTCTGGGGACGGCCTTCGATATGGACACGGTGGCGATCGGGGCCTCCATCGCCTGTTCGGGGGCGTGTCTGACGGTGGTTGAGAAGGGCCGCGACGGAGACGGGGCTTGGTTTGCCGCGGACGCCAGTGCGGAAACGCTTTCGAAAACCACATTGGGCGGATGGACGCCCGGCTGGCGCATCAATCTGGAACGCGCGCTGAAGGTCGGCGATGAACTTGGCGGGCATATCGTCAGCGGTCACGTCGATGGTGTCGGGACCGTTGCCGCGACCCGGGAAGAGGGCGACAGCGTGCGTTGGCTGTTCACCGTGCCGGATGCGTTGAAGGCGTTTATCGCCCCCAAGGGCTCGGTCGCCGTGGACGGCGTTTCCCTGACGGTGAATGAGGTCGAAAACGACAGTTTCGGGGTCAATATCATCCCGCATACGGCCGAGCATACGACCTTTGGAACGCTGCGGGTCGGCGACGATGTTAACCTTGAGGTCGATCCGCTCGCCCGATATGTTGCGCGCCTTTTAGAGGTCCGAGGATAGCGCTTTGACGAAGCCGCAGAACCTAGTTTCCATGTCTCAACAGGATGTCCGGCGGGCGCGCGAAGACTTGGCGTTCATGTCGAACATCGAGGAGATCATCGAGGACGCGCGCAACGGCCGGATGTTCATCCTGGTCGATGACGAGGACCGGGAGAACGAGGGCGATCTTGTGATCCCCGCGCAGATGGCGACGCCGGATGCGATCAACTTCATGGCCAAGCACGGGCGGGGCCTGATCTGTCTGGCCCTGACGCCGGCGCGGATCCGGCAGTTGGGACTGGAATTGATGCCGCAATCCAATTCCAGCCGGTTCCAGACTGCTTTCACAGTCTCCATCGAAGCCCGGGAAGGCGTTACGACCGGCATCTCCGCGCCGGACCGCGCCCGAACCGTGGCAGTCGCCATCGACCCGAATTCGTCGGCCGAGGATATCGTGACGCCGGGCCATATCTTTCCTTTGAGCGCGCGCGAAGGCGGCGTCCTGGTCCGGACCGGCCACACGGAGGCGGCTGTCGATATCTCGCGTCTCGCAGGGCTCAATCCGTCCGGCGTGATCTGTGAGATCATGAACGACGACGGCAATATGGCCCGTCTGCCCGATCTTATCTCGTTCGCCCAGCATCACGGTCTGAAGATCGGTGCGATCAACGATCTGATCGCCTATCGCCGGCGGAACGACAAACTGGTGGAGCGGGTCGCCGAACGCGATTTCCCGTCCCTGCACGGCGGGGCCTTCAAATGCCTTGTCTATCGGAACATGATTACCGGCGGCGAGCATATCGCCCTGGTGAAAGGAACCGTGAGCAAGAACGAGCCGATCCTGGTTCGGATGCATGCGGCAAACGTGTTCGAAGATATGCTTGGCGATTCCGACCATGGCAGGGACGATCAGCTTCGCCTGGCCATGGAGAGGATCGGCGAAGAAGGCGCTGGCGTTGTGGTCATCATCCGGGAACCCGGACAGACCGCCATGTCGAACGCCATCCGCAGGATGTCGGGAGACATGCCGGCAATCCAGGAAGAAGAAGGCAACGAACTGCGGGACTACGGCGTCGGTGCGCAGATCCTCTTGGATCTTGGCGTGCGGGATATGCGCCTTCTTTCTGACACGGAAAAACACATCATCGGATTGGACGGCTACGGCCTCAGCGTCGTTGAACGAGTGCCGATCAAATCAAGCGGTGAGGAATAGAGGATACGACTCCGATGACTAGAAAAGCACCGCATATCATGATCGTCGACTCGCCCTATTACCGGGAAGTGGCGGAAGCGCTGTTGGAAGGAACCCTGGCCGTCCTCAACGCGGAAGGGGCGACTTACGAACGTTTTGAGGTGCCCGGGGCCTTTGAGATTCCCGCCGCGATTTCACACGCCCTTATTCAACAGGACATGTCCGACACACATCGGTTTGACGGATACATCGCCCTAGGATGCGTGGTGCGTGGGGAGACGACCCATTACGATTATGTCTGCGGGGAAAGCGCCCGGGGGCTGATGGATCTGTCCGTCGAATACGGACTGGCGCTCGGCTATGGTATTCTGACCGTGGAGAACCGGGAACAGGCGATGGAACGCGCGCTCAAGGACCGTAAGGATAAGGGCGGCGATGTGGCCCGGGCCTGCCTTGCAATGATCGAGCATAAGCGCCTGTTCGAACTTTATCCGCGCAGCGAGTAGGTTTTGGATCGCCCGATGTCCCCGACAACACCTGCTTCCACGTCAAAGCCCGCCAACAGACAGCCTAAGGGCCGTCGTAAACGCAGCGCCGCCCGGCTCGCCGCCGTTCAAACGCTCTACGAGATCGAACTGACCGGCAATCCGGTTCCCGAAGTCTTGGCCCGTTTTGGGGAAAAGGGCGTGGCCGAAACGGCCGAAAACACGCTGCCGGTCGACATTCCCTATTTCGAGGCTGTTGTAATCGGCGTCAGTGCGCGAATGGCGGACCTGAACGGGATGATTACGGCGTGCCTCGGCACCGGGCGGTCGCTTGCGCGGATGGAAACCGTGCTTGTGGCGATCCTGCGCGCCGGCGCACTTGAATTGATTTCCCGCGAGGATCTGGACGCGCCTATCCTGATCACGGAATACGTCCATATCGCGGAGGCGTTTTTCGACGGTCCCGAAGCGAAAATCGTCAACGCCATCCTCGACAAGGTCGCCAAGACCTATCGCGAGGCGGAATTGGCCGAGGCGGCGGAGCGCCGCAGGCAGGAAGCACTGGCCGCAAGCGGAGCCGATTTGCTGCTGTCCGGAGCGCAGACCGACGATATTCCGGACTAGACGGGCCGGGGTGGAGTTCGCGCGCAATGGCGACCAGCGGTGAATTCGAGCGTATCGAGCGTTTCTTCGCGCCGCTTACCGCCGGCTTCGACGGGGCGGCGGGCCTGAAGGACGATGCCGCCGTGCTTTCCATCCCTGAAGGCCGCGAATTGGTCGTAACGACCGATACGATTGTGGAGAAGATCCATTTCTTGGGGCCGGAGCATCCTTCGAAAATCGCCAGGAAACTCCTCC
>JANQIT010000329.1 GCA_028282025.1 Hwanghaeella sp. | reverse complement strand
CCTTCCTGACGGCCCATCATCTCCAGCACATGGGCGACCGCATGAATGGCGTAAGAATCGGTCGGATCGATGGCGACGGCCCGGCGTCCGGCTTCTTCCGCCCTGGCGTAGTCGCCGCATTCCTCAAGCCCGAAGGAGTGGAAACCGAGGACGAAATTGTGCCCCGGCACCGCTTCGTCCCAGGCATGGAGAACGCGTGCAACCCGATCCCGCTGGTTGGTGGTATCGCCCAGCAGCACGTCCGAAAGATGGGCCAGTTGCAGCGCCAGAAGGTCGCGCGGGTGATCGACCAGGACCGCGTCCCACGCCTCCACGGCGCCGTAGAAATCCCCATCCACCCATTTGCGGATGGCGCGGATATGCCCCCGTTCCCGGTCGTTGGCGTTGCCCCAGAGCGCTTCGGCGGCTTCGACTGAGGCCAGCATGTCGCGGTAGATCCGTGTCTCCATGGCCTGGGTCAGAACCGCTGCCTTGAAGATGTGGCCCATCACGAAATCGGGTGCGTCCGCCAGCGCCGTTTCGATCATCCCCACCGGGTCGCCGCGATAATGCAGCAGTTCCTCATGCGCCGCTTCCAGCGCCGCAACCATGGCGGGGTTGGTGGTCGAAAGGGGTTCGCCGCGGCTATCGCGCAAGGTCATGACATGCTCCCAGGTGGTTCCATGGCAGCCGGCCTACGGGCAAGCGTGATGCTTCCGCGACCGGAACAGCGTGAAGTATGGCACGGTCCCGGCGCGCGAACCAAGTCACGAGACGGCAAATTTTCGTGTCAGAAAACCAGCCTTTTCGCCTGGGTCACCAAGGGCAAGGCCCGGATCTCCGTCAACACCGCGTCCGGCAGTTCATTGTCCAGTTCGACAAGGGCGATGGCGTCGCCGCCCGCTTCGACCCGGCCGAGGTGGAAACTGGCGATGTTCAGGCCCTTCTCGCTGAACAACGTGCCCAACGCCCCGATCAGACCGGGTTTATCCTCGTTTGTGATGTAAAGCATGCTGCGGGAGAACGGCGCTTCCACCTGAATGCCCTTGATATCGACGATGCGCGGTTTGTCACCGCCGAACAGCGTACCGGAGACAGACCGGGTGAACCGTTCGGTCACCACCGTCAGCTTGATCAGCGTCTGGTAGTCGCCCGACCGATCGTGTTTCACTTCGGCGATGTCGATGCCGCGTTCACGCGCGATCACGGGCGCGCTGACCATGTTCACCGCATCGGAGAAAGGTTTTAACAGCCCGGCAATGGCCGCCTGCACCAGCGGCTTGGTGTTCAGACCGGCGACATGCCCTTCGAATTCGATGGTCGCGGACCGGATCCCCGATTCGGTGACCTGCCCGGCAAAACTGCCCAGTTGCTCCGCAAGTTTCATATAGGGCCGCAGTTGCGGCGCGTCTTCCGCACTGACCGACGGCATATTCAGAGCGTTGCTGACCGCGCCGGTGAGCAGGTAGTCGGACATCTGATCGGCGACCTGGATCGCGACATTCTCCTGCGCCTCTTCGGTCGCCGCGCCGAGATGGGGCGTCGCGACCACATCGTCCCGCCCGAACAAGGGGTTGTCCTTCGCCGGTTCCTCCGTGAAAACATCCAGCGATGCGCCGGCGACATGCCCCGACTCCAGGGCGTCTTTCAACGCGGCCTCGTCCACGATTCCGCCGCGCGCGCAGTTCACCACCCGCACCCCCGGCTTGCATTTCGCGAAAGCCGCCGCATCCAGCAGATTGCGCGTCTTGTCGGTCAGCGGCGTGTGAATGGTGATGAAGTCAGAGCGGGCTAGCAGCGTGTCCAGGTCCGCCTTCTCGACACCCATCTCGTCCGCGCGCTCCGGCGACAGGAATGGATCGAAGGCGACAACGCGCATCTTCAACCCGTGGGCGCGGTCAGCCACGATGGAGCCGATATTGCCCGCCCCGACCAGACCGAGCACCTTGCCATAAAGTTCGACCCCCATGAATTTGGACTTTTCCCATTTCCCCGCATGGGTCGAGGCGTTGGCCATCGGGATTTGACGCGCCAGCGCCATCATCATGGCGATCGCGTGTTCCGCCGTGGTGATCGAGTTGCCGAACGGCGTGTTCATCACAACCACGCCCTTGGCGGTGGCCGCTTCGCGGTCGATGTTGTCGACGCCGATCCCCGCGCGCCCGACCACTTTCAGATTGTCGGCGGCCTCCAGGATCTCGGCAGTGACCTTGGTGGCGGACCGCACGGCAAGACCGTCATAGGCCCCGATGATTGCCTTCAGGTCATCCGGCGACAGGCCGGGTTTGTAATCGACTTCGACGCCGCGTTCGGTAAAGACGGCCACGGCGCGCTCCGACAATTTATCGGAAATCAGTATTTTAGGCATTTTCTTTAAGAACCTGTCTTAGATTTCGGTCAAGCAGTGCGGACGCTCTGAAAGGCCCAGTCCAGCCACGGCATCAGAGCTTTCATATCGTCGGGATCGACGGTTGCGCCGCCCCAGATACGCAGTCCAGCCGGGGCGTCGCGATAGCCGTTGATGTCGAGGGCCACGCCCTCCTCCTCCAGCAGTTTCGCCATGCGCTTGGGCGCCGTCGCCCGCGCCTCCGCATCGAGCCCGCAATCGTCTGTCAGCGAGAGGCAGATGGATGTCGAGGACCGGGTTTCCGGCGCGCGGGGCAGAAAATCGATCCAGTCGCGCGTAGCGGCCCAATCCACGACCGCCTGCAGATTCGCCTGCGACCGGGCGATCAAGGCCGGCAGACCGCCGATCTCCTCCGCCCATTTCAAGCTGTCCAGCGCATCCTCAACGCACAGCATGGAAGGCGTGTTGATCGTCTCGCCACGGAACACGCCGTCGATCAGTTTGCCGCCCTTGGTCAGGCGGAAGATCTTCGGCATCGGCCAGGACGGCGTATAGCTTTCCAACCGCTCCACGGCGCGCGGCGACAGGACGAGCATCCCATGCGCGCCTTCTCCGCCCAGGACCTTCTGCCAGGACCAGGTGGCGACATCGATTTTCGGCCAGGGGATATCCATCGCGAACACGGCTGACGTCGCATCGCAGATCGTCAGGCCGCCGCGGTCCGCCGCGATCCAGTCGGCATTGGGCACCCGTACGCCGCTGGTGGTGCCGTTCCAGGTGAAGACGACGTCATGGGACGGATCGACCTGCGACAGGTCCGGTAATTCGCCGTATCCGGCATCCAAGACGCGTGCGTCAGCCAGATTCAACTGCTTGGCCACGTCGGTAACCCATGTCCGCCCGAAACTTTCCCAGGCCAACATATCGACCGGGCGTTGTCCCAACAGCGACCACATCGCCAGTTCCACGGCCCCTGTGTCCGAGGCCGGCACGATGGCGATGCGGTAGTCTTCCGGCAGCCCCAACAGAGCGCGCGACCGGTCCAGCACCTCCTTCAAGCGCGCCTTGCCCGGTCCTGACCGATGCGAGCGGCCCAGCAAGGCGTCCCCCAGCACGGAAGGCGACCAGCCCGGGCGTTTTGCGCAGGGTCCGGAGGAGAATTGGGGGCGAACCGGCTTTTGCGCCGGCTTGACTGGGGCGCTCGTCACAACTGTGTCCTTCGCTAAGATATCCAAACCGCCCGCTTGAAGAATGCTGCGGTGCAGCGGCGGGCGTGCGGCGGACTATACGAATGCGGCTATTCCGGTCAACCGGCGGATGGCGCGGAAACGGCAATAAGCACCGTTTTGAAACAATTTCAGCCCAGAACCTGTGCGGCGAAATCCCCTTTACGACCGGAAAAAGATCGCATCGATCTGCAACTGCCGCCGAAGATCCACCGAGAAATTCGTTTCGGTCATCATGTAGGGCGAAAAACCCACCCCATGTATCATCGTAAGGACTTCCAGATAGGACGGTTCCCCGTCATAGAGCGGAAGGAGCGAAAGCTCGACCTGCAGCCCCGTGATCTTCGCGAGCGTCTCTTCGGCGCCCAAGAGGACCTTCTTCTCGAACCCTTGGGTGTCGATCTTCAGATAGACCCGGTCCTTGGCGGAGGCGTAGGTATCATAAACCCGGTCAAGGGTCGTCACCGGCGTTTCCACATCGCGCACGATGTTGGTCTTGTGGAAGGCCTTGTACATGTCCGCATTTGCGTCCATCAGGCTGGAAACGTCGCTGGCTTCGCTCTCATGAATGACGGCGGAGCCCGGCTCGTCGCCGATCGCGGTGCGCGGCGCAACTGTCCATTTGGCGTCGTCACGGGCGCGCTCTTCCAGTTGCGCGTGGGCGCTGGGCAGAGGTTCGAACGACACGATCCGGCCGCGATAACCGATTTCCCGCAGAAGCTGGCCCGTCTGCCCCACATTCGCCCCGACATCCAGGACAAGGTCAATCCGGTGGTCTTTCAGGACAGCCGCGAATTTTTCCGGCTTTTCCTTCGGACGGCGTCGCAGTTTGTTGGCGGCGCGCCGGATCCAATACCAACGTTTTACCGTTTCGATATCCATAGGGGTCGATTCTGCAAAATGTGAGTGGAGGCTTTTAGAGCCCGTAATACCAGGGGGCGAACATGAAGAAGGCCGCCCAACAGATCAACATCAGCGGAACGCCCGCCTTCACAAAATCCATAAAACGATACCCGCCGGGCGCCATCACAAGCAGGTTCGTCTGATAGCCGACCGGACTGGCGAAGCTGCAATTCGCCGCGAAGACGACGGCGACGGCGAATGCCTCCGGCGAAACGCCCATTTCCTGGGCGATCCCGACACCGATGGGGGTGAACAGGACGGCGGTGGCCTTTGTCGACAGCACGTTCGCCAGAACCGCGACCAGCAGGAAGAAGACGCCCAGCACGCCGGTCGGGCTGGCGTCGCCCAATGCGGTGAGGGCGATTCCAGCGAGGAACGCGGCGCCGCCGGTCGCCTGCATCGCCGCCCCCAAGGAAAGGGCCGCGGCGATCAGGAAGACGACCTTGGCATCCAACGCCTTGATTGCATCGTCCAGGCTGAGCGCCCCCGACAACACCATCACCGCAGCCCCGCCCAAGGCGGCGATTTCGGTCGGCAGAAGGCCCGAGGCGGCGCAGGCCACCACGGCCAGAAAAATCGCCGCCGCGCGCTTGGCGTGCTTGGCTTCGGAGACGGCGGCGGCGGACCACTCCATCAGAATCACGTCCCGGTCGCCGCGCAGCGCCAGGATATCCGCCTTGCGTCCCTGAATAAGCAGGATGTCCCCCGCCTCCAGAGGAATATCGGTGACCTTCCGGCGCTGCATCCGGGTGCGGCGTTCCAACCCCACCACGACACAATGATGCAGATAGCGGAAACCGATCTGCCGCAGAGTCCTTCCCGCCAGACGGCTTTCCGGTTTCACCATGATCTCCGCCATGGACTGGCCGCCTTCGGTCCAACGCTGCGGCGCGTCGAGGTCGGCATCCGGCGCATCGCCCAACCGGGGATGCAGCATCGACAGATCCTCCGTCACCGTGTCGCGCAACGCTTCGCGTGTCGCGGCAATCGACAGGGTGTCCCCGGCCTGCAGGGAAAGGTCGTCGAAGGGCGGCAGCAGCACGTCGTCCCCGCGCCGGATCGCCAGCAGCGTCACCTCCTTGAAAGCGGGAAAGA
>JANQIT010000285.1 GCA_028282025.1 Hwanghaeella sp. | reverse complement strand
GAGTATGTGAACGAACTTTCGGTCGGGTCGGACAAGCTGACGCTTGCGGACCTCAATGAGGAAGGCGCTAACCTTGTGGCGCTGCAGACCAGGCAGCAGTTGGGGATCCAGGCGCTGTCGATCTCGGGCCAGCAGCAGCAGGCGATCCTTCAGCTTCTGAACTAATCCTGAGAACTAAGGCAGGCGCGCGCTGATTGAGGCGCGCGCCCAGCGCTTTGCGTTCTTTGCCCTCCCTTGAGAGTCTTGTAGCTCACTGGGGCTTCAGCCCCCTGAGAATCGTCGTATCACCTAACCGTGTAGTGAGCGTTTCATCCCATTTGCCGTGATCAGTGAAAGGCGTTCGTGAATGTCTGCGGACCGCGAGAGGGTAAAAGCCCTTTTGAAACAGGCGCTCGACTCGTTGGAAGCGGAAGAGCCCGAAGCCGCCGTTGACGCGACCGGCGAAGCATTGGCGTTGTCGCCGGGTAACGCCGAAGCGGTTCATGTCCTCGGATTGGCGGCGGTGCAGATGAATGAGTTCCTCCGTGCGGAGGAACTTCTTCGTATCGCCCATGATTCGAGCCCTGCCGTGATGGAACATGCCGAGGCCTTGGCCATCGTCAGCGCCAAACTCGGCCGCCTCAACGATGCGCTGTTCTTTGGTAAACTCGCAGCTTCTTTGCTCGGACGCGCGGCGCTGCCGGGGTTGATTCCGGAATGGCTGGGAACATTTGAAAACTCGGTTCTTTCCATGGACCGCCGTCATGCGGTGGAAGAAGCACAAGTTCTCTACCAGCAGGGCCGGTTTTCGGATGCATTGGGGAAGTTCCGTGAAGGCATCGAAGCCGGCACCAACAATGTGAGGGGATGGCGAGGTGCGCGCGATAGCCTGTTGCGCCTTGGAAAGCCTTTTGACGCATTGCTGGCGGGGCAGGCGTTGTCTTCGATTGGCAAGGCGGACGCGGAAGACATGTCCGTAGTTGGCGCTATCCTTACGCGGATCGGGCGGTTCGAAGAAGGACAGGCGTGCCATGTTCATGCCTTGGAGGCGCTGCCTTCGGACGCCGCGGTACGTTCGGCCATGATCCGCGATTTGGCAGTGCAGCCGGATCCGAATGTCGATGAGATCAAGAAGGCGGAACGGCTTTGGGAAATCAGCTTCACGGCGGAAAAGGAGGCTATTTCCAGCCCGACCCCCGGCGTGTTCAAGATCGGCGTGATTTCCGGACGTCTGCGCAGCGGTCAAGGTATAGAAATGATCTGGCCTGTCCTGGCGCATGCGCCGAAAGGCAGCGTCGAGATATGTGTCTATAGCAACAACCCCGCCGACGATACGCTTGCCCGCCGGATACGCGGGGCGGTTGCCAATTGGACCGACATCCGGGGCATTGACGATAGGACGGCTGCGCGCATCATTCGCAATGACCGCCTGAGCGCCTTGTTGGATTTGGACGGGCATGACGTCGATGGGCGGCCGGGCGTGGTTGCCGCCAGGCCCGCCCCACTGATCTTGAGTTGGTTTGGCGAAATGGACGAGCAAGCCGGACTGTACGATGGGTTCATAACCGCCAACGGAATATGCGGCAAAGCAGGCAATGCGGCGCGGCCGACGCCGTGCTTCTCTCCGTCCCCTGACACCATCGTCATGCCGGCGCGGCAAGTGCCGCAGTCCAGCCCGTTCCGCGTGGGATTGCGCGCGGCGCCGCGAAAATACAGCGATACGTTATTGAAGGCCTTGGCGGAATTCTGCGGTCGCCAGGATAGAGTCCGAATTGTGGTTGAACCGAACGTGTTGGGCGGCGTACCCGGTGCGGACGATCTGGAACCGCGAATTCAGAAGCACGGGTTTCTGGACCGGTTGGACTACAGCCCTTTAACGGATGACCCTGTCCTTGCCGTCGAAGGGTTCGCGGACGCAGTGGATTTGGTTCTTGAACCGGGGCCGGACCAGGATGCGACGTTGGTTTGGGAGATGCTCAGCCGTTCATGCCCTGTTCTGGCAACTGGCGCAGGGCCCGGGAAGAACAGGGTGGCGAGTGCAATTCTCACCGGTCTGGAGCTTCAGGACAGCACTTTTGAAAGTCTGTCGGATCTGATGAGAACGGCGGCGACGATTGCCGACGATGCGGATATCCACAACGCCTACAGCAAACGTATTCGCGAACGCATGGAAAAGGCGGTCCAAGTGAATCGCGTGATAGCGGATGCGGACAACTTCTTCGCGGCGATCCAGGATTTTGCATTGAACGGCGCGGCGGACGGTCAGGCATGAACAATGGGCCGGCGGCGGGTCAGAAGCTAGGGGTCGATACGGCATGACGGAAGAACTCTATCAGAGCAATCTCGAAGCTCTGCGTACCTATCAACCGCATCTTGCCCCAAGGTTCGACGGCGCGTTTACAGCTTACACACGTGTTGTCGGCTCTGTGGAAACAGGCGATCTCGACCTGGATCTTGGCCATACGTTGCTTTACGGGACGGATGCGAAGCGGCATGCCGACGCGCAAGTCGAGCGGTTCCTGTCGGAAAAGTCGCAACGCATACTGCAAGGGTGGCCGCAGCCGCCCGATCATGGCGACCGCGTCGCTGAACGCATGGTTCATTCCGGCGTTGCTTATCTTAATGAAAACGGGCTTGCCGGCCAGGATGCGGCAGTGGATGCCGATGGCGGCTATCTGATCGTGTTCGGATTGGGCCTTGGCCTGCATCTCGAGCAATTGATCAACCGGTTGGACGTGCGCTCGGTCATCATCGTCGAGCAGTTCGACGAATTTCTCTTTCACGCCATGCACCTTGTTGATTTCGCATCTCTGTTCGAGCTGATCAACAAGCGCCGCGGTTCGTTGAATTTCATCATCGACAGTGTGCCGGAGGTTATCGCCAATTTCATCTTTTACATGATGCGGCAAGACTCGTTCGGCCTGATCGACGGGTCGTATGTCTTCGACCACTACTCATCTTTTGTGCTGGACGATAGCAAGAAGAGGTTCCTGGCGCGGCTGCCGGTCCTGTCGGCCAATCCGGGTTTCTTCGAAGACGAGCAGGTGATGATCCGGAACTATATCGGCAATGTCACGGAATATCCCTCCATGGTGTTTGCCGACAAGCCGCGGTCGGACAAGAAGACGCCGGTGATTATCTGCGGATCCGGCCCCTCAATCGACCAGTCCATAGACTTCGTGCGCGACAACCGTGATGCGGCGGTGGTGATAAGTTGCGGAACGGGTCTAGGCGCATTGCTGGGATATGGTATCCGCCCCGATTTTCATGTCGAGATCGAGAATACGCCTGGACCCGTTGAAATTATTCAAGGTTTGTCCAAGCAGTATGATCTTTCCGATATAACGCTTATTTCGAGTAATACGGTCCGGCCCGCCCTGTCCGCCTGTTTCGCCAAGAGGATACAGTTTTTCCGGGACAGTGTGTGTTCCTCAAAGCTGTTCGGCCAGCGTTATGGTGAAATCTACTATGCAGCGCCGACGGTCGCGAATACGGCCGCCCGGATAGCCTTGGGCATGGGATTCACGAACCTGTATCTGGTTGGCGTGGATTTGGGGGCGCGGGAGAAAGGACAGCACCACAGTCAGTATTCCGTTTACATGGCGGATAAGGATTTTCTGAAGACGCACCCACAGCACCTCGCCGCGACGAACTACACCATCGAAACGCCCGGCAATTTTGGCGGGACCGTTCTAACAAGCCAGAGCTTTCTGTTTGCAAGCGTGCATTTTGCCGGGCTCATCGCGCGCTACAAACAGGCAAAGGCATGGAACCTGAGCGACGGGATTCGTATTCCGGGAACCTTGCCGTGCCTTCCGGACGCGGCGGTCATTGCACGGGACGTTTCGTTGAAAGCACGGGATATGGAGCGGTTCACCGGCGAGCTTGATGCAGCCGAGAAAGAGGACCTGGCCCCGGTAGAAAGGCTGGAAGTGCTGCGCGATGCGTTGGATCTGTTTTACATGTCGGTTGAGGCGGTCTTGGGCGGTATCGATCCGGACAATTTGGATTTGCGGCGTCTATTCGACGATCTGAAGACGCTGCTCGACAATCCCACCGCGGCGGACGCGGACATCTGCGTGCAGCGCATGCATATCGGCTCCATGATGGTTTGCTATACCTTCTTGTACAGAACGTACAGACGCCTGCCACGAGAAGCGCGGGCGGAATTCTTTGCCTTTTTTCGCGATACTCTGATGGGGATCCTCGACGAGATGCGGCAGGACAGCGTGCGGTTGGCCGGCGATCTGCGCACAATGGCGGCGGCATAGAGACCGATGAGAGCGCGGGACCCTCGCGTTGTTTCCGACGCCCGGTTCTTGTTCCGGTCCGGGGCGGCAGGCCATAGGCCGGCGCGGATCGTTGCACGGTCTGGAAACCCGTTTCACGGCGGGACATCGTGAATGTGCGGAATTGCAGGAGCGTTAACACCCGGACCGATTGGACCGGAGCGTGTCGCGGCCGCACTGGGCGCGATGCAGGCGCGCGGACCGGATGGATCAGGAACCTTCGCGGCCGAGGTCGGGGGCGCGCACCTCAGTTTGCTGCACACCCGGCTATCGATTGTCGATCTGGATCCCAGGTCCGATCAACCCTTCCGCAAGGCTGGGCTGATTCTGATCTACAACGGAGAGATCTATAATCATCCGGAGCTACGCCGGTCGCTGACCGACCTTGGCGCGCGGTTCGAAACTTCCGGCGATACGGAGGTTGTCCTCGAAGCCTATCGGCATTGGGGGCCGCGGGCGTTCGAGCGGTTCGAAGGAATGTGGGCTCTTGCGCTCTTCGACCAGACCCAGGGCGTTCTCGTGCTAAGCAGGGACCGTTTTGGGGAGAAGCCGCTCTATACCTGGAAGACGCCAGACGGGTTTTTCTTCGCTTCCGAGATCAAGGCGTTGCAGGCGCTTAGCGGACGAATGCCCGTTCCCAATCTTGGCCAACTGCGCCGTTACCTGGTGAACGGTTACAAATCCCTCTATTACAGAGGAGAAACCTTCTACGAGGAAATCGAAGAATTTCCGCCGGCCCACTATGCCGCTTTTACCGGGCGGTCTGCAGTCGAACCGAAGCGGTATTGGAACCTGTGTTTCGCGCCGGCGGCAATGACGCTGGAGGATGCCGTGGAGGGGGCGCGCGAACAGGTTGTCCGCGCGGTCGAGTATCGTCTGCGGGCGGACGTACCGGTGGCCGTCCGGCTGAGCGGTGGGATCGATTCGAACGTCATCCTCGGTATTGCGCAAAATACTCTTGGACAGAATGTTTCGGCCTTTTCTGTCCTGGACGATGACCCCCGTTATGACGAGACGGCGGCGATTAACGAAGCGGTCGCGTTCTTCGGCTGTCCGCATACACCTGTCGCAATACCGAAGACGGGATTTCTTGAACGGTTGCAGCGGCTGGTGAGCTATTTCGATGGACCGTTGATGACAATCTCCTACTATCTTCACGCCCTTGTTTCGGAAGCGATCCACGAAGCGGGGTACAAGGTATCGCTGGGCGGCACCGGCGCGGATGAATTGTTCACCGGTTATTACGACCATTATCTGTTCTGGCTGGCTACGCAACAGGGCCGCCCGGATTTCGACCAATTGGTCCAGGAATGGCGGGACAGTTACGGGCAATTCGTCCGCAACCCCTTTCTGCAAGATCCTAGAGCCTTTATCGACAAACCGTCGTCTCGGCAGCATGTCTTCCTGGGGGCGGACTGTTTCGCGGCTTTCCTGACCGACCCCTTCGACGAAACGCACGCTGAACACGCCTATTGCGGGGACCTGCTGCGGAACCGGATGCTGAATGAACTGTTCGGGGAAACCGTTCCGGTCATGCTGCACGAGGACGATCTGGCGGCAATGGCCTATTCTGTCGAGAATCGGGCGGTTTACCTGGACGCCGGTTTGGCTGAATTCCTGTTTACGATACCGACAGAGCATCTTGTCGGCGGGGGACTGCCAAAGGCCATTCTGCGCCGGATCGGCGGGCCGGTGGCGGCGCCTTCGATCATGGCGAACCCGCGGAAACAGGGTATCAACGCGCCGATCGGCGATCTACTCGCTCTCGATGATCCGGAGGTGCGCGCCTATTTGCTGGATGCCTCGCCAATCTATGACATCGTGCAACGGGATCGCGTCGAGGCATTGTTGCAGGACAAGGTAACCTTAAACAGTGAAAGCAAGTTTCTGTTTTCTCTGATTTCCGCGAAGATGTTCCTGGAGTCAGCGGCGTGAAGACGAGGATAGGCCACTGATGCGCTATTGCAGGACCTGCATTTTGCCGGACACCCGGCCGGGCGTGACCATCGGCGAGGATGGCGTTTGCTCTGCATGCCTCGGACATCGGGACAAGGAGGAACGGATCGACTGGGCCGCCCGCCGCGCGGCCTTCGAAGCTCTGGTTTCGGATGCCAGGCAGCGTGGTTCCGGGTATGACTGCATTGTCCCCGTCAGCGGCGGCAAGGATAGCTGGTATCAGATCGTGAAGGCCAAGGAATTCGGCTTGAACGTCCTGGCGGTCACCTGGCGGACACCGGCGCGGACGGAAATCGGGCAGCAGAACCTCGACTCCATGATCGCCAATCTGGGCGTCGATCATATCGACTATACCATCGACCCGGATGTCGAGCGTCGCTTCATGAAGGCGGCTTTCGAACGGGTAGGGGCGACGGGCCTGCCTATGCATATGGCGCTGTTCGCCATTCCGATCCGGTTGGCCATTCAATTGCGCATTCCTCTGATCGTTTGGGGCGAGAATGCGCAGCTGGAATACGGCGGTACCGCGCAGGAGCGCATGGCGACGCATCTGGACGCGGACTGGTTGGCCAAGCATGGCTGCCTGCAATCCACCAATGCCGACGACTGGGTCGGCGCGGAAGGGCTGACGCACCAGGACCTGGCCGCCTACCGGATTCCGTCCGATCCGGGTTTCAAAGTGGAATCGATTTTCCTGGGCTCGTTCTTCAAGTGGGACAGTTTCGAGAATACGCGCATCGCGGCGGCGCACGGGTTCCGGCACTCTTCCGCCGATCTGAAGACGGGGACTTGGGATTTCGCGGATATCGACTGCCGGTTTGTGTCCCTTCATCATTTCCTAAAATGGTACAAGTTCGGCATGACGCGCAGCTTCGATAATTTGTCCGTTCAGATCCGCAGCGGCCAAACCGGCCGCGAGGAGGCTCTGGCAATTCTGCGCCATCAAGGTTGGGACGCGCCGCTGGCGGATATCCAGGCTTTCTGCGCGTTTCAGGACCTGCCGGAAAGCTGGTTCTGGGAAGTTTGCGAGCGCTTCAGGAATCCGGCAATCTGGACACTGGACGGCAATATCTGGAAGATACCGGACTTTCTAATCGAGGACTGGCCATGGCAGACATGCCAACCGACATGAGGGTCGCGATTCTGACGACTCAAACGCTGCATCATGCCTACTTCGTGCGGGAGATCGCGAAACGCGTAACGAGTGTCTTGGTATTGGAAGAACGGCGACCGATTTCCGCTGAGTTCGATACCCATCACGATTTCGAAGAAAAGAGCGACGAGTATGAGAAAAAGCTCTGGTTCGAAGGCCAGGACCCCCCACTGGGGGACTTTGCGCCCACGCATACCTATCACGACGTGAACGACCCGGATTGCATTCAGAAAATTCAGGAGTTCGCCCCGGACGCAATCGTCGCCTACGGCACCGGTAAACTGGACAAGGGGCTTATCGAAATCCGTCCGGACCGGATCGTGAATCTTCACGGCGCCAATCCGGAAGACTACTTCGGGATCGATACCCATCTGTGGGCCATTTACCACAAGGATTTCGATGGTCTGGTTTCGACATTGCACAGGGTGGAGTCGAATACCGAACGCGGCGGGGTGGTGTTGAGCGCGGCGATCCCGATCGAGCCGGATATGGAAATGCATGAGTTTCGCGCCGCCAATACCGAGGTCTGCGTTCAACTGGTGATCAACGGTCTGCATATGCTGCAGACTTTCGGACAATTCATCAGCCGCCCGCAGAACCGTAGCGGCCGCTTCTACGGCTTCATGCCCGCGGTCCTCAAAGACCTCTGCAAGAAGCGTTTCGAGCGGTATACAGCCGAGTTGTGAGTACACCGGTTCCAGGGAACGCCTGCCGGTTCTGCGGAGCCGACGCTTGGATTTTGCGCGCGGATTATACCCGTCCACCGCCGGGCGAAACGGATTTCGGACTTAAGCCTTATCGCCGCGCCCTTTGGCAATGCGGCAACTGTCTTCATGTTGTCAACGCGCATGGTATGGATCTTAGCGGGATTTATACCGCCGCTTATTGGGACCGCACTTATGGCGGCGACCGCATGGCGGCGACATTCGAGAAGATCATGGCCTTGCCGGACGACAGGTCCGACAATCGCGCAAGGGCCCGGCGCGTCGACGCGGTCTGGCGTCGCCTCTCAGGCAGAAGCGATGCCGGGCGCTTGCTCGATGTCGGTTCGGGTTTGGCTGTATTCCCGGCGGCGATGCGTGAGCGCGGCTGGTCCTGTCTGGCTTTGGACCCGGATCCGCGCGGGGCGGAGCATGCCCGGAGGTCGGCGGGGGTGGAGGCGGTGGCCGGCGACTTCATGGAGACGGAGTTTGCGGAACGGTTCGACCTTGTATCTTTCAACAAGGTTCTGGAGCATGTCACCGACCCACATGGGATGCTGTGCCGCACGTTGGAATGCCTGGCGGAGGGCGGCGTTTGTTACGTCGAACTGCCGGACGGTGAAGCAGCTCTTGCCGACAGCCCCGGCCGGGAAGAATTTTTCGTCGAACATTACGATGCCTATTCCGCCTGCTCTTTAGCGCACCTGGCGGCGCAGGCGGGATTCAGGACGGAGATTCTAGAACGTCTGATCGAGCCAAGCGGTAAATACACGTTGCGGGCTTTTCTGACAGCATCGCGGGACCGTTGAGGTGATGGCCGATCCGTCCCCTGCAATTCTCGAACCGCGGCCTTTCGAGGCATCCTTTATAGGCGGTCCCGTTTTCGCGGTGAACGATCCGACCTATGCGCGCGATGCGGTTGACTGGGCCAAAGGAGCCGGTTGCCGTCTATTGAGTTGCCGGTCCGCGGTCGGCGAAGGAAAAGCGCTCGGTTCGGCTGGATTCCGAAAGATTGAGGAACTCGCGACCTATGCAAGGCCATTGAACGGCGCTGCGCCCACCGAAGGCGCCGGCTGGACCATCACGACCGCAGATGCCGGTGACATTCCGGCCTGCCGCGCCATCGCCGCCGCCGCTTTGAGGTCGGATCGTTTTCATGCGGATCGCCGTATCGACGCCGCCGCGGCCGATGCGCTGAAAGCAGCCTGGATCGAAAACAGCATCCGGGGCCGCGCCGACTGTGTGCTACTGGTGCTTCAGGAGGGGGCGGTAGCCGGTTTCAACGCCGTGATCCTGCACGCGGGAAAGGCGGTAATCGATCTGATCGCCGTGTCGCCGAAGTTCCAAGGGAAGGGGGCGGGCGGAGCGCTGATCGCCGCTGCCCTTAAGCGGTACGACCGTGTTTGCGGGGAGATACGCGTCGGCACGCAGGCGTCCAACAGGCCGGCGATCCATTTGTATGAGAAGTGGGGCTTTGAAGAAGTCGAGCGATCCGAGACCTGGCACTGGACCCCGTAGATGCAAGGAGGGCAGGCGCCGGGCGGCGATGCCGGAAGCCGATCAGTCCTCTTCGTCCAGCCAACTGTCAATAACGAGTTGCTGTTCTTGGCAATAGGTCTCGAACGCGGGCATTTTGTCTTTTTCCACGAGTAGAACATAAAGACGTCCGGTCGCTTCGCTGCGGGCCACTGCCGTTCTGAACCCAAAGTCTTTCAGCCGTCCGTTCGTGGAAGGGGTGGCGTAAAACCCCCAATCCTTGGCGGTCACGTCGTATTCCGCGCCGCTTGGAGTTTTGAAGGTTATCAATTCGTCCGCCGAGAGCCGGATATCCGCGGCATGTTCCATGGTTACGCCCTTCACGGTGAATGAGCGTGGCGGTGAAATCGAATCAATCTTCATTATTAAATCTCATTTCTGGTAAAGTAAGCGCCCGAGGTGTTTCAGGACAGCGACGATAGCGCTCAATCTTCCTTGATGTCCTTACCGCCCCAGCGGTTTGAGGTTTTGACTATTTCTTCCACAGGTGCTGTAGCCGGGTCGGACAGGTGGTCGTAGACCCATTGGGCGCGCTCGTAGTCCGACTGGGTGTCGACGGCAATATTTTCGCCCTGGAACCGATTGTCCGGCGCGGCGACATTCTCGATGCTGAACATGTCTTCATGATCGTAGAAGAAACTCGTTACATGCTCGCGATACCGCATGTCCTTTGTGGTCGCGCACAAACGCTGTAAGGCAGCTGTCTCTACGGCCTCCACACTGCAACCGACGGGAAAAGTGCGGGGGTGCACATTCGTTGTCACGTCCGGCCGCTCTTCAAGGTAAAGTTCACAGACACTGTCCACGACACGCGGGTCTATGAAGGGGCTATCGCCGCAGATCCTGACGAACCAATCCAAACGGTTCTGCAGTGCGCAGGTCAGGCAGCGGCCCGCTACGTCGCGCCCACTGCCGCGGAAGACCTCAATACCTTCTTCGTGGGCGAAGGATTCCAGCTTGTCGTCCTCTGCGGCCGTGGTGGTCGCCAAGATAATTCTATCGACATGTTCACACTGTCTCAGCCGCTCGACAGTCAGCGCCAACAGAGGACGCTCGCCCAGCGGTAAAAGAGCCTTTCCCGGTAACCGCTTCGACCCCAACCGGGCCAACACTATATGGGCCGCCTTTTCAGGCATGAATTCTCCTCAATCGCCGTAACACTCCGCGGGCCCGCCGCGTCCGCCATGAAGACCACAGCAAGGGCCAAAATTCAATCAAGCGAAGTTTGTTTCCCGTTGCGCCCGACGCCACGCATCGACGTACCATTGGCAATATTGTTTGTACCCGTCTTCCAGAGTGTATTCAGGTTCGAATCCGAGGACATCCCGCGCCCGTTCGATAGACAGAGTGCCACGCACCGGTTTGTCGGCCGCCCGCGGCCGGTCTTCCAGAACCGCTTCCGGGACGATTTCCTTCACCACCGCGGCAAGATCCGCAATCGTGCGGGCGTTGCCGAAAGTGATGTTGAAGGTATTGGAATCGACAGGGCCGCTATGCAACGCCAGCGCGCGAACCTGACCCTGTACAAGATCGCGGATATAGGTGAAATCAAGCCGCCCGTCGCCACCGCCCTCTAAGAGCAGGGGCTTCCCTGTCAGTGCGTTCTCTATGAACATCTGACTGACCCGGCGGGAAATGCAGCGTTCGCCGTATAGTGCGGAGGGCCGGATCACCGTGGTGCCCAGGCCGTACTGCGTGCGGTATGTCCGCACCAGCCGTTCGCCCATGAACTTGGCGTTGGCGTAGATTCCCTCGGGGCGGGGGAAGGTGCGTTCGTCGACGCTGTCACCCTCGAAATCCCCATAGACCGTGCTGGAGGACATGAACATGACCTGATTGATCTTCTGTCCCGTGGCCCGGACCAGTTCCAGCGTATTCCGCAGGGTGATCAATTGCAGATCGAAACACAGACCCGGTTCCTGTTTCGCATCCACGGCGCTTGCGATGGCGGACAGGTGAACGACTTTCGTGGGTTCGAACTCTTCGAAACAGCGGCCCAGATCCGTCAGAATACGGGCGTCGGCATTGCGAAGCTCGACCCGTGCGGCGCGCAGCAGCGAGAATCGGTCGTGCAGGAAATTCCGGTAGGCCGTCCTTTGCACCGGATCCTGGTCCTGCGTGAAGGCGTTCTCTATCAGGCTGTTGACCATCAGATTGTCCACGATCATCACCGTCGCGCCAAGACGGGCCAGTTCAAGGGAGAGATTGTGCCCGATAAAGCCCGCGCCGCCGATCAACATGATACGCTGACCGATCAGCTTTTCGCTCAGGCTCTCGTAAGGAATATGGCTCATCGTTTCCTAGCCTTCTCATACCCGGAACGCACACAGGCGACGATCCTGTGCGCGTCCTCTTCTGAAACATGTGGCGCTACCGGCAGAGAGATGGTCTGCTGCCCAAGCCATTCGGCGTTGGGGAAGTCGCCGGCCCGGTAACCGTACTTGTCCTTATAGTAGGTGAACAAAGGCACTGCGGACGGATAGTGAACCGATGTTCCGATGCCGTTTGCCTTCAGGTCGTCAACCAGGACATCTCGTTCGACGGAACCGTCCTTTGGCAAAACAATGTTCAGGCAATACAAACTCGATACGGCCTTTCCGGCGCGATCCGGGAAGATTGTGATATTCGGAAGATCCGATAGACCCTGCCGCAGGATCGCGTCGTTCCGGCTTCGGATCTGTTGGAAATCGTCCAGCCGCCCCAGTTGGGAAAGCCCCACGGCCGCTTCCACCTCGCTCATACGGTAGTTATAACCAAGCGCATCGACATCATAGATACCCGGCCTGACGCGTTCGCCCAGGCTGCGGTTGTAGCTGAAGGCCCTGCACTTACGGATCGCCTGCGCCAAGGTATCGTCGTTCGTCGTCACCATGCCGCCCTCGATAGAGGTCATGTGCTTTACCGGGTAGAAGGAAAAAGCGCCCGCCAAGCCGAGGCCACCGGCTTTTCGCCCGTCATAGGTGGCGTCGACGGCGAGTGCGCAGTCCTCCAGAATGAAGGCGTTCTGATCCCGCGCTATTTCGGCGATGGCGGTCATGTCGCAGGGCAGGCCGAGATAGTGGACCGGCATCACGGCGCTTAGCGGCCCTTTGCTCCGCGCTGCCTCCGCAAGCAGCGCCGGGTCCATATTTCCGGTTGCCGGATCTATATCGATAAAGACCGGCTGCGCCCCGACCAGTTCCACCGCATGCGCCGTGGCGACATGGGTCATGGCGGGTACGGCGACTTTGTCGCCGGGGCCGACCTGCTTCACGAACAGGGTTAAATGCAGGCCGGCTGTACAACTAGATACCGCCACGGCGTGCGCCGTTCCGATCCTTTCGGCGAAGGCGTTTTCGAAGGCCTCCGTTACCTTGCCATGGACGAGCACACCGCTCTCCAGTACGGCTTGGACGCCGTCGAAGGTGGATTGATCCAATTGGGGCTTGCCGAACGGAATTGGCTTCAGGGACTCATTCATGTCTAATGCGTCCCGCTTGTCATAGGGTGTATCGGACATCGATTTGCCGCCCTTGTTGTACCGATTCCCAACAGGCGAAACAGATTTCCATTACGCGGTAAACGTCCTGAGCGCTGACGGCGGGTTCGGTTCCGTTCCGGACAGCGTCCACGAATTTCGGCAGTAGGTCGCCTTTCTCGATCGCCGGATAAGGATCGTCCACGGATCGCAGATCTTCCTGCCGGTCACCGCCGTAGAAGCGGGCATCCGGCACCGCGTTCTCAAAACTAGCCTTTGAGCCATAGAGATTGAGCGTGTGCATGATCGGTCGCTGAGTGCCGAAGCTGGTGGTCGATTTACCCAGAAGATCGCTCTCGAAACGAAGGAGGCTCGTCATGGTGTCGGGGTATGGGAAAGCGCTGCTGCGGGTAAGCTTCTTGGCGGCCATGGCGGTTACCTGGGTGACCTCTTCCCCGCAGATCCAGCGCATCAAGTCGATCAGATGGATGCCGCCGCCATATGTAACGCAGTAGAAGTCCATCTTCCCGCGCCATCCTTCGGTAATCTTCCAAAGGATCTGATGCAGGTAGTCCCCTTCCACATAATGCAGATCGCCGAATTCTCCGGCCGCGACCCGCTCCCGCAGATGGATGAAACGTGGACTTTGACGCAGGATCAAGTTGGAGGTTAACAGGCGTCCGGAATCCTGTTGCGCGCGGATGATACGCGCCAGATCGGAACGGTTCAGCGCCACGGGTTTCTCGACCATGACGTGAAGGCCGGCTTCGAAAGCGGCGACGGTCTGGTCCGCGTGGTCGTCGTCGTGCGAGCAGATCGACACAATGTCCAGATCTTCCGCTTCAAGCATATGATGGAAATTACTGTACCGGCCGTCCACCTGTCGGCGGTCGGCGACCTCCGTCAATTTGACGGGATCGATGTCGCACAGTGCCGAGACGGTAACGTCCGGTATAGCCTGGTATGCCGCGGCGTGCCGTTCACCGACGCCAAGGCCGACAACTCCGACTTTCAGATTTTTCAACGGCGCCTACCCTTCTGGTTCAGCCGGACGTTGGCGGTTACTGGACGATTGTCTCTAGCGTGCCGAACAGATCGTCGACGATGCTAAGCACGCGGGCGGTTGCTGCAAACGAATTC
Source organism: Hwanghaeella sp. (assembly GCA_028282025.1). Classification (GTDB taxonomy): domain Bacteria; phylum Pseudomonadota; class Alphaproteobacteria; order UBA8366; family Aestuariispiraceae; genus Hwanghaeella. The sequence continues at coordinate 7,372 of JANQIT010000285.1, read as the reverse complement.
TGGAGAACGGTGAGCCGCGCCAGTTCCTCGTCCACATTGACGCCGACTTCGTCGCGCAGAGCCTGGAACAGGCTTTCGCGCAGCGTATTGGCGCGTGTGAATTCGCGGGTCGCGATCTCTCCCTGACGGCTTACCTCAACCAGGATCCCGGCGGCAAGGCCGGTATAGTCCTCGTTCTGAATGGAAAGGCCGGACCCAGCCAGATTCCGGGATTCGCCATTCAAGGCATCCACGACACGGTTGCCAACCAGTTGCTTAACCTGCTCGCTGTTGTCGATCAGGGTGTCGTTGACCCTGAAGTTCACCCGGCTGACATCGAACGGTGTGGCGCCGGTTTCCGCTTCGAAGAACCGGGCCGCTTCGCCGTTTGAGGGGGTGCCGTCCAGCGTTGCGACGTTGGCAACCGTTGTGAAACCGAGAGCGGCGAGGGGCGCCGCCGTTGCATCCGTCACGACCAAGTTGCCGGAAGTGCTGGAAATCTCCAGAAAGCCGTTGGCGTTCAGCTCGGCCCGCACGCCTTCGATATTGTTGATGGCGGCGACCAGGTCGCCGGCGGTCTGGGCTTGACCCACACCAGTTCCGATGGTGATCGTGGTCGCCCCGGCGCCGCCTGCTGTGACGGTAAAGGTTGACGGGTCGGTTAATCCGGTGGTGGCGATCAGGTTCGTGGTCGCGGTAAGAGCGACGCGTCCGGTTGTGATTTCCGACTGGTAGGCGCGGGCGAAACTTGCGGCAAGCCCTTGGGCGAAGGTTTGCGGGCTGGCGGAGACGATCCCCAATCCCGCCGCGGCGCCGTTTGTATCGGTAATGGTAATATCGCCGGCATTCGACAGGATCTGAACTTGTCCGTTCGCATCGATACGCGCATCCACGTTGGTTAGGGCATCCAATGCTGCGACCAACTGCGCGGCGGTCATGTTGGCGGTGACGGTGACATTCTGATTGCCGCCCCCGACATTGATGGTAATGACGTCCCCGGTATCGACGCCGGCAAGGGTTGTGATGTCCGTGGTTTCTTCCACAAACACGTTGCCGGTTGCCTGCGCAACCGAGATATCGACGAAGGAGAAGGCCAATTCGTCGAGTTGATTGCGCAGCTTCTGGATCGTTCCGACACCGTTGGTCGTACTTTGGATCGACGCGCCGTCGCGCGCCAGAAGGTTGATCTCCGCCTGCAGCCTTCCGTCTGTTATCAATGGCAGCAGGTTGTTGGAGGAGGACCCTGTCTTGGTCAGCGTGAAGCTGCCTTCGTTGAAGGTGAAATTGGACGAGGTAACGTCTACCAGATCCAGACCGGTCGTCGTGAACAGGGAAATCGATCCATCGGAATTGTTCAGAACGGTGACGTCAAAAATTTCCGCGACGTCTAGAATTTGCGCATCGCGCAGACTTTCCAAGTCTGCGGTGGGCCGGAAGGATGCGCGTTCCCGGATGATTGCCGAATTCAGACGGTTTATCTCCGCCAGGTTCGCGTTCAAGTCGTCGATGGTGCCGGCGAGGTTGGTTCTGATCTGATTTTCGATCGTATCCAAACCCCGTGAGAGGCGTTCGATTTCCGTTGTGAGCGATTGCCCGAGCAGCACCACATCGGTTCGCGCGGCATCGCTTTCAGGGGCGGCTTCAAAGGCTCTCCAAGCATTGCGGAAATCGTCGACAAGATCGGTTAGCGGCGTCAAACCGTTCAGTGTACCCGTTAAGGTCTCAATCAATTCATAGGCTTCGTTGCGGGCATTGGTAGCCGCCGCGGTATTGATTTCGGACAGGAGTTCGTTGCGCAGACCATCGTTTACCCTGCGCGTGACCTCGCCGATGCGAACGCCGCCGTTCGTAATGTCGGTGAAGATCGCTTCCTGGGTATTGTAATCCTCGTTCGTAGCGTTTGCGACGTTCTGGGACGTCACATTCACCGCTTGGTTGATCGATCCCAAGCTGGAGACGGCTGCGTCCAGGGCTGCGGAAAGGCTCATGGTTGAAGTCCCGTGCGATAATCACTCTGCGGAACTTCCTTGCAATCGCCGGACCAGTTCCGGCGTTGCGCCCGAAGCTTTGGATTAAAGCGTCCGGTCGATCGCGACGGGCGCAATGGTTTTAGGCGAGTCCGCCATGGCTCCCCGGTTGCCATAACCTTGGACGGGCTGGGTCATTTTACGCGCGACCTTGGACATTACGCTCATGATGTGCTCGCTGGTCTTGACCATCGCGTCCAGCTTCAATTCATTCTCCCGCAGGGCGTCATCGAATCGTTTGGCGCGCGCCACCAAAAGCGTTTTTTGCTCGGGCGGGGTTTCGGCCATCAACCCGCTCATGCTGCCGATTTGAGTCAGCATGGTTTCATAGTCGGCAAACAGGCGTTGTTTCTCAGCGACGACCGGACCCAAGTCCTTGGATCTCGGGCGCGACAGCAAGGTGTTCTCGCGGTCCAGCACGTCGATCAGTTTATCCACCAGTTCAATCATGGCCGCCGTCCGGGAGCTTGCCGCCGGTGCCGGGGGCGCGTCGGCCGCTTCCAGTTCGCCTTCTTGTGCAGGTTCCTGTTGCAGATAGGGATTGGCCGTCTGCAGAGCGTCCGTCGTCATTGGTTCGCGAGCTCCTGCATTTGAATGATTTCGCTGCTGACGATCTTGCCGATCCCCAGCCCGCCCTTGTCGGCGATTGCCTTGCCGTATTCCTGATGGAGCAGGCCGCGGAAGGTCTTCTCGGCCTGTCCTCCGCCGAACATGCCGTCCGTCGCGACGCCGGCGAACATCTGGTCGAGCATGTGCGCGATGAAGAACGCTTCGAAATCTTTGGCCGCGGCGTCCGGATCCTGCACCGCTTTCGCACTGTTCAGGTTGGTTGTTGCCGGACGGTGAATGCCGGAGGTGGCGAGTTCGAACGCCTGATTGGGGAGAAGATCGCTCATCACAGGAACTCGATTTCGGCTTGCAGCGCGCCTGCGGCCTTGATCGCCTGCAAAATGGTGATCATGTCCCGCGGTCCGACGCCCAAGGCGTTCAGTCCGTTGACCACTTCCTGCAGGCTTACGCCGGTATTCAGAACCGCCAGACGCCGGTCCCCGCCTTCGTCGACGGTGATCTCGGTGCGCGGCACCTCCTGCGTCGTGCCGGTGTTGGAGAACGGTTGAGGTTGGGAGACCTGCGGTGTCTCGGTGATCCGGATGGTCAGGCTGCCCTGGGCGATGGCGACTTCGTTGATACGGACGTTTTCGCCCATCACGATGACACCGGATTGTTCGTCGATGACGACACGCGCCATCTGGTCCGGTTCGACCCGCAATTGTTCGATGTCGGTGATCAGTTCGACAATCTGGCCTTCATATGTATCGGGTACGTTCATTTCGACGGTGCCGGGGTCCAGCACGCGCGTGGTTTCAAGACCCACGAAGGCGTTGATCGCCCGGCTGACCCGCCGCGCCGTCGTGAAGTCCGGGTTGCGCAAGGTGATATTCATGCGCCGCATGTCGCCCAATCGGAAAGGCACTTCGCGCTCCACAATCGCGCCGTTGGCGATGCGGCCGCTTGTCGGGACGCCCTTGATGACGGTTTCCGCCGCGCCCTGGGCCGCGAAGCCGCCAACCGCAAGGGTTCCTTGCGCAACCGCGTAGACCTCCCCGTCCGCGCCAACCAGCGGCGTAACCAGAAGGGTGCCGCCCAGCAGACTGCCCGCATTGCCCATCGCGGCGACGCTGACATCGATGCGGGTGCCGCTTCTGGCGAAGGGTTGCAAGGTGGCGGTCACCATGACGGCGGCGACGTTATTGGTGTTCAACGCGTTGTCGTCCGCATTGACGCCCAGCCGCTGCAGCATGCCGATCAGGCTCTCACGAGTGAAAATCGAGTTGTTCAGCCCGTCTCCGGTGCCGTTCAACCCAACCACCAGGCCATAGCCCACCAGCATGTTGTCCCGGACGCCTTCGAAGTCGACGATATCTTTGATTCTGGACTGCGCCGCCGCGGTATTCGCGACGAGCAGAAGGGTCAGGACAAGCCCTATGCCGAGTCCAAAACGGCTGAACGGACTGGGTGGTGCGGAACGGATCATTCCTGCCTCGTATCTCTACAAAAATCTCTCTCGGAGGAAACCAATGCGAATAGCGTGCCATCGCGACAGGAGCGAAAAGCCCTTCAAATGCCTGGAAACCGGTCAGCTTGTCCCGTCTCACGGCCAGTATGGCCGCGACGCCCGGCGGCGCAGGCAAAATTTGCAGCCCCATGCGAGGACGCTTTTGCACGACCAGGAATCCAGATAGTCTATCGCCGTTCACACGAAGATCAGAGGATAGACGCAATGAAGGTCGACGGACCTGGATCGGCAAAAGCGGCTGGTTCGACGCGAAAAGCGGGAAAGGCGGCCCGGTCGGGCAGTGCTTCTTTCCGTACATCGCTTGGCGATGCCGGTGCGGCGGACGCAGCCGATACCGTCGCGGCGTCTACGGCCGGCGCGGTCAGCGCGGCCGACTCGCTTCTGGCGCTACAGGAAGTGGACGCGGTGGAAGACGCCGTAACCGGCGGGGGACGCAACAGACAAGCGTTTGGTTGGGGGGAGGATATGCTGGACGCGCTGGAGGGCGTGCGCACCGGCCTTCTGCTCGGCATAATCCCTGCGGATAAGCTGGAAGAACTCGCCCAATCGGCTTCAGACCGGAAAGTACAGGCCGAAGACCCCAAACTGGCGGCAATATTGGACGAAATCGAGCTTCGGGCGCGCGTCGAACTGGCCAAACTGCAACGCTGAGGCAGTTATTTTCGCCGCACCGCCGAAACATTTTCTTAATATTCTCACTCAAATTTTTACCAAAAAGATCGTTGTGTTTCAGCGTTTCACCCCCTATACACCCGGCGCGAGGGCACGTTAATCGCCGCCAAGTGGCGAACGTAGGAGTATGTTATGTCGACTGGCCGTTCTTCCCGTACCGCCGATAGCAAAAACTCATCTTTTTCCGCCAATCTCCTTCCTCCCGACTACATTCCCAGCAACGACGAAGAGTTCATGAACCCTCTGCAGCAGGAGTATTTCAGACAAAGACTCTTGCGCTGGCGGGGAGAGTTGTTGCGGGAAAGTTCCGATACGCTTGAGAGCATGCAGCAGGAAAATTTGGCCCAACCCGACCTGACCGACCGTGCAAGCATGGAGACAGACAGGTCGTTGGAATTGCGGACCCGTGACCGGGAACGCAAGCTGATCGCCAAGATCGATGCCGCGTTGCAGCGTATCACGGATGGGTCGTATGGATACTGCGAAGATACCGGGGAACCGATTTCGCTGCGCCGTCTGGAAGCACGGCCGATCGCAACCTTGTCCCTGGAAGCACAGGAACGGCACGAGCGCGAAGAGCGCACACAGCGCGACGACTGATCCGGCGAGGCTCGTTTCACCGGGCCTTTTCTTTAGCAGCCCGGCCATGCCGAACGGCCAGCCTGGATTTTGTCGACATCGCGCACTAACTCCCTTCCAGGCAAGTATAACGAAGCCGATCAGGTAGGCATGACACCCGAAACGACCGCGCAGGCCCCAAAGGGCTTTTTGGCAACCGCGCGGCACGCCGTTCGCGATTTTGTCGAGAAGCCTGCTTTCGTGAACTTCATCAGCGTTGTGATCGCCGTGAACGCGGTGACGCTGGGTTTGGAAACGTCGGAAACCGTGATGGCGGCGGTCGGCGGCGTATTGGTTGTGATCGACCGGCTCGCGCTGGGTATCTTCACGATAGAAATCGCCTTAAAGCTATTTGCCATCGGCCCACGGTTTTTCACCAGGGGATGGAATGTCTTCGATTTCGTGATTGTGGGAATCGCGCTGATCCCTTCGGCTGGGGCATTCTCGGTCCTACGGGCGTTGCGCATCTTGCGTGCTCTGAGGTTGCTGTCGGTGGTTCCGCAGATGCGCAATGTCGTCGGGGCGTTGCTGTCGGCTGTGCCCGGTATGGCGTCCATCATTGCAGTGTTGGGGCTGGTATTTTATGTGGCGGCGGTGATGGCCACAAAACTGTTCTCGTCGGATTTCCCCGATTGGTTCGGCTCTGTCGGGTCGTCGATGTACACGCTGTTTCAGATCATGACCCTGGAAAGCTGGTCGATGGGCATCGTGCGCCCGGTCATGGATGTGCATGGCTGGTCCTGGCTGTTTTTCGTGCCTTTCATCATCATCACCAGTTTCGCGGTGCTTAACCTGTTCATCGCGTTGATCGTCAATTCCCTGCAAACGCTTAGCGACGCCGAGTCTCGTGAAAAAGCGGAGGAAGACGCCGCCGCCGCGCATGACGAGCGGCTGGAACTGCTGGAGGAAGTGCGCTCCCTCCGTCAGGAGATCGAAGCCCTGCGGAAAACTGTGTCCAAACCATAGCGCCGAACGCGCCGTTGGAAACGCGCCGCGCGCTGCACTCAGTGGGACATATAGATCGGGATATCCGTGTGCCCCAGGACGAAACGGCTGGGACCGGTGAAGAACACTTCGCGGATCGCGCTGCGCCCGTAAGCACCCATAACGATCCGGTCCGCACCGACCGCATGGGCGGTATCCAGAATCTCCTCACCCACCAGGGGGGCGTCCGGCTTGTGGATAAGGTCCGCGGTAATGCCGTGCTGCGACAGGTAGTCCCGCGCCGCTTCGGGGGCGCAATGGGGGGCGTTGTCCGGGTCCAGCACCATCAGTGTTACCTTGCGGCTGCGATGCAGGATTGGGAGCGTGTCGCGAACGGCGCGGATCGCTTCCTTGCTGAACCGCCAGGCGACAAGAGTGTGGACAGGCTGGGACAGGGTTGCCGGAGCCTTGCCCTTCGGCAGCACCAGCACCGGGCCGCCGGCTTCACGGATCACCAGTTCCGGAAGCTGGAACATCAACCGGTCCTCGATATGGTCGAATTGCACCTGTGTCAGGATCGTAAGATCGGTCCGGTGCACATGCTCCATCAGGCTGTCGAAATGTTCGGTGTCGCTGGCCACCCATTCCCAATCGACGCCTGCTTCGGAACAGGTCGCTTCTGTCTCGCCCTTGATTTCCTCAAGCCGCTCACGGCCGACTTGCTGCGCTTCGGCCAGATAGGCGGCCGACGCGCCCCGTCCCGCCGCCCCTGCCGGAATATGAACCGCAGCGGCGACGTAAAGGCAGACAAGTTTAGCATCCAGGGCCTGGGCGAGCGATATTCCGGCGTCGAGACGATGCTTGCGCTCGTCGTCCACTGCCAGATGTACAAGGATTGTCCGAATACTCATGATCTGGTCCCACCCCCTGCCGCGACATGATCGAACGTTGTGAAAAGCTAGCGGCCGGATGCGGGGTCCGCAACCGGACAATCCCATGCGACGGTTGCCCGCCGCTGCCGGTCGGCCTATGTCTCCTCGGCACTGAAGGGACATCATGACAGAAGCGCTCCGAC
>JANQIT010000252.1 GCA_028282025.1 Hwanghaeella sp. | reverse complement strand
TCTTTCCTGTCCGACTTGAGCGGCGCGGACGCCCCGCACCAGGAAGCGATCCTGTGCTTGCTGGCGAGCAAATCCTCGCAGGTGAAATGACGCGAGAGCTTTCCCGCGCAACAGAAAGACCGAACCGCACGACCCGCCCTGACGCCGGGGAATCTCCCATGATGAACCCAGGCCGCCCATGCCGCGGGCCGATACGCTCGCACAGACCGTGGAGCGGCGGTTCCCGGATCCGGCGTTGAAGACGCCGCCGGTCCCGGCGCAAAAGGTTGGCAGCCGGGACTTGCACTCATTAACAAACCGTGAAGGATTTCATGGTTATAGTCGCCCCGGTGGGGATCCATTCAGAAAGAGCGGTATAAACATCATGGCCGATGCAGCCAGTTACGACGAGCAGGTCGAAAGCGAGTATATTGAAGAGACAACCGACCTGCTGGGCGAGTTGGACGTCGTTATCCAGCAGTTCGCCTCCGGCGGGGAGGAAGGGCGGCGGCGCTTCGACATCCTGCTCGGCAAACTGGGCAGCCTGTGCGTAACCGGGCGGCACACGCGCCACGCCCTGCTGAACGTCACCATGCACCGGCTGCAGAATTATATGGACGGCCTCGCCCGGCCCACCGAGGAACAGGTTCAGGACGTACTGACCTTTTCCGACACGATGCGCGCCATCCTGGACGGTCAGATCGAGCATGAAGGCTGGGATTTCAGCGAATTCGTCCGCTCGCTTCCCGTACTGCGCCCGCTGGACGTGGAAGACCTGGAGCATCTGGATGTCGAGATCATGCTGGTCGAAGGCCGGCGCAGCACGGCGCGGCTTTTCGAGCGCGAATTGCGCGCCTGCGGGTACCGCGTGGCGTCCGTCCGCAACCCGCTGGAAGCGCTCGCCATGGCGGTGAAGACCAGGCCGGACATGGTCCTGGCCTCAGCCGAGCTGGACGATATTTCCGGCATCGACCTCGCCTGCGCGCTGTCCGCCATGCCCACCACCAAGAAGATCCCCTTCGCCCTGCTGACCAGCTACAAACAAGGCGACCCGCGCCTGAAGGATCTGCCGGACCAGGCGGCCATCCTGAACAAGGGCGCCGGGTTCAGCGACGGACTGGCGGATGCATTATCGAAGTTTGGGATTGCATAAGACTCTCCAGCGCAACCGTTACCGTGACGGCCCATCCAACCGGCAGCAATTCGGATGATGCTATCGGACACAAGACAGGATGGGGGACCCTAGTTTCGCCTTAAAGGGAAAAGCCCCCCACTCTCCTGCAATTTCCTGTCCGTCATTGGTCAGTTTTCCAGAAAACCGATCCTGCTGTCCTTCGCTCATTGTTCGCACGAAATATATCTCTAAACCGGTTATAGAACCTCTTATCTTATTCGAGACGCCACCCGTCGGCGTCGGCGAAAAGGAAACCTTCCCCACAAAATTGCAATCCTCGGTCAAATCGAAGAAAGCATCGGCATCGTAATTGCCAATTCTTCCGCTAAAAGTATACCGTCCCTCTATACCCGTCGGCGCTCGCCGGCCCTGTTCCACCGGACCAACGGGCTCAGCATCCGAGTCGGACAGAGCCATTTCCGGGTTTTCGATAAGCCCAAAATATGTGAAAAAATCAACAGACCACAGCGGCACATAGCCCATCAGACTAATCAGAAACACGGCAGGCAAAAGAACGCGAGCAGCTCTACTTCGATTGGTCAGCTTAGGTATTTTGAGCGATCCGACTTCCTGCCCACCGAAAAACGGGGCAAGCGCGAGACAGAACAGGAAACTAACCAGCAATACGGAAAGTTCCGAAGGCAAGAAGATCGCATCGTAACTGTTTATCGATACGCTCACAGCTTCACTCTCCATTATCCATTCAGAGAAGCAATCTTCACGCACCAGAAATCAAACGCGCGACCTTCAACCGATGTTGCGCTATGCGAACAATAGATCGGGTATGTTGAAACGAAGACGTCCCCTCAATCCAACCTGACGGCAATATCCGCTAGATCCTCCGATGCCGCCGGATAGATCTCCATCACTTTGGGATCGTGGCCGGGGATGACGTGGTCGGGGCTGTCGGCCAGGTCGCGAACCTTGTCGTAGCCCGCCAGCACGCCGTCGGCATCGTGATAGTTGGGGAAGATCAGACGGTCGTGGAAATGGCGGTAGAGATGCGCGGCGTCCGACGCCAGCACGATCCAGCCGCGCCGGGTGAAGACCCGCACGCATTGCAGGCCCGCCGTATGGCCGCCCAGATGATGAACGCTGAGGCCGGGGAACAGTTCCTCATCGCCGGCATGGAAGACAACCCGGTCCTCATAGACATGGCGGACCATGGCGCAGACCTCGTCCACCTCGAAGAAGTGGCGCTTGCGCTCGTCAGTCATATCGCGGCCGGTGGTATAGGCCATCTCCGTATCCTGCAGGTGGAAGCGCGCGTTGGGGAAGGCGTCGAAATTTCCCACATGGTCGTAATGAAGATGGGTGATGATAATGTCCTTCACATCCGCCAGCGCGACGCCCATCGCCTGCAGGCCCGCCATCGGGGTGCGGATCACCTGCCGCCCACGCTTGGTTCCGGTCTTCTCGCTGAAGCCCAGATCCACCACCACCGGCCCGTCCGGCCCAATGCAAAGCCAGATGAAATAGCTGATGCCCAGCGTGCTTTCATGCGGGTCGGCCCCTTCGATCAGGGCATCCGGCGGGCGGCCGTCGAGATGGCCGTATTTGATGGCGTATACTTCGTAAAGCGTCGTCATGATCCTGACCTAACCTACCAACCCCAATTCCTTCTCCAAAGCGCCGCACAGCACATGGCCGAGCGTGATATGCATCTCCTGAATGCGCGGCGTCGAGTCCGACGGCACCACCAAAAGTGGATCCGCCAATTCCAGCATAGCGCCACCGCCGCGGCCCGTGAAGCCGCCGGCGGTCAACCCTTTCTCGCGCGCCATCTTCAGCCCGGCAATCACGTTCGGGCTGTTGCCGGAGGTGGAGAAAGCCAAGGCCAGATCGCCCGGACGGCCCAGCGCTTCGATCTGGCGTGCGAAGAGCTGGTCGAACCCCAGATCGTTTCCGATCGCCGTCAAGGACGAGGTGTCGGTGGTCAGCGCCAGGCCCGGGATCGGCGCGCGGTCCTTAATGTACCGGACCGAGAGTTCAGTCGCCAGATGCTGCGCGTCCGCGGCGCTCCCGCCATTGCCGAAGAACAGGATCTTACCGCCGCCTCTGATGGTGGACAGCCAGGCATTATGCATCACCTCCATCGCGGGACCGAGCGTATCGCGGGTCTTCGCGGCCACATCCAGATGATCTTCGAACTCACTGGCGAAATGGGAAGCGGAAAAGGACACGGACACTCTCCAAAACTCCTACTCTACACGTCGATTCTTACCGGCGTTGCCGGCGCCGACCGGACTATTCGGGAAGCAAGGCCGGCAAATCGTCCGCCGGTAGGCCGTTGCCGGGACCGACCCGCCAGTTGGTGCGCGGAGAAGGGCGGCCGGTATTCGGCCTGTCCCATGCCGGAACCGCCGGGCCGGCGCATCGCGTTCCGCAGCCATTCCTTGTTCGTCTCCGGTCACAGTACCCCTGAATCTCCCGAAGCGAAATCCGGGAATTCTCGGGTCTTTCCGAAAACCGGCCGGGCGTATAGGGTGCGCCCCATGACGATCACCATCACCGATATTTGCCGGTATCCGGTAAAGGGGCTTTCCCCCGATCACCCGGAAACCGTGGATCTGACCCCGGGCGCGGCCCTGCCGTTCGACCGTCGGTTCGCCCTGGCGCACGCGTCCAGCCGTGTCGACAAGACCCGGCCCGACTGGGCCCCGAAATCCGAATTCCTGATGCTGGCGCGCGATGAGAAACTGGCCCAGTTGGGCATTCAGTTCGACGGCGACAGCGCTGATCTGACCATCACCCGCAAGGGCAAGGCGATCAGCCGGGGCTGTCTGACCAGTCAGACCGGCCGCACGGTGCTGCAGATGTTCCTGGCGAGCTTTCTGCCGGAAGGATCGCGCGGCAAACCCACCATTGTCGAGGCCCCGGAAGGCAAGACCTTTTCGGATGTGCCCAGCAATGTCGTCTCGATCATCAATCTGGCGACGGTGAAGGATGTGGAACGCGTGATGCGTCAGCCGGTCGATCCGATCCGGTTCCGCGGCAATCTCTATATCGACGGGCTGGACGCCTGGGGCGAAATGGCCTGGGTCGGCAAGGAGATTACGCTTGGCGACGGCGTCCGTCTGAAGGTCGAAGAACCGGTCGAACGCTGTGCGGCGACCAATGTCGACCCGGCGACCGGCGTGCGCGACCTGAACATCCCGCTGACCCTGCGGCGCGGCTTCGGCCATGCGGAATGCGGTATCTATGCCAAGGTTGTCCAAGGCGGCCCGGTAAAGGTGGGGGACGCGCTGACGCCCCCCACCTGACGCGGTAACTCTTTCAGCTTAAAATCAGTCCCCGGCGCTTTCCGCGGCGGCGGCCAGTTCAGCCGGCGAGGTCGGGGCCTTGGCGCGCGGACTGCGGCGGCGGCGTTGCGGCGCACGCGGCGCGGGCCGTTCTTCCTCTTCATCCGCCTTGGCTTCGGCCGGGGCTTCCTGCGCCGCGCTGTCGCCGCTGTCGGACGCTTCCTCGCCCTCCTGCTGCGGCGGCGTCACCGTGGTCACCGTCACCTCGACATCGGCTTCTTCCTGCTCCTCGTCGGAACCGGCTTCGGCTTCCTGTTCGGCCTGCATGCGGGCGGCCATGCGCGCCTGGCGGGCTTCCGCGTCCTGGCTGACAAGACGGTAATAATGCTCGGCGTGCTGAAAATAGCTTTCGGCCAGCACCCGGTCACCCGACGAGGAGGCGTCGCGCGCCATCGTCAGGTATTTTTCGTGAATCTGGCTGGCGGTCCCGCGGATGCGCACGCTTGGACCGTTGGAATCGAAGGCTTGGCGATGCCCTCCGCCGCCGCCCCCGCGACGATTGTTATTGTTCCTGTTGCGGCCGCGCTTTTGGCCTTGCGACTGATTGTTTTGTCTCATGCTTTTCTTCACAAGATAGTTTCCAAACCCGTGTGCCATAGCCGCAAAGCGGCTCCCCCGGCACGCTCTTGGGCAGCGCGGGACCAACCCACGCGCGTCCCAGTCGTCGGCACAGCCCACCCGTAAGACCCCTTACGGTTAGGACCGCTTCTTACGTCCTGTAGCGGAGGACCAGAAGCCATTGAGAGCGCAGTAACTGAGGTCTTCGACCTGTTCTGTGATTGCTCAACTCAATGTCCGGAACACCGTCAAACTAGCCGCCGGTGCCGGGATTTCCAAGCGTTTTTTGCGCCGAACGCCATCAAAGCCGCAATCCGGATACGATCCTTTCCGCACCGGACAGATCGGCGTGGGTCAGTACCTCGGAAAGGCCCGCCCAGGTGAAAAGATCCGACACCGCCGCCGCCTGGGTCCAACCCACTTCAACCGCCAGCAACCCACCGGTTTTCAGGCGCCCGGGGACGCAATCCAGGATGCGGCGATAGGCGTCCAGCCCATCCGCGCCGCCATCCAGCGCAAGGTGCGGGTCGTGGTTGCCGACCTCCGGCTCCAACCCGGCGATGGCGTCGCTTTCGATGTAGGGCGGGTTGGAAACGATGACGTCGAACCCGCTTTCCAGCGGCGCGCACCAGCTACCCCGATGCAGGGTGCAGCGGGTTTCGGCCTCCAGGGCGCGCGCGTTTACCGCCGCAATCTCCAGCGCGCCGGGGGACAGATCGACACCGACGCCCCGCGCCTGCGGATATTCGCCCAGCAGGGACAGCAGGATACAGCCGCTTCCAACCCCAAGATCCGCAATTCGCAAGGGTTCGTTAAGGTCCGGTCGGCGTTGCAGCACAACCTCGATCAGGGTTTCCGTATCGGGCCTTGGGTCCAGCACGGCCGGGCCGATGACGAATTCGTGCTTCCAGAAAGACCTTCTACCGAGGATGCGGGAAATCGGCTCCCGCGCGGCGCGGCGTTCGACAAAGCGGCGCGCCGTCTCCTCCCGGCTCAACGGATGTTCGGGATAGGCGATCAGATGCTCCGGCGTCACCTGTTCAGCGGCGGCCAGCAGCAGACGGGCCTCCCGGCGCGCATCCGCCGCCAGGCCGGCGGCCTTCAGCCTCTCCGTCCCCCAGCGCAAAAACGCGTCGGCGCGGACCGAACCGGCATCCGGCCCGGAGACCGTCGTCACGCCGCATCCTCGGCCAATGCCGCAAGCCGCGCGCTCTGCTCTTCCAGCACCAGGGCGTCCAGCACCTCGTCCAGGGCCTCACCCTCCAGCACCTTGTCCAGCTTATAGAGCGTCAGATTGATACGATGATCCGTCACCCGGCCCTGCGGGAAGTTATAGGTCCGGATGCGTTCTGATCGGTCGCCGGACCCAACCTGTCCCTTGCGGTCGGCGGCGCGTTCGGTTTCCTGGCGCTCGCGCTCATGCTCATAAAGCCGCGCCAGCAGAACCTTCATCGCCTTGGCGCGGTTCTTGTGCTGCGACTTCTCATCCTGGCACTGCACCACGATACCCGACGGCAGGTGGGTGATGCGCACCGCACTGTCGGTCGTATTCACGTGCTGACCGCCCGCCCCCTGCGAGCGGTAGGTATCGACGCGCAGGTCCTTTTCGTCGATGGCGACATCGACCTCTTCCGCTTCCGGCAGAACGGCGACCGTCGCGGCGGAGGTGTGGATCCGGCCCCCGCTTTCCGTAACCGGCACGCGTTGAACCCGGTGGACGCCGGACTCGTACTTCATTTTCGCAAAGACGTCGGCCCCATTGATCGAGGCGATAACCTGGTTGAAACCGCCGATATCGGTCTCGCTGACGTCGATCAGCTCGATCCGCCAGCCATGCAGCCCGGCATATTTCTGGTACATTCGGAACAGGTCGCCGGCGAACAGACCCGCCTCGTCCCCGCCGGTGCCGGCGCGGATTTCGACAATCACGTTCCGGGCGTCGGCGGCGTCCTTCGGCAACAGCATCAATTGCAGTTGATGCTCCAGTTCCGGCAGACGTTCCTTCAGCGCTTCCTGCTCTTCCTTGGCCAGACCGCGCATCTCCGCATCCGTATCCGGATCGTCCAGCAATTCGGCAAGACCGGCCTGTTCCTGCTCTACCGCACGAAATTCCTCTATTTTTTCTACAATTGGGGAAATATCGGCATATTCTTTGGAAAGCGCCGTGAATTCCTGCGCCTCCAGGGTTCCGCTCGCCATGCGGTCCGACAACTCCCGCGACCGCGCAACCACGCGGTCCAATCTATCGCGCCAACTCATTCCTCGTTCCCGTCATCCGCCGCCCGGTCCCGCCGCTCCTCGATCCTAAGATCGAACAGCCGGGACAGGACGCGGTTCACCGTGATCGTATCCCGCAGGTCCGCGACGCTGCCCTCCGCCGCCACATCGCGCAAAGCGGCGCTTGGCGCATGCAACAGACGATTGACCAGAAGCCGGGTGGCTTCCTCCGCATCGGCGTGGCGATGGCGATCCAGCACCTGCTTGCGCGCCGCCTCGAAATGCTGACGCAAGGCAACCAGACCCGGGACCCCTTCCTGCGCCGCCTTGGATTTGTGAAACGCGACCACCGCTTCGTCAAACA
>JANQIT010000248.1 GCA_028282025.1 Hwanghaeella sp. | reverse complement strand
TTCTGCCTGCGGGTTCGATGGGGTGGGATTTCGGACCCAGTCATGCGGCGGTTTTTCCCGGCTTCACGAAGATCGATCCGACGGCGGCGGGCGCTTTCGGCAAGAAGATGACCGGACTGAAACGCCCCGCCGGGGATGCGTTGATTTCAGACGGTATCCGTGGGTTGGAGCGTTTCGAGGCAGAGGTCCCGGACGGTATCTGGCGCGTGACGCTCTGGACTGAAGATCCCGGTGAATGGCAGACGCTGCCCTATTGGACCCGTCGTTCAATTCGGATCAATGGAAAGCCGATCAGCGCCGAAGCCAAAACGGCGAAAGCTTGGTTCCTGGAGACCTACATGCGGGGCGCGCGCGCAGAAGCGGTAATCGATGGCGACCTCTGGGACCTCACCGCGGGCAGGCGCGGCGGGTTGGTGTCCGGTGAGATCGAGGTGGTTGGCGGCAGGCTCGTCATTGAAGTGGATGGAGATCTTTCAACCGCGCGCTATATCGCGGGACTATTGCTTGAGCCGGCTACCGGCAGCACGGCCAAACAGCAAGTTCAGGAATACAGAAGGCGCGTGTTCGACAACACATGGCGCGTTGTCGAACCGCTCACCGCAGAGGACCCCCCTTCCCTCTCTGCGTTCACCGCGCAGGAACCGCGCACGTCGGGGCCGGTGGAGGGTTTGCAGGGGCGGTTGGCGAGAGGGGATAGCAGGTCCTGGGATGTCTGGCTTTCGGCACCGCCGGAAGATCAGGTTGTCGGTATTTCATTCGAGCCGGCTTCAAACTGGCCCGACGGTCTGTCCGTCGAATTGCGACAGGGGATATGGGGATTCGGACGGACGTCACCCAGCGGAACGGTCGTGCAGGCGCGGGCCGACAGGCTTTCCGATACAACGGACCGGGTTCGGCTGACGGCCGGTTTGCGCCGGCGGCTCAGCATCCGGGCGGTATCCGCTTCGAACACGCCGGCCGGATCGTATTTGGGGAGGATCGTGATCGGCCACCGAGCGGGGAACGCCGTCATTCCAGTGACCTTGTCGATCTTGGATCTGCAGTTACCGGCGGCAAACAGGTCAATCGGGGTATATCTGGAGGAAGCCCCCCATCTTTCGTGGTTTGGGCCTTTCGCCGGATCGCGCTCAGAGGCAGCGGGCTGCGACTTGGCATTGCTGCGCCGGTTCGGCCTGACAGCGGTCGCCCCTCCGTTCTCTCTGCCGGAAGGGGACTTCAGGGAGCGTCATACGGACATGGCAAAGCGGGTTCGCCAAAACCGCTTCGATGCGCCCTTGGTTTCCTATGCCAGTTTCAAATGGACCGTCAAAAGAGATGGGTTGAAGGAAGCGGCAGCGCGCGCCGGCGCGGTGACGCGTGATCTCGCGGGTTTGGATTTAGGGCCGATCCTGTGGTCGATTGCGGACGAGCCTAGCAATTTTGCAAACGGGCATGACGGATTGAAGGAGGTGGTGTCGGTGTTCCGATCTACTGCACCGGATGCAAAATTACTGGGCCATCTGAACAGCAAAAGGGACCGACAGGTGCTGAAACTGTTCGATACCGTGCTTGTGAATCCCGGTTTCGGTGTGGATCGAGACGACATTGACGAAATCCGAAAAAAAGGAGTCTCGCCCTGGTTCTACAATATGGGCAATCCCAGAGCGGCGGCGGGCTTCTATCTGTGGCGCGCCGGCGCTGACGGATACCTGCAATGGCACGCCAGAATGCCGACGGCCGATCCGTTCGATCCGACAGACGGCCGCGAAGACGACTTTCAGTTCCTCTATCCATCGTTGGATCCGTGCAATGCGTCGGAAATCCATGAAGACCTTATCGAATTCTCGAACGGTATAGCCGATCTTCGATGGATGCTTTGGCTTGAGGGGCGCGCGGAAAACGACCCTGATGCCAAACGCCTGATCGACGAACTGAAATCCGACCTTCCCACTAGATGGCGGCGGGCCGCCGAGTTGGATGACACCCGCCTGAATGCACTTCGGGCGCGGATCGTCGCCTTTGCCGCCGCATCATTGCGCGCCGGTCGCATGCAGAATGCTGCCTCAAATTGAACTGCATTTCCCGTCGGCTTGATGAGTGAACTTATAACTATCTGAAAAATAAAAAATTTAGTTTGGGTACGGGGCTTGCTGACCAAGCCCAAAGTGCCTGGCGAAACCCAATTGGAGAATCAATATGAAGCGCTTTATTGCAGGTGCCTTGTCTGCCGGTGCGTTCGTCCTGACCGGACATCCTCTTGCAGCCCAGGACTACGACTTCGTACCGGTTGATCAGACCATACTCGACACGGTCAGCCGTCAACTCCCGGAAGCCCGGGCGGTGGGCGCGGAATTCCTGAGCGAGAGTTACTTTCCCAGTCTCACGCTCAGTGCGAATTCGCAGATTTCGACAACTTTTGTGTCCGAAGGCGCGGGGTACCGGAACTCCGTCGGCTATTTCGTTTACGACGACGGTGCGTTCGACGGATTGACGTTCGGCGATATCGATACGAACGGATCGGGGCGTATCGGTCCGTCCGAGATCGGCTCGCTGAGCGGTGTTTCCGCGATGGATCTGATGTTCCCGAACTTTTCCGCATCCGGGTCCGGCGGGTCGCTCAACACGGGCGATACAGTCGTGTTCGGCGGCGGGTCCATCGACGCGATTTCCAGCACCGAATGGACGATGAGCAACGGGGCCGTCTTCGAGGCGGGCTCCAATGTCGGTTTCTTTCTATCCGCTAACGCATGGAATGGAAGTGGCGTCAATGGATGGGACAACAACGCGGATCCCAATACCTATTGGAGTCTGGACTTCCTGAACCCGGAAAACGCGGCGGATGCGACAGTCGATGATGTATCGCGGAACACCCGGCACATCGCCATGCTGAATGTCAGCGACGCGAACCAGATTGTCGTCGGTTTCGAGGATCTGAACCGCGCCACAGGCGACAACGATTTCAATGACGCTGTTTTCATTGTCCGGTCCGACCCGGTTGAAGCCTTGAACGACAGCCCAATCCCCAAAATCAGCGCGGCGCCTTTGCCTCATCTGAACGCCCTGGCGGTTATCGGTCTGGTTGCCGCGGTGGGGGCCGCCCGTCGACGCCGGACCGGCGCGCCGAAGTAAGCGCCCGGAAAGGAACAAGGGCATGTGGCCTATTCGCACTTTGCCGAGGGCGCTGCAGCAGGCGGCGTATTACGGTCTGGCGATTGTGCTGGCGAAAGGGGCGTCGTTCGCCATGGTGCCGGTCTTCACGAATTTCCTAAGCCCGGCTGAATTCGCGGTGTTGGACGTAATCCAGACATTGGCCGACCTTCTCTCGGTTCTGATGGGGTTGGGGCTGGCCGACACCTTGTTCCGATTTGCCGGTGGCGCGGAGAATGACGCCGAACGGAGGAAAATCGCGGGATCCATTCTGGGATTCGCCCTCCTTACCGGGGTGGTGTTTCTTATAGCCGGGCAGATGGCGGCGCCGCTTATCGCCAGTGCCCTTCCGTGGCCATCGGGGGCAGACGATAACTACGTCTGGGAAGTGCGTATCATCCTGATCAGCCTGTCATGCTCGGCGGTGATCATGGTGCCGTTCGGATGGCTGCGGATGCAGGACAGGGCGGTGGAGTATCTCTGCGGCGCCGGCGGAAGGGCTTTGTTTCAGGCGGGATTGGCCGCCATTGCCCTGTTTGTGGGTTTTGGGGTATTCGGCGTGCTGGTCGCCGGGATGATCGCGTGCGTAGCCCTGGCGCTCTTCGTGATCTTTCGGCAAGCCAGAGACACCGGCATCTCCCTTAATCTTGGTCTGCTTTCCAGATACGGCGGTTACGCCGCACCGCTGATCGGCATTGGTTTGCTGGCTTTTTTGACGCGAAGCGCGGATCGATGGATCGTGGCTGGGAACGTGGATGCTGTCAGCCTGGCGCACTACGCCTTGGCGGCGAAATTCGGTTTGATGACGGCGGTCCTGCTGCAGCCGTATGAAATGTGGTGGTTCCCGCGGCGCTTCGCTGTGCTTAAGCGGGAGAACGGCGACGCCCTTTGCGCAAGACGCGGGGAGCTAGGGTTGGTTGCCGCGCTGATGGCCGCGTTACTCGTCGCGGCGCTCTCCCCGTTTGCAATCGCAATGCTCACACCGGCGGCGTATCACGTGGCGGCGGTCTACGTTCCCGCGCTCGCGGCGCTGGCGGTGCTTCATGCCGCAAGCACCATTGTGAATCTGGGGGCGTATGCCGGAAAGAACACCTACCGTCCGCTTCTTGCGGAAGGGGCGACGGCTACCATTGCCGTCATTCTGGCGATCCTGCTGGTACCCGCTATAGAGAGGCAAGCGCCGGGGATGGGCGCATGGGGTGCGATTGCCGCGGGAGGGGCGGCGCTGACGTTCCGGCTTGTCGTGATCGGCTATCTTGCGCAACGGCATGCCGCGATACCCTATCGCATGGTAAGGCTCCTGGTCGCGGCGACGGTTGGCGCTATTGGATTGGCTGGCGTCACGTATAGCCAATGGAAGACCGTTGCGCCTTGGGACGCGCTGGCGCTTGGGACGGCGGGCTTGGCGTGTCTCGGCATCTACGCTCTCTCGGCCGGACTGGTACCTGTCCCGGACAGATTTCGGCGCTATATTGCGGGGGTGTTCCCGTTCTTTTCGTCCCAAGCCTTTTTCTTGCGGTAGATGCTGGACGTCGAAATACCGAGTTCCCGGGATGCCCGGCTTATATTGCCGTTGAATTTCTCAATGGCAGCGTCGATGGCCATGATCTCCAGTTCTTCGATGGGGCGGACCAGCCAATCGAGCGGCGGCGTTCCGGAGGCGGCGGACCCGGGCTCGGGTTGAGCCGCGGCCGTGCTTCCACCGGCCGGGGTTGCCGATCCGACGGTTGGCGGCAGCATCTCCCGGGAAACTTCGTCTCCGTCATGCAGGACGACGATATTCCGGATCGCGTTCTCCAATTCCCTGACGTTGCCGGGCCAGGCGTGGTTTTGGAGGGCATAGAGCGCGTCCGGACCAAAATGTGTGAATTTCTTTCCTTCAATCGCGGAAAAATCCTGCAAGAACCGCTCGGCCAAGTCCTGAATGTCGCGCCCGCGTTCGCGCAACGGCGGCATCTGTATCGGAACCACGTAGAGACGGTAATACAGATCTTCCCGGAAGCGCCCATCCCGCACCTCGGATAGAGGGTCCCGGTTTGTCGCACAGACAAAGCGGATATCCGTCCGTCTTTCAGTTTCATCTCCCACGCGTTTGTAGCTGCCGGTTTGGATGAAACGCAGAAGCTTGGCTTGCAGGTCCAGGTCCATTTCGCACAGTTCGTCAAGGAAGAGCGTGCCGCCGTCCGCATAGGCCGCCGCGCCTTCGCGATCTCCTACAGCGCCGGTGAACGATCCTTTCCGATGACCGAAGATCTCGGATTCCATTAGGTCTCGTGGGATCGCCGCGCAGTTGAGCGGGACGAAGGGGCCATTGTGACGCGCGCCGGATTTGTGGATCGCCTGCGCGCAGAGCTCCTTGCCGGTTCCCGACTCTCCCGTGATGAAGACGGAGGCGTCGCTTTTGGCAGCGGCCTCGATCAGCGAGAAAACATTCCGCATGGCGGCGGAATTTCCCAAGAAACCGGATTGCCCTGCTTTGCTTGAAGAAGACCCCTCGTTCTTCCCGACCGGCGGTGCGTCCGCTGACAGGGGAGGATTGCTTGAATGACTGTAGCGTTCCAGGGCGGAGCTGATGGTTTCGGTGAGTTTTTCCGAACTGCAGGGTTTCATCAGAAAATCCATCGCCCCGTCCCGCATCGCGTCGACGGCGACACGCACGGACCCGTTCCCCGTCAGGACGACGACGGGCTTCACAATCCCCGCACCCCGTAGCTTGGACAGCAGATCCAAGCCATCCATGTCCGGCAACTGCAGATCCAGAAGCATCAGATCGTGATTACTGTCCTCCGCCGTTTTCAGCGCCTGCTTGCCCGTGTCCGCGTGCAGCACCGTATGTCCGGCGTCTTCCAGAAATGCCGCATACAGCGCCGCGTTCGTGGGGGAGTCTTCGACCATCAGGATCTGCGCCATGAAAACCTCTTCGAGCCGGCGGATTCGGCCCAAAATGACACGGTTTGGCGATGGTTGGGAAGGGCGTATTAGAAAAATCGATTGTCTGGCCCAAATTGGGCCGGCTTCAGGATCCCTTGGGCAAGAGTGAGCAATCTCCGAGTTCCGAGTATGCAGCCAGGACGGGCGGCGCGTATTGCCGGCCGATAGAGGTTCCGATCGCAAAGCTGAGGCGCGCCACCCAGTATCTCATCGTCGGGAACGTCTCGTAAGTGGTCCCGTCCAGAACAAACCGGACCCGTGCGTTCGGTACCGCCTGCGCCAGCAACCCGGCTCCCTCCGCGTTTCTTTGCAGCTTTACGACATTTAGAACGCCGTTGCAGGGCGGCCGCGCGAACCGGGTCAGCGTATAGACACCGTCCCTGGACAAGGCCCGCCGGTCGAGCATGACCAGACCCAACCCGGTGAAATTGTTGCTCGCCAGTTCCTCCCGGGCGTCCGCCGTTGGGGGGAGGGTCATCAGTTTCCCCATGATCGAGAGGATCGCAACGGCTGTCAGGAAACACAGAACAAGGATGCTTCCGCTGAAGGATCGACTAGCGTGCATGGCGAAGGCCCACATAGATGGAGGAAACAATCAGCATCGTCGAGACCAGCAGGAAGACGTCCGCCCCCCATTCGTCATGGACGATACGGTAGGTGTCGATGGAGAGCGCCATGAGGCTTAGGCGCGCTGAATTCAGCAGAACGACGGCCGTTCCTAGGATTGTGCCGCCAATCCACAGCAGTTTCCATGTCGGCCGGGAAAACCCAACCATGATCGACGCCCACGCCAATAGCGCCAGCGACAGGTTTGTAAAGGACGAACATCCGCTCATGACCAACAGGGCGTGATCCGAAGACGCGGCCATGATGTTCCCTTCTCTCTCCACCGATTTGCCCAGCAGGATAAGAAGGAGGGATGAGACATAAGCGTCGAGCGTAAGCAGGGGCTCTGCGAAAACGTCCAGAAGCCCTTTCGCGACCGGATCCCGGACCGCGGCAAGGCCAATGATGGTCAACCCCCTGAATGACGGTGAGGATGATGACAGGACGGCGGCGCAAAGACAGGTTGTCCCAAGAACCATCCAACTGACCGAGGCCAGGGGCATGAGGAAGCCCAGGCTTGCAACCATGACCGCCCCGCATTCCGTTACCCCGCAGGCTTGCGTCCCCTCATCCCATAGCCGCCATATGCCGATGGCCAGCGCCATCCAGACAATCGCGTTGATATCGAAACCGTTCAGCATCGCGTGGAGCCACCCATTCCCGGTAATGGTCGCCGCGGCAGGCTTGATCGTGGCGTTCGCAATGCCGGCCAGAACAAAGACACCGTAGACCGCGCGCCGGTTAGGCACGGCGGGCCTCCATCGCCAGGTCGTGGTATGCATGAAGCCGTTTCTCGAATCCATATACCTGCAAAATCTTGGGAACGATGCGCTCGGGAGAATATCGAGACGCGATGGCCTCCCGGGCGGCTCGGCCGATTTCAATAAGTTTTTCGTCGGAGAGTTCGAGGGTTCTGTGTATGGCGTTCGCAAGGTCGGTTACATCATCATTGCTGTCGATGAGCCACCCGTTCTGCCCGTCGTCGATCAATTCCGGCAATCCCCCGACACGAGAGGCGAGCACCGGCAATCCCGAAGCCATCGCTTCCAGCGCCGCCATCGGCAAACCTTCCGCCCGCGACGGCATCGCCAACAAGCGCAGCTTTTGAAGCCGGTTCTCCAGGTTCGTGACGGAACCGTGAAACTCTATGAATGGATAGTGCGCCTCAAGCTGCGGGCGCATCGGACCGTCTCCGAATACGTGGAAGGACACATCCGAACGTTCTCTTACGATGTCGGCGGCGCGGCAAAACCGGTCGATCCCCTTCTCATGGGAGAGGCGTCCGACAAATCCGATACTCTCTCGCCTGTTGGAGACGGGAAGGTCGGGCAAGGGGACGAAATTATCGATAACCGTACTTGT
The DNA here is from genome assembly GCA_028282025.1 of Hwanghaeella sp. Classification (GTDB taxonomy): domain Bacteria; phylum Pseudomonadota; class Alphaproteobacteria; order UBA8366; family Aestuariispiraceae; genus Hwanghaeella. The sequence continues at coordinate 12,552 of JANQIT010000248.1, read as the reverse complement.
ATAGGGGAGACGGTCTGCGATCCCGCTGCTTACCGCAATTCTCTTGGAAAGAAACGCGGTTGCCTCGTCAATAGCAGTGTAAATGCGCGTCCGACCCATCCCCTGCTCCCCTGCATGAAAGGTGGAGATGCTGTCTACGCCGCATAGACGCGCTGTAAGCCGGCAGATGATGTTGGCTTTGTATCCGTGGCTGTGAACGGCTTTTGGCCTGTGACGCCATATCAGATGTGCAAGGCCGGGCGACCCGTTTGCGAACACGAACGGAACTCCTACTTTCGCAAGCCGCTCTGCAAGCGGGTGTTCGCCTCCATGATCCTCCAGAAAAACCACGGTCGCCTTAAAACCCCATTCCTTCAGGGCGATGGCCAAGGCGGCGACGTGGCTTTCAATGCCGCCGAAACCGCTGCTGTCCAGGGCTAGCCATATGTCGCTTTCCCTGCCCTCAAAAACACAGAATGGATCGTTCGTCATGGCGGGTCCTCCTTGCACCATATAGGCGCAAGAAGTGGGCCGCCTGTATTCCGGCCTGTTGGCGTGCAAGCCGTCCCAATCTGACACAACTCGCCAAGTGCCGTGTCAGGTTACTGCGTCATATTGATTTCTTTCTCACTCAATTCATTAACTGGAATCGCGTCCGATTGGATGTAAGCGATTGGATTCCCTTGGCCGATCGAACGCCTCTCCTCCAATGCCCGAAACTTGCGTTGACCGAACCAGAGGGCCGGCGCGACCGGTATTCGGCAAAGTGAGGAGAAACAAATGGCGCACTATCTCGTTACGGGTGGGGCTGGTTTCATCGGGTCGCATCTTTGCGACGCTCTGATCCGCCAAGGTCACCAGGTACGCATTCTGGATAACTTTTCCACGGGGCGGTGGGAAAACATCCACCCGAAAGCTGCGGTGGTGTGCGGCGATGTGGCGAACCCCATCATTGTCCGGCACGTGCTGCGCGGCATGGATGGGGTGTTCCATCTTGCCGCCGTGGCGTCCGTGCAGAAATCGAACGAGGCGTGGTACGCAACACACCGGACCAACATCTCTGCAACGGTGGGTATTTTCGAAGGAGTGGCCCAGGAAGCGGCGCGTTTGAAAAAGGATGCGCCCGCGCCGGTCGTCTATGCCTCATCCGCCGCCGTCTATGGCGCGGCGGGCGGCTACGCCCTGACGGAAGACGACCCCACAAACCCCTTGACCGCCTATGGCGTCGACAAGCTGGCCTGCGAACACCACGCGCGCATTGGTGGTATCATACATGGCATACCCAGCGCGGGATTCCGGTTCTTTAACGTCTATGGCTCCAGGCAAGACCCACGGTCGCCTTACTCCGGCGTGATTTCGATTTTTGCGGATCGTGCGGTTTGCGGCCGTGAAATTACCGTCTTCGGGGACGGGCGCCAGGTGCGCGACTTTATCCATGTCAGCGATATCGTCCGCTTCCTTTTAGCCGGAATGGAGCATGCGTCAGTGGAGGCGCCTGTGTTCAACGCCTGCACTGGGCGCGAAACGGATTTGAACCGGTTGCTCGACACGATTGGGGGAATTGTTGGTGCCGACCCCAAACGGCGCACTGCCGGGGCCAGGCCGGGCGATATCGTCTACTCCTTGGGAAGCCCAAGAAAGGCCGCCGCTGCGCTGGGTATCGAGGCCCGGAAGTCTCTACCCGATGGGTTGGCGGATCTCATCGCCTCGCTCGGCTCCGCCCGGATGGCCGCTTAGGTCCATTCTTCACCGCATTCTTGGATGGTTCGAAGTCATGAATACACTTCTGATGGAAGGCGCCGTTTTGACAGCAGCAAGTTTGCTGGCCTACCACCATGTGGGATATCCGGCCCTGATGGCGCTGGCTGCGGGCTGTAAACGGTCGCACCTTTCCGCCAACACCGAAACCGACGCCGTTGGTCCTGCCCGGCAGCCGCATGTGACGGTCGTCATGCCAGCATTCAACGAGGCGGCGCACATCGAACGGAAGATCGCCGCGCTGGCGGCGCAAACCTATCCGAAAGACAGGTTCAGCGTCGTGATCGGTTCCGACGGCTCGACCGATGGAACCGTGGAACGGGCGCGCCACTGCGCCGCCCGCTATCCCGCGCTCGACATTTCCATCGTCGACTTTCCGGAAAACCGCGGAAAGCTGGCCGTACTCAATGACATCATGGCCGGTGCGGGCGGGGACATCGTTGTCTTCAGCGATGTCTCTGCGATACCGCGGGACGACGCAATCGACCGGGTGGTCCGGCATTTCTCGGATCCGAAAACCGGCGCGGTCGGGGGCGGTTACATCCTACCGGCAACGTCATCTGTGGGAGAACGCCTCTATTGGCGGATCCAACGCGCGGTCAAGGTCGGCGAATCCACGGTTGCGGGTCTTATTGGGGCGCATGGGGCGTTCTACGCGATCAGACGGTCGCTTTGGCGGCCACTCTCCGAAGATACGATAAATGACGATTTCATCGTGCCGATGCGGATCGCGGAGGCCGGATACCGGACCCTCTACGACCCGTTCATCCGCGTGAGCGAGGCGGAAGACGCGACGGACGGTGCGGACTGGCGTCGGCGCGTTCGCATTGGCGCTGGAAACGTCCAGCAGGCGCTCCGCCTGCATCGTTGCCTGTCGCCGGCGAAACCCGGCCTCGCTTTCTGCTTTTTATCTGGAAAGGTTTTGAGAATGATTTGCCCTCTTCTGATCGCGTTCATGGCGGTCGCATCGATCTATCTTGCGCCGGTGTCGCCGGTCATGGCGTCGCTCGCCCTGCTCCTGGGGGCGGCGTTCGTTGCCGCGCTGTTCGGACCGGCGTTGGGTAGGGCAGGGTCCGCGGCGCGTTATGCGCTGCGCGGTCATGCCGCCAATCTGGTCGGCGTTTTCTACTATGCGACCGGCCGAATGAAGGGGTGGAGCGGCCGCGCTGCATCGGAAAAGACGGGCTTGTCCGGCGAGGTGCGCGGTGTGGAACGCGCCAAGAGAGCGGTGGATGTCGCAGGCGCCCTGGTCGGGCTTGCGCTGACAGCGCCCCTGTTCCCTGTCATAGCCTTGGCTGTAAAGCTTGAAAGCCGCGGTCCGGTGTTCTTTCGGCAACTCCGGGTCGGACGGGCGCTGGGGGATCGGACCGAACTGTTCGAGATGATCAAGTTCCGGTCCATGCGGACGGATGCCGAGGTCGGTTCCGGCCCGGCGTGGGCGCAGAAGAACGACCCCCGCGTTACCCGTGTCGGACTGTTCCTGCGCAAGACGCGCCTGGATGAATTGCCGCAATTCCTGAATGTGCTGCGCGGGGAGATGTCCCTCATCGGACCGCGTCCCGAACGGCCCGGCTTTTGCCGGCTTCTGGACCGGGAGATTCCGTTCTACATTGAGCGGACCTTTGGCGTCCGCCCGGGGATCACCGGCTTGGCTCAAGTCCGTCAGGGTTATGACGAAACCCTGGACGATGTTCGCCGCAAAATCATGTACGATCACAGCTACGCCGCCTCCATCGGGCGCGTTTCCACCTGGCTGCGGACCGACACGGCAATCGTCTTCGAAACACTTCTGGTTATGGCGTTCGGCCGGGGCCGCTAGCTCCTCCTCACTTTGCGGTTAGACCGCAACGCCATTCGGCGGCGGGCGTGAGACGGACGCCCGCCGCTTTTCGTTTCGGGCCGGAGCGCGTTCTGTTCTATCAGATTGCGGCAATGCCTTTATGAACCGCTTCAATTTGGGGCAGTGAAGCATGGTTTCGAATGTCGAAATCCTTGTAAGATATTGTAAATAATAAATAAATAACTTTTCGAGGTTGGGCCTGATCCTTGCGTTTTTGTTTCCACAGGAAGCACACGTAATGGAGATTGTCCGATGAACATCACGCTTACCCAAACTGAGAACCGCACCACCGCCGCGTTGGCGGGGCCGCTCGACGGTATTGCGCTGGCTTCCCATCGTAATGCGGGTGAAGTGCTGACGAATGCGGCTGCAGAGGCCCTTACAGTCGATCTTAAGGACGTTCCGTTCCTGGATACATCCGGTGTCGGCTTTCTCGTGCAGGTCCTCAAGCGGTGCCGTCTGAAAGGAACCGGCTGTGCGTTCGACAATGTCAACGGTCAGCCCGCCGACCTTTTGACAGCACTGGGATTGGCTTCTCTCTTCGGTTTGTCCGGAACCGTTCCCTCCCATGATGCGCGCGGCGTGATTGTGGCGGCGACGACGACGGACAACGCCGACAAGCCCATCGCGGCGTTGTCCCAGGCGGCCTGAGCGATGACATACGTATTATCCCGCCGCGCGTTCGTTCGATCTCTGCTTGTTGGGGCGGCAGCGCTCTCAAGCACCGGATGCGGAATCGGTCAATGGCCGCCCATGCGTGGCGGCGGCATGGCCGAAATGGCCCCAGCCAGCCGCTCGCACCTGGTCGTCGCACCCCAGGGATCGGGTAAATCGGCGCTGTTCGCGCAGGTCGCCGCCGCTGAGGGGGTGCTGGACGCCCTTATTGCGCGCGGCGCCATGACTTACACCCCCGGCGACGCAACGCTCGCCCGCAAGCTGTGCACCCGCATCCGCCGCGAGATAGCGGGTGATCTTTTGAGCGAAGCTGAGACCGACATGATCGAACTGGCCGACCGTCTCTCGGTCATCGATCGCCGTCTCTCGGAAATCGAAATCCGTCTTTCGGAGTTCTCTTCGACGACCTGATCCAAGGATTCAGGCCGCCCCCGTCTCCGGCGGCCCGGATGGACACATTCCTGAGGAGGAAAATCGTGATAACCCCCACCACCAGACGCATCTTCGCCGCTGTATGGCTGGTGCTCCTTTCCGTTGGCAGCACGGTTGCCGTTGCCGGCCAAGTCACGCTGCGGTCGGGTGATGTGCTGACCATCCGGCTTCCGGGCGAGGAGGCGTTCGACAAGAGCTTTCAAGTCTCCACCGATGGCGCAATTGTGCTTCCCGAAGCGGGCGACATCGACGTTCAGGGACTGACCTTGGATCAGGCGCGCAAGCGGATACGCAGCGCCCTCTCGGTGATTTACCGCGATCTTGAACGGTTGGACGTTGTCCTGGAAGACCGCCGCCTGCTCGTTCAGGTGCTGGGTTTTGTGAAGGAACCGGGACTGGTCGACCTGGACCCACGGGCGAACATTCAAACCGCGATCAAGTCCGCCGGCGGCCTGCGCCAGGGGGCGCAGTTGGATCGGCTTCAATTGCGGCGCGGCGAACAGGTCGTTGTCTTCAATTACAAGGAATATCTGGATACGGGAAGTTTGGCGATCCTGCCGGGCTTGGAGCCGATGGATGTTGTCTTTGTTCCCGCATCCCCGCTGATTGGGAATGTACAAGTTGAGTTCGATGCGCGAACGCTCACATCCGCAGGGGACTCTGCGGAAGACGGGACGGCCATCACCGTGTTCGGGGAAGTGGCGAACCCGGGAACCTTCGCCTTCAAACCCGGACAGTCGGTAGTCGATATGATCATGCGGGCGGGCGGCGTCACCCGCTATGCGGGGGTCGAAAAGATCCGGATCATGAATGGGGCGGAGCCCGCCTTGTTTGACCTGAAAGGCTATCTGGACACCGGCGACGAAACCATGATGCCGGCAATCGGTCCGGGGGCCACCGTCTATGTCCCGATCAACACCGAAGAGGTGAAGGCGGGAACGCGCACTGTCTATGTGATGGGAGAGGTCGCCAAACCCGGCGCATTCGAAATGACCGACGGCGCGAACTTCTTCGATGTCCTCGCCAATGCGGGCGGCCCGAACCGATATGCCGAAACACGGGAACTCAGGATCATACGGGCCAACGGGAAGGTCATTCCCTTCAACCTGGCAGGCTATACAGAGGGAGTGGCCAAGATGGCCGTCCCCACCATTGAGCCCGGGGACGCGATCTTCGTTCCGGAAAAAACCGATCAGCTTGAAAAGTCGTGGCTGAAAGTCTCCCCAAACCGGGCGATCCGGATCATCGGTCAGGTTGTGCGCCCCGGCCGGTACGAATGGTCGGACGAAATGTCTCTGCTGGACCTGCTGGCGCATGCCGGCGGTCCGACGCGCATGGGCGACGTTTCCAAACTGCAGATCTTGAAGAGCGAGGGCGGCTCTGCGCGTCCGTTGGTCTTCGATCTTGACCGTTTCATGAACGAAGGCGGGAACTTCGACGAACTGCCGGCCATCGGCGCCGGGGATACGGTCAAAGTACCGGAATTGCCCCGCGATCCGTCGGATAACAAGGCGCAGTGGGTTCGGCAATCCTCGGACCGTTCGATCTACATCATGGGGGCTGTGGGCTCGCCCGGGCGCTATGCCTTCAATGAGAACCTGCACTTCCTCGACATTCTCTCGGCGGCGGACGGTCCGCGGCCGGACGCCGACATTCAGTCGATCCGCGTCTCCCACCGGGGCCGGCCCGAAGCGCGGGTCACGCCGCTGAACCTGGCGCTGTATTTTGACACCGGCGATGAGTCTCTGCTGCCGTCGGTCCGGCCCGGCGACGTGATCTATGTGCCTTCCCGGAATCGGGAATGGACGGAAGTGGATGCCAGGCGAACCGTTCGCGTGATCGGGGCGGTTGGGTCGCCGGGTCGGTATACCTTCGACGACAGCATGACCATCCTGGACTTGCTTGCAGAGGCCGGGGGACCGCGGCCGGACGCCTGGCAGGAGCGGGTCGTCGTCGCGAACATGGTCAATGGTGAGCCCAAGGCGCAGTCCTTCGACCTGGTCGCCTTCGCCCGGTCCGGGGATTTCTCCACGCTGCCGGTCGTGCGCGCGGGCGACACCGTCTATGTCCCCAATGTCGCCCAAAGCGATTGGCGCATCTTCATGTCGGGGGTTCGCGACGCACTCTCGGTGATCTCCATCTTCGCCATATTGGGGGGTCTGTAATGCTGAGGAAACCGGGACGGGTTCTGCGGCCTTCGCTGCCGGTCGACTATGCGGAAACCGCGACCATCTACGAAAGCACCGTCGGCAAGGGCGTCCGCTCGCTGGTACTGACATCCGCGGTCCCGGGAGAGGGTGTTTCGACAATTGCCTACGGATTGGCGCAGCATGTGGCGGCGGTGGGCAAACGGGTCCTTCTCGTGGATCTGAATACGCACCATTCGTTTGCCGGTGAAAGCTTGGCCTTGCCCCGGCACGGCTGGGATATGGGAGAGGATCTGGCCGAGCAAACGGTCTATGCAGTCCCGGGACGCGATCTGCATATCCTGGCGGCGCCGGCTCAGGGAACGTTTTCCGTCAGCCGCCGCAGTTTGGAGGCGGTCGCCGCAACGGTACGAAGTTGGACCGCGGCTTACGACATCGTCATCGCCGACGCGCCGTGCCTGACCAAGCCGAATTCCAGCGGCGTTCCCACCCCGGTCCTGGCTTCCTGCTTTGACGGTGTCGGTCTGGTGGTCGCCAGCGGGGAGACGACACGGGACGCGATCTCCCAAGGCGCGAGCCGGTTGGTGGAGCAGGGAGCCGCCCTGCATTCGGTTATCCTGAATGACCGCGTGACCCCGTCCTTCAGGGCGGAGGTCGACCGGCAGTTCGCCAAATGGGGCGGGTTCGGCAGATTGCTCCGGCGGTTGCTATGGACGCCTGTCGCCGGATTGCAGGTCTTTGATGAAGGATATTGAGGGATGGGATCGGTTGGCATGAGAAACCGCGCCGAGCGCTGCATTTGTAAAAATGAAGGGACCCTACGGGATCAAGTCCCCATTGCGGATGACATGCTGCTGGAGGAGACCGTCGGCGGCGTCGTGTCCCTGTTTCTGCGAACGATGCGCGTTCAGCTTCCGTTGGTCTCCGACAAGATGGATATGATGCGCAACGTGGTCCGGGCCCTATGCGAACGCGCCGATCCGAAACGTCCTTGGGAGATTGAGCTGGCAGGCGCTCTTGCTTGGATCGGGTTGCTTCTGACCCCGCGCGGCGTCGTCGACAAGGTCGGCTCCGGGTTGCCGCTGACCGAAGAGGAATGGTGCCAATTCAGAAATTACCACCAGGTCGGGGGAGATATGGTGCGCCGGATCCCCAGATTGGCGGCGGTCGGCGACCACATCGCCTCAATCGGCGCCTTGCGGCTGGATGGAGAGCCGGCGCTATGCCGGGACGCCAGGCTGGCCCAGGATATCCTCACCATCGCCTCCGATACGGCCTGGCTTTGGCAGCGCTTGCCGTTCCCGTCACTGCTTCAGCAGGTCTTGGACGGCATTAACGAGCCCTTGCGTTCGGTCTCGGCAACCGTTCTGACGGACCTGGAATCCTCCATGAACGGGGCGAGTGAAATCATTATCCGGCCGTGCGAGATTCTGCTGCCCGGCGACACGATTCTGGAAGATATTACGAACGCCCGCGGCGATGTGGTGCTCGCAAAAGGCTACACCCTCACACCATCGATGACTCAGAAATTGAGGACCCTGTCAAAGGCCACGGCTTTACCGCGACAGGTGCGCGTGCGCCGCGCGATTTTGCCTACCCCGGTGGGATAGGAAATTGGGGATGACGGGCTTACAGTGAACGCTACTTCAACGCCGACTAATGAAGGTCGCCCGATGGCTTCTCACGTGCGCCCGTTGTTTCATACCACGGCATTCTGGTTGCCGCTGCTCGGATCGATTCTGATCCTTGCTGTCGCCCTCTTTCTCGCCGACCGTTATCTCGGGGGTGAACGTGACCGGGTCGAGATCAGGAATGCTCAACAGCTCTCCGGGGCGGCGACGAATTTCCGCACCTATTACTCGTCGGAAATCGTACCGCTGCTGCGAGAGGCGGGTGTCGAGGTTACCCATCGTTACCGCGAAATACCGGGGTCGGCGCCGCTGCCGGCCACCCTGACGATAGAGATGGGCAGCCGCCTTGTCGGACTGGAAGAAGGTGGCCGCGTGAACCTCTTCAGCGATGAGCCGTTCGCCATTCGTGCCGGCCGCGTGCTGGACGCTTTTGAGCGCGCCGCGCTAGAGGCCCTGACGCGGGAGCCGGGTGTGCCGTATTTCAGGTTCGTGGATCAGGACGGCGAGAGAACGCTGCGCTACGCGGAAGCGGTCGTCATGGAGGAAACCTGCGTGGCGTGCCACAATACACATCCCGCCAGCACCCGGACGGATTGGGCGGTTGGCGACGTGCGGGGCGTTCAAGAGGTATCGGTCGCGGTGACGGCTGCCGGCGGCCTCTGGTCCGCGGGGTTTGCCGCGACGCTCGGCTTCCTGCTGCTTGCCACCGTTGCAAGTATGAGCCTTGTCGGCTTGGCGATGCACCGCGCCAACCGGGCGGCTGCGTCGGAGCGGGCCGCGGCGCAACGCCTTTTTGAGCAGAACCTGGAACTGGAGACGGCGCAGGCGGTTGCCGAAGAGACGAAGGCGCGCCTTGAGGAGGCGATTGAGGGATTGCCCGACGGCTTCTGTTACTACGATGCCAGCGACCGCTTGGTCATGTGTAATACCAGGTATCGGGAAATATACGCTGACAGTGCCGGGAGTATTCAGATTGGAAGATCCTTCGAAGAGATCATCCGGCACGGCGTGGAAAACGGCCAATATCCCGAGGCGGCCGGCCGCGAGGAAGAGTGGGTGCAGGCGCGGCTGGAGAGGCACCTCAGCGGGGAGGGGACCGTCGAACAGCTTTTGCCCGGCGGGCGGTGGTTGCGCATTGTGGAACGGCGCACCGTGACCGGCGGGATCGTGGGCTTCCGGGTGGACATATCGGAGCTGAAGCATCGGGAAGAGGAATTGCGGGACAGCGAAGGACGCTTGCGCGCCGTGGTGGACAGCGCCTTGGACAGCGTCATCGCCATGGATTCATCGGGCAACATCATTGAGTTCAATCCTGCCGCCGAAGACTGTTTCGGGTACAAACGGGAGGATGTGCTGAACAAGCCCATGGGCGACTTCATCATTCCTGAACAGTATCGCGAGATGCATCGCGCGGGCCTCCGCCGCTATCTGGATAGCGGGCAGCATAATGTCCTGAATCAGCGGATCGAAATAGAAGCCATGCGATCCGGCGGCGAGGTCTTTCCGGTCGAACTGGCGATCTCCCCCGTCCGGCAGGAGGAGGGCGCGATTTTCGTGGCCTATCTGCGTGACATCACCGAACGGCGTCGCTCGACCGAGGAGTTGGAAAACGCGCGCGCCGATGCGGAGGCCGCGAACCAGGCCAAGTCCGAGTTCCTGGCGACCGTCAGCCACGAAATCCGAACGCCGATGAATGGCGTCGTCGGGATGACCAATCTGTTGGCGACAACCGACCTTTCCCGCGAACAGCGGCAGTGGCTGGAGACAATTCAGGAATCCAGCGACTCGCTGCTTACGCTGATCAACGACATTCTGGACCTCTCCAAGCTGGAGGCGCGTCAGCTTGAGCTTGAAGAGACCGAGTTTTCGGTGGGTGTCGTGACGGAGAGTATCGTGGATCTGTTCTGGGGGGCGGCTGGAGACAAGGGGATCGCCCTGGCGCAGGCCGTCTCCCCCGATGTGCCGGAGAAAGTGTCGGGCGATCCGGGCCGAATACGTCAGGTCCTCTCCAATCTCGTATCCAACGCCGTCAAGTTTACCGAGAACGGCGGCGTAAAGATCCTGGTCCGGGCCGAACCAGAGCAACTGGCGGCCCGCGAAGGCATAGTCATCGAAGTTGTCGATACCGGTATCGGAATCGACGAAGCGGTCCGCGCGACCGTGTTCGAGCGCTTTGTCCAGGCGGATGCCGATTTGAACCGGCATTATCAAGGAACGGGGTTGGGCCTGGCGATCTGTACGGAGCTTTGCAGCCTGATGGGTGGGGACGTCTCGGTACGGGAAAACGCGGGCGGTGGATCGATCTTCCAGGTTCGGTTGCCGTTGCGGCATGTCGGGCAGGCCGCCGCCGGGGATACGGATCTTGTGGGCAAGGCAGTGGTCTTGCTGGCATCCGATCCGATCCAGGTGGAATGCCTGACCACGACGTTGGCCAGGCTGGGTATGGGGGTTCGGGGCTTTCCCGACCTTTCGGCGCTCCATGCGGCGGCTCCTATGGCGGCGGAGTATTGCCTCGTCGATAGCTCGGCTGCGGATGCGCCGGCGGACGTCGCCTCCGCGCTTTCCAACCATAGGGATTGCCATTTGGTCTATATGACGGACGCCAGGCGGTTGGGGGCCGGAACACCGGAGCGCGGGGAATGGGCGGCCGTTCTTGAGCATCCGATCCGCGCCGGAACCCTTGCACGAAGGTTGAGGGAGAGCGCGGGGCGCGGACGCGACGTCCATCTGGCCGGCGGGCGTGATGTTGGGCGGGAAGCGCGCGCGGGTCGGCTGCCCGGCCTTCGTATCCTCGTCGCTGAGGACAACCGCACCAATCAGATGGTGGCTCGGACGATGTTGAGCAATGTCGGGCACACCGTGGACGTCGTGGCCAATGGGGAAGAGGCGGTGAAGGCCGTCTCGACCTTCCCTTACGATGCGGTCTTGATGGATGTGCAGATGCCGGAGATGGACGGTCTTGAGGCGACCCGGCATATCCGGGGCATGACGGGGCGTGAGCGCGATGTCCCGATTGTGGCCCTGACCGCCAACGTCCTGAACGAAACCCGGGAGAAATGCATTGCGGCGGGCATGACCGAGTTCCTGCCGAAGCCCTACAATATCGAAGAACTGCAAGAGGTTCTTTCCCAGCTTACGGGGCGGGTGACGATTGTGCCGGCACGATCCGAAACGCCCCGCACGGAAAGCCGCGACGTTGACTTCGATGCCGAAAAGCTAGGGGCGCTGGCCGCGCAACTCGGCGCCGGGCGGTTCAAGACGATCCTGGTTACCTTCAAGGAGGAACTGTCCAACCTCCATCGGGAGATCCTGGACAGCGTTGAGAGCGGCGATCATGCGGCGGCCGCAAGGACGGCTCATCAATTGAAGGGGGCCGCCGCCAACCTTGGCGCACATTCGGTGTCGCACGAAGCGCTCGGCGTGGAGATGGCGGCATCGGCGGGCGACGCGGTGGCGGTCGCCGCCGCCTTGGATAGGCTGGGGCCGCATGTCGAGGCGGCCCTCACGTCTATCGATGCGTTCTCCGGCACGCTTTAGGCCGGTTGGGCGTACTAGCGGTCGTCAGTAACCGGCTCATCCGTCGGAAATTCGGGCAATTGGCTGTCCCAAACCAGCTCCCGGAGAAAAGCGTTATAGTAATCCTCGTCCAGACTGCCCAGGAAACGGTCTTGGCTGGAACTGGCGTGCAATGTTGTGCCATTTTGGTACATATCGATGCTCCTCTAATCCAATCTGCTTTAATTTGACATGCATTCCGGCAAATCGCCGGTTCATGCCCTGATTGGTGCAAGGAACTGTCCAAATGATGAAGCCCCGCAAACCGGGGACGCACGCGCAGATCCGGGTCCGGGCTGCGGCCCCTGTTCGTTGGGATGGCGGAGATTTACGATTGGCGCGCGGAAGGTGTGGCGTCCCACGGAAGAGCATGTCCAAACTCTCTCGAAACCGTTCCCTGGGATCTGATTCCTTGTCGCACTATCGCTTCGCTGCTTTGCCCGACCCGAGAGATAGGTGACATTTCGTACCGGACACATGGGTTACACTTTTTGGCCTTTGAGGCCGGGAGGTGTGGATGCCGTGGAAGGAAAGT
>JANQIT010000231.1 GCA_028282025.1 Hwanghaeella sp. | reverse complement strand
GAAGGGTTTGAGAACCGCCGTATCGAGACGCCGGAAACCGAAATCAATCTTAAGGTCGGCGGCGGCGGCCCCGGTCTCCTGCTGCTCCACGGCTATCCTCAGACACATATGATGTGGCACGCCGTCGCCCCGGCGCTGGCCGAACATTTCACGGTGGTCTGCCCGGACCTGCGCGGTTACGGCGATAGCGGCAAGCCGGCGACAGATGCAAACCATCTACCATATTCCAAACGCCATATGGCGGCGGATCAGGCCGCGGTGATGAGCAGCCTGGGGTTCGAGAAGTTCTGTGTCGCCGGGCACGACCGCGGGGGCCGGGTCGCCCATCGTCTGACCTTGGACAACCCGGACCGCGTCGAGAAGCTGGCCGTGCTGGACATTGTACCGACCTACAAAATCTTCGAAGATCATCACAAGGGGATCGCGCTCGCCTACTATCATTGGACTTTCCTGGCGCAGCCGGACCCGCTGCCGGAAACCATGATCGGCGCCGATCCGGATTTCTACTACGGCTTCAAGACGGGCCGGCTGTCCCATGGCGGGGAAAGCAAATTCCACCCGGACGCCTACGCGGACTATCAGCGCTGCTGGAACGACCCGGCGATGATCCACGCCTCTTGCGAGGATTACCGGGCGGCGGCCAGCATCGATCTGGAACATGACGCGGCTGACCTGGAAACCAGGATTGCCTGCCCGCTACTCGCGATCTGGGGAGGGTCCGCGGTCATGGAAGCGCAATATGATGTCCTGGACTGCTGGCGCGAGCGCGCCGCGAAAGTGCAGGGAACTGCCATTCCGGATTGCGGCCATTTCTTGGCCGAGGAAAAACCGGCTGAAACGACGGCGCTGCTGAAAGAGTTTTTCCTGAACACCTGATCCGCAGTGCAGATCCGGCATGGACAACCGGCTTGCCGAAGTCCGATCCAAGAATTCTCAAAGCCCGACCGCGCCTTCGAGCGGCTGACCGACCGACGGTGATGGGCTTTACGCGTATTGCTTTCTTCCGGTTTTACCGCCGATTCAGCGGGACCAGCGCGTCTTACCGGCGGCAACCGGCTGTCTATTGTCGAAATCTACAATGACGGCGACATGCGACACCGGAACACCCTCGGACGACAGGGGCAGGTAGAGCTCCATCGTGTATCGGATGCCGGGAATTGCGCCGACATAGGGTACACCGATCAGCACCGGGCAGGCCGCATCGACAGCCTCTTCGTATGCCGCCCAGATGGACGAGTTTCCCTTATTGGGATGCACTGCCGACAGCGTCTTTCCCGAATACGCCCTGCGCATGCGTGAATCGATGCTGTCCCCATAGACCTTGAAGCGAAAATCCCTGACCGGGCCGCCGATCACTTCCGTCAGGATAATGTGAGGCAGGGCGTCGGTAATCGCCATCGGATCGAAGTCCACCTTCAAGGGAACGCCTTCTCGTTCGTTGCTTAATCGGATCCAATAATCCCATGCGTTGCCGAAATAGCGGGGAAAGCGCGGCAGGTCGGCGAAGAATCCCACGACTAGCCGATCGAGGCACAAGACGTCGGACCCCATTGGCGGCGCTGGCCGCGGGTCCACGGAGATTCCCGTATCGTTGTTCAAGATAGCACCCGACATTCTGCTAAAACCGCATGAAAACGGCGGTCCGAACGGAAATCGTAATCGATGTCGACGGGCCTGCCGCAGTAAAGATTTAGGGTCTGATCTTTAAATTACAATTTACTGATAATTGGCGATATGCGCCCTGTCACAGGCAACGCAGCATTTCCTGGACGGTATCCCAAGACTCGGAACCCGTGGGACATCGCGTTCCGCCATCTCGCCGGGAGGGCAGGACGCAACATTGGTGGAAACACCGGAACCGCGACCTGCGCCAACCTTCCGGACCCGGTTCAATAAGGCGATTTGGGCAGCCGTTTCGGAACGGTATCGGCACGATCCTCGTCCTGCAGTTGCTGCACCGTAAGCAGCCCTTCCACCGTCAGACCGCCCGCCAGCGTGGAGGTGACGTTGCGTCGATCTTCAGCCCGGCCATCCTCATCGGACGCAGGGTCTTCGCTCTGCGCCGAATTCCAGTCATCGCGGTTTCCTGACCGTCTATCTCTTTTATTCGTCGGTGTTTCCGCCCGCCTTACAACGGTCGATCCGGGCGGCGCACCGGCAATCGATGCCACCATGATCCCATCCTTTCGAGTAAGAGACACGGGACCATTCTAGCAAATTGCGTACCAATATACCGCTATACCACCAAAACCCGACAACTCAGATTTCAGGGTCGCCCCTCGCCGTACACCGCCAATCCGGCAGCGACCGAAACGAACTCGTCGCCAGCCATCAATTTACCGGCCCCGAAGCAATCCTCCATGCGACGGCGGATCGCCGGGACGAAGGATGTACCGCCGGTCATGAAGACATGGTCCACATCGGAAGGTACGACGCCCGCCTTCTCCAATGTCGACAGCATGCGGGCGAGGATTTCGTCGACATCGGCGGCAATCCAGGCGTCGAACTCGGCGCGCGCGATTGTCCGGCGTATCTCGACCGCGTCGGCGGCGAACAGAAATTCAACCTCGTCGGAAGCCGACAGCGCGACCTTCGCCCGGGCGACCGCATCGTAGAGTTCAAGCGACAATTCGTTCTCGACGATGGCGATCAGGGCGTCGATCCTCTCCGGGTGTTCCGAACCGTCGCGGATCGCGATCAGATCCCGCATGGTTTTATGCGCGCGCAGGGACGAGATTTCGCTCCAGCGCTCAAACTTGGAAAAGATGTGCTTGGGGACCGGCAGCCTTTTGCCGAACGACTGGAAGTATGTTCCCTGGCCGAGTTGCGGGGAAACCACATTCTGAATGATCCGGTAGTCCAGCGCGTCCCCGGCAATGCCGATACCGCCCTGACCCAAGGGCTCGACTTGCATCTCCGACCCCGCCGCCGTGACCCGGATCAGGGAAAAGTCACTCGTTCCGCCGCCCAGGTCCGCGACAAGACAGATATGCTCGCCCGTCTTGCCAGCGACGTGGAAATAGGCAGCGCCCAGCGACTCGTTGACGAATTCCAGTATGTCGAAACCCGCCAACCCATAGGCAGCCCGCAGGCGCGATTCCGCCAGACCCTCGTCCGGGTCGCTCCCCCAGAAACGGACCGGGCGTCCTGCATAAACCGTCGTATCCCCAGGATCGAGCGTCGGTCCGGCTTCCCGGCGAAACTCCCGAAGGAAAGCGCCGACCAGTTGCTCGACACTGAAGCGGCGTCCCAGGATCGCGGTCTCCGTGATGCTGCGGCTGGCCAGATGGTTCTTGAAGGACCGCACCAGACGGCAGTCCGGAGCGTGCGACAGATAGGCTTCGAACGCCGCCGGCCCCGCCGCGGCCCGCAAGACCTTTCGCCCCCCTTCCCGCTCCTCGTAGAAACAAATCAGCGACGGGAAACTGTCGCGCCCGGCCGCCTGGATCGTGGACGGCCCGATGCCGGGGAGCTTGACGGCCGCCACAGTATTGGTGGTGCCGAAATCGATCCCAATGGTTTTCCGTTCGATATCTGTCATCGCGGCGAAGCCTTCATCCAGGAAACGGAACACAGGATGGACCGAACAAAGGTCATCCGACGCGGCCCGCGGCAAAATGGACGCGGTTCATACGGCGAACCGTTTTTCGTTTCAAGGACAAGTCGAGGCCGTAATTCACGAACGCTGGGAAAGCCGCTGAACCCAGGCATGCCCGCCGCAGGGATTAGGTGAAAAAGGTCTTTGCGCGGCGCAGCGGCGGGATTGACTCGTTTCTTATATTTCGTTATTTCGTGAAATATGGAAATGATAAGCGCATTGGAGGCCCTCACCGCACTGGCGCATGAAACGCGCCTGTCGGTATTTCGCACGCTGGTGACGGTCGGCGAAAGCGGCCTGCCGGCCGGAACGATTGCCGAGCAGCTTGACGTCCGGCCCAGCACTCTGTCGGCGCATCTGGCGCAATTGACGCGCGCCGGTCTGGTCCGGCAAGTGCGGGAGGGACGCATCATCCGTTACAGCGCGGATTATGCAGGAATGCGCGATGTCATCGCCTTTCTGATGCAGGATTGCTGCGGCGGCGACCCGGAAATCTGCGCACCGCTGACGGCGCTCCTGACCGACGCCGCAGTTTGCGCCGACATCGGCACCCCGCATTGAAACCCTGGAAACCGATAGAATTCCGTATGACCGATAGATCGCTCAACGTTCTTTTCCTGCGCAGGTATGGTTCGGCACGGTCTATCCTAGCAGAAGCAATACCGGGGCCCCTGTGAGCGAGAGCGATCCGATCCGCAAACTGGCCGCAGAAGCTCTGGGCACCGGCCTGTTGGTCTGTACTGTTGTCGGGTCGGGCATCATGGCCGACACGCTGACATCGGATACCGCCGTCGCTCTGCTGGGGAATACAATTCCGACCGGTGCGATCCTGGTGGTGCTGATCACAATCCTGGGACCGATATCCGGGGCGCATTTCAACCCGGCCGTCACCATCGCCTTCCTGTCGCGGCGGGAAATCGGTTTTGTCCTGGCGGGCGCCTATATCCTTGCCCAGATCATCGGCGGCGTCCTTGGTGTCTGGGCCGCACATGCGATGTTCGACCTGCCGATCATCCAGACCTCCTCCACCGTGCGGACCGGCGGGGCGCAATGGTTCGCGGAAGTCCTCGCCACCTTCGGACTGGTGGCCGTGATCCTGGGCGGCATCCGTTTCCGGGCGGAAGCGGTTCCGTGGCTGGTCGGTCTGTACATCACCGCCGCCTACTGGTTCACCGCGTCCACTTCTTTCGCCAATCCGGCGGTCGCCGTGGCCCGTTCGCTTACGGACACGTTTTCGGGCATCCGGCCCCTCGACATGCCGGCCTTCATCCTGGCTGAAATTGTCGGCGCCTTGATCGCGGTCGGATTGATGGGGTGGCTTCTGCATCCGCAAGACGCGGAAGAGGAACTTGGCCCCCAAACAAGGGAATAATGCCGGCCGTCAGGCGGCGCGTTTCATATCCAGCCAATCGCGGAACCTGTACCAGTTCCCGACAATCGGCAAAAACCACGGTTTCCCGCCATAGAAGGGCTGCGTCTTGAATTCCAGGCCTTCGAAAGCACTGGGGCGGTTGGCGGTGCCCAAGATCCGCCAGGCAAGCTTGCGGCCCAGCCAACTCATCATCACGATGCCCGACCCGCCGTTGCACCCGATGGCGTAATCGACGCCTTCATGGGAGCCGATCTTGGGCAGAAAGTCGAAGGTGAAGGCCATCTGTCCGGTCCAGACATGGGTTAACTTGACGGCCGCCAGGGGCGGGAAGAAGACACCCAGATCCTTGCGCAGGATCTCCCCTTTCTTCAGAAGCGGGATGTTCAGAAAGCTCGCCCGGCCGCCGAACAGGATATGCCGCATATCCGGCGTCGGACGGGCGAAATTCAGAACGCGCTTGGCATCGATCACCGCACCGCCCGCCGGCAGAAGCGAACGCACCAGATCCTCGGGCAGTTCCTCGGTCGCTATGATCGTGCTGGAAATCGGGATAACCCGCCGCTGATGCCATGGGGCCGCCTTGTCGGTATAGCCGTTCGTGCCGAGGGCCACCCGCCGTGCGGCGATGTCGCCCCGTTCGGTCAGGGCACGGAACCCCGCCCCTTCGCGCACGATCCCCAGCACACGCGTCTTGGGGACAAAGCGGACGCCGGCCTTTCGGCACAGAGCGGCCAGCCCCGCATGATACTTCGCGGGATGCAAGGTGCCCGCGTTCTTGATCAACATACCGCCGCGATAGGCGCGGGTGTCGACATAGCGGCCCTGGTCCTCGGGCGGCACCATGGCGAACAGGTCCCGCCCGTCGCTGTTATACTCCGCCATCTTCCGTTCCAGCTTGCGATAGGCGGCGGGCGTATGCGCACCGACAAAACGGCCGATAGGGGAGAAATCGCAGTCTATGGCCTCCACCCGCAGCGTATCCTTTAGATGTTCGTGGGCTTCATCCGCCTCGTTGAGGATGGCGGCCGCCCTTTCCGCGCCGACCGCGGCCTCCAGGTCGATCTGCTTGCTGACCCCAGCGCGCCCGGCGGTGAAACCGGCGTTGCGGGTACTCGCCCCCTCGCCGATGGCCAAGGCGTCGACTACGGTAACGTCGGTCCCGGCGCGGGCCAGCTCAAGCGCGCAGCACAACCCCGTATAGCCGCTGCCGACGACCAGCACATCGGTCTCCGGCGGCAGATTGCCCCCTACCTCCGCCGCCGGACGCACGTCGCGCCACCACCAGGGCTCCTGCAGGATAGGGGCATCCGCCATGGCTCGTCCCTCAGTCCTTCGCACCGTGGATATGGTGCAGCCGGTCGAAATGCTGCCGGAAGGTCGACACCTCCGTCGCCATCAACTCCGGCCGCTCCGTGGACAACGCCCGGGCGATGAGGGAAGCGAGCCTGTCCACATGCTGCTCCTCCACACCCCAGCGCACCAGTTCCGGCGTCCCGATCCGCAGGCCGTTCATATCCCCCTCGACAGCGGGCAGCGGCAGGCCAATGCCGCATGCCAGGAATCCGGCCTTGCGAAGATGCCTGGAAACGGCCTGTCCACCCCCATAGGCCGCCGCCGGCAACGCGAACTGGTGGGAGGCGGTGAATTCCCGGTCCCCGGCAAAGACCGGGACTCCCTCACGATCCAGCGCCGTGGCAAGCGCCCGGGCGACCTGGACCATCGACGAGGCATAGGCGGTTCCAAAGTCGCGCCAATCCAGCATCGTCAAAGCCAGGGCGGCGGTCTTCGCCGCATCGAAATTGGCCGTCATCCCCGGAAAAGCGACCCTGTCCAGGTCCCGGGCAATATCGGCGTCGTTGGTAACGATCAGGCCCCCTGCGGGCCCGCCCAGGCTTTTATAGGTGCTCATGGTCATCAAGTGAGCCCCTTCGGCCAAAGGATTGGGCCAGGCGTCGCCGGCGATCACGCCGCATTGATGGGCCGCATCGAACAGAACCTTCGCCCCCACCTGATCGGCGATGGCCCGAACGTCCCGGACCGGGTGCGGAAACAGATTCAAGCTCCCGCCGATGGTGATCAGTTTCGGGCGAACCTTCCGGGCCAGCGCGGCAAGCGCGTCCAGATCGACCGTATACCCTTCCTCATCCACCGGCGCCGGATGGGTCTCCAGCCCGTAAAGCCCCGCGCAGCCCGCATGATGATGGGTAACGTGCCCGCCGATTGCAGCGGGCGGCGCGATAATCGCCTCGCCCGGCCTGCACAAGGCCATGAAACCGTAAAGGTTCGCCGTCGCACCGGACGCGACGCGGACTTCAGCGAACCGCGCCTGAAAGACCTCCGCACAGAGTTCCGCCGCGACGACCTCGATCTCCTCAATCGCTTCCAGGCCCATCTCATATTTGTCGCCGGGATAACCAAGCGAAGGACGCGATCCCAGCCCGGACGCCAGAACCGCTTCCGCTCTTGGATTCATGACATTCGTCGCGGGGTTCAGGTTGAAACATTCCCTCTCGTGGATCGCCCTGTTCCGGTCGATCAGTGTGGAGAGGCGCTCGGCAATCTCACGCGACGACCCCAAAGCGGTTGTCGAGGCATATTGCTGAACCAGATCTTCGCAGGGTTGGGGAACCCAGGGGCGGGCGCGCAACGCCGTCATCAATCGACCCTCCGCTTTTGTATGAAAGGCGAAAGGTAACGCGGCCTAACCGATCCGTCGCGCTAGAAATGCTCACCCGCCGGGAAAGCGGGACTTGGTCTTACTCGATATCCTCGACCGGCGTTTCCGGGCCGCCATGCACCTTCATGGCAAGCGCGGCTTCGAGATAGTCGCCGAGGTCTCCGTCCAAGACGCCTTGGGCGTTTCCCTTCTCCACGCCGGTGCGCAGGTCCTTCACCATCTGATAGGGCTGCAACACATAGGACCGGATCTGATGACCCCAGCCGATATCGGTCTTCGCATCGTGCTCCGCCTGGGCTTCTTCCTCGCGGCGGCGCAGTTCCAGCTCATACAGACGCGCCTCCAGCATCTTCATCGCCTGGGCGCGATTCTTGTGCTGCGACCGGTCGTTCTGGCACTGCACGACGATGTTCGTCGGAATATGCGTAATGCGGATTGCACTGTCCGTCTTGTTGACGTGCTGACCGCCGGCCCCGGACGCCCGATAGGTGTCAACGCGCAGATCCTTATCTTCGATCTCCACATGAATGGAGTCGTCGATTTCCGGATACACCGTCACGGACGAAAAACTGGTATGCCGGCGGGCGTTGGAGTCGAAGGGCGAAATCCGGACCAGCCGGTGCACGCCCGACTCCGTTTTCAGCCATCCGTAAGCATCGGCCCCCGATACTTTCAAGGTAACGGACTTAATCCCGGCTTCTTCCCCGGGGCTTTCTTCGATGACCTGGGTTTTGAAACCGTTCTGGTCGCACCAGCGGGAATACATCCGCAGCAGCATGTTCGCCCAATCCTGGGACTCGGTGCCGCCGGCGCCTGCATGAACTTCCAAGAAGCAGTTGTTTCCGTCCGCCTCGCCGGACAGCAGGCTTTCCACCTGAAGCTTGCGCGCCTTCTGCTGCAGCGCCACCAGCGCGCCCTCGGCCTCGGTGACGATCTCCTGATCGTCCTCCGCCTCGCCCAGTTCTATCAATTCGACATTGTCGTTGAGGCCCGATTCCAGGGCGTCATAACCGCCGATCCGCGACTCCAGAGAGGCGCGCTCCCGCATGATCTTCTGGGCTTCGGCCGCATCGTCCCAAAGGGACGGGTCCTCAACCCGGGCATTCAGTTCCAGAAGCCGCTTTTGCGAAGCGTCCAAGTCAAAGATGCCTCCTCAGCAGCGCCAAGGACTGCTGAAGTTCGTCGACCACACTCTGTATTTCCGCACGCATTCGATACTACCCGCTACTCACGACACAGGCGCTACGGCCTCAAGCCCGACGCATGTAGAACCTGAACCGCGACTTGGCAAGAAGGCAGATTTCCATTGATGGGGCCGGACGCACCGCAGAGGCAGGGTCAGGCTTCCGGTTGTGACAGATAGTCCGTGCGAATGCGCGCCGCATCGTCCTGCACCGCGTCCCCGAAATCGAGGATCCTGCGTATCAGCACCCGCTCCGGCCATTCACGGCATTCCACTTCAAGGGCCGCGGCAAGATCGCGCGCGCCGGAAAGACCGAGATGCCCAAGGGCGGAACGCTGCGCATGCGCCAGCTTGACGACTTCGTCCATTTCTCCACCGCGTGCGGCAGCGGTCAGCTCGCCCACCAGTTCGGCGCTTTGCGATACTGTCTTTTCCAATAAACTCGAATACTCACAGCGGCCCAGAACATCCAACAGCCCCTCGACCATGGCCCGGTCGAATTCTCCACCCTTGGCTTGCGCCGGTTCCGCGGGGGTTTTCGAGTCGCCCCGACCCGTCGAGGCTATATCCTCCAGCGTTTTCATCAGGGCTTCCTTGTGCAACGGTTTGGACAAATAGCCGTCCATCCCGGCGTTACTGCAAGCGTCCACCGTTGATTGTAGCACATCCGCCGTCATCGCAAAAATGGTAGTATCGCATGCCGGTTTCGGGAGCAGTCGGATTTGCTTGGTCGCGTCAATACCGTCCATTTCCGGCATCCGCACGTCCATCAGAACGGCGTCGTAGGGGCGCTCGCGCACGGCTTCGATGGCCTCCAAGCCGTTAACGACAACATCGACCGAATGCCCCAGGTTCTCCAACATCCTTGTGATTACATACTGATTGGTATCGTTGTCTTCGGCGACAAGGACTTTGAGTCTTGCAGGGGAAGAGCGCACAAGGCGACGCAAGGCCTCTCCGGTTTGTGGGGCGAGGCTTTCCGCCGCCTCCGCATCGCGCTCAGTCGACAGAAAATCGTCCGGCGCTTCCTTTGACGCGCGTTCAATCAACAGCGCACGGTTCAGCGCCGCCGCCAACTTGGCGGGTGTAACGGGCGGCGTCAGCCGGTCGGCGGCCTGTTCCTGGGAATGATCGCCGCCGCTCCGCCAATCCTCCAGCAGGATCGTGCGTTCCGGCTGTTTCATAACCTCCATACAAATCGGACACCCCGTGGCCACGATATAGATATCCGCCTTCCCGCCTACCACCTCATGGGTGTGCTCGACCAACCTTACCTCCGCCCCCCAATTGGCGATCTGCTCGGTAAGACGCTGTCTGTTGAAATCATTCAGACCGACCAAGGCGACCTGCTTGCCTCCAAGGTCCATGGGAGAACCGTCGGGACCGGGCTCGTCGCCGGCCGCAAGCTCAAACGGTATCTCCACCGAGAACACGCTGCCGCTTCCCAGCGTGCTGGTAACATCCACGCTCCCGCGCATCATACCGGCCAGCCGTTTGGAGATCGCCAATCCAAGCCCGACCCCTTCGTACCGGCGGGCGGCCGTCAGGTCCGCTTGGGTGAATGGCTCAAACAGATTTTCCTTGTCTTCGTCGGAAATACCGATGCCGGTATCTTCAACCCGAAACGCGATCACAGCCTCTTCTTCACTGCGCGTTACAAGAGAGATTGAAAGATGAACGCCGCCCTGGCGCGTGAACTTCACCGCGTTGCCCAACAGGTTCACCAGGATCTGACGAAGCCGTCCAAGGTCGCCCCTCAGCGTCGTCGGAACGTCCCCGTCCATGGTAATCAGCAGATCCAGGTCGGATTGCTTGGCGCGCGGCGCCAGGATGTCGGAAATGTAGCTCAACATGCCCGAGAGTTCGAAATCTTCAATTTCCAACGACAATGCCGAAGCTTCGATCTTGGAGAAATCCAGGATATCGTTAATCAGGCCCATCAGATGCTGACCGGAGTCCTGTATCGTTTCCAGCATGCGCTGTTGATCGTCAGACAGAGACGTCTCATTCAGCAGGTTCGCCAATCCCAAAACGCCGTTCATGGGGGTGCGGATCTCATGACTTATCGCCGCCAGAAAGCTGCTTTTCGCCTCGTTCGCGCGGGCGGCGGCGATCTCCGCCGCTTTCAAGGCCGTCACATCGACCCAGCAGCTCAGCAGAAGCGTATCGTTATCCGGACCATCGACCAGTTCGCGCCCGCTGAGCATTTGCAGGGTTTCTCCCGCGACGCTATGGGACTCCTCGGCGTGCAGCGGTTCGCCGGTCGTCCAGACAAACTCTTCCCTTGCCAAGATCGCTTGCGCCGTGGCCGCCGGCGCAACATCGACCATCCTCTTTCCTTTCAAATCTCCAGCTCCGGCGCTGAGATACCGTTCAAGCAAACGGTTGGCGAAGATGTAGCGGCCCTCGCGATCTTTCAGAGAAACCGCGACCGGCAGAGCGTTTAGCGCCTGTTCCAGCAATATCTCCTGACCGGCCAGCGCATCGGTTTTTTCCTTCTCTACCGTTACGTCCAGCAAATAGAGATAAACGGCCTCCCTGCCGGAAGTGGGGTTGTAGGCGGCTTGCGCGAAGGTCCGCCACCATCGCGCCCGCCGGCGAAAACCGAGCATGATATCGGCTACCGCGTGCTGCGCCCCAAGCGGCACGCACAGCAGCTCCATCAATTTCGATTCCGGTCCGGCATCGGCGATCGAAGAGACATGCGCGCCCACCCCCACGCGGAACTCGGAACGCGCGACGGTGTTTAGCTGTTCGATAGCCCCGTTTCGGTCGCACACAAGGATCGGGATCGGCGATTGATGGAACGTCTCCGTCAGCGTTGCCTGGACAAGACTTGCATCGTCGTTTTGCCCACCTTCTAGGGAGGCTTCGCACAAAAAGCTCTTCTGCCCCGAAAAAGCACACGCCGAAATGGAGATGCAGACAACCACCGGATCGCCGTTCGGGTAAAACGCCCAATCTTCGGTGACGACTTCTCCTCGCCCGATCCGGCGGGCGATCCCCTCCACCCGCTCCCGCGCCGCGGCGGAGACGACCTCGCTCTTCGCACGCAGCGCATCCGTGTTGTCCGCCTGCCACAATTGCAGGGCGGCCTTATTACCCCATTCGATTTTTCCGGTTGTCAGGCCGAACACCCAAACCGCCCGCTTCAGCAGACCCAGTCCATCCAGCGCGGATTCCGGTAAATCGGGCCAGTAGCCGGAATTCGGGCTCGTAAGCGGCTTATTGCGCGTGAACATCGTTATGACGTCCGTTCCGCATAGGGCATCGCTGAACTAGAGCATGTCACCTTTACTTGGAACCACTGAGACGCTTTAGGACCTAAATTGAAATCATCGCGCTCAAACGAAACCGTTGGCCGCCGGTCGTACATCCGAAACTCCCAAAAGACATCTTCTTGACGGCCGCGTTTTTTTTCGCACCGGCAACGTCTCAAAGATAGCGGCGATTGCTGGACCGCTTCACTACGCACCCCCGCGCCTTAGTAAGGCCGGTACCGTTAAGGAAGCGTTACTGGGTAAAGGGCGGGATCCGGGATCGCACCTCTATTTCAGCGGTCATCGGCCGCCGCACCGCGCGGGGAACGGGGTGGCGGACCGGACCGTCAATACAAGCCGGTGGACTCTCCGGTAGAGCCGGGCGCGGGCGCAGACCCCGCCGGCCCGGCCGCCGAGCCGCCAATGAATATGCCGGCGGCCGCCCCGGTCGGTTCGGTGCCCGGCTTGAAAGCTTCCTTGATAACCGTCTTGGTCGCGGATCCGGCCAGCTGACCGGTTTCCCCATCCAACCGAACCAGCCGCGCGCCGGGCGGTGTGCGGAACGGAATCGCAGGCTTGTCCTTCAGCGCCTTGGCGACGAAGGATTTGAAGATCGGCGCGGCCACGGACGACCCCGTTTCCTGTCCGCCCCAGGGCTGGCGTCCCAGCGGAATGGGCGTATCGAAGCCGACAAAGACGCCAACGGCCAGATCCGGGGAAAATCCGACAAACCAGGTGTCCCGGCTGTCGTTCGTGGTGCCGGTCTTGCCGGCCAGGGGCTTTCCGACCTCGCGGATGCGCCGTCCGGTTCCCCGCTGAACCACGCCCTCCAGCATGCTTGTGACTTGGAACGCGCTGATCGGATCGACGATCTGTTCGCGCGTATCGGGCGGCGCCGGGCGGTCCTGCTTGTTCCAGGCGCTCACTTGGCACCCGGTGCAGGGCCTGTTGTCATGCTTGAAAATCGTCTTTCCATGCCGGTCTTGAACCCGGTCGATGACCGTCGGTTCGATGCGCTTACCGCCATTCACCAGCATGGCATAGGCGGCGGTAATATCGATCAGATTGGTTTCTCCCGCGCCCAGGGCCATGGATAGTTGTTCAGGCATGTTTTTCATGATGCCGAAGTCGGCCACCGTTTCCACCACAGCCGGCATGCCCACCGCTTGCGCCAATCGCACGGTCATCAGATTACGAGAGCGTTCGATGCCCACCCGCATCGGGCTGGGGCCATAGAACTTGCGGGAGAAATTCGCCGGCTTCCATTTCTTCTTGCCCGGCCCCTGATCCAGCACGAACGGCGCGTCCAGGATCATGGTCGCCGGCGTGAAACCGTTTTCCAACGCCGTCAGATAGACGAAAGGCTTGATCGCCGACCCTGGCTGCCGCAGGGCCTGGGTGGCCCGGTTGAATTCGCTTTGATCGAAACTCCAACCGCCCTGCATCGCCAGGACCCGCCCCGTATGCGGGTCCAGCGCGACGATCCCGCCGCTGACCGCGGGAACCTGCCGCAAGGCAAAGGTGCCCGGCGGATAGGGTTCCGGGTTGCCGCCTTCCTCCGCGGGTTGTTTGAAAAGCACGGGCTCAACCAGCACCACGTCGCCGACGGCGACGACATCGGACACCTTCTTCACCGCGGGGCCGCGCGCTTGGTCTTCCAGCGCCTTCCGGGCCCAGCGCATTTCCGCCAGCGGCAGGGCGCCCGGCATCCCGTCCGCCAGGGCCAGAACGGCCTTGCCGCTTTCCAACTTGGTGACAACGGCCAGACGCCAAGGTTCGATGCCCGGGGGCGCTTCGACCGAGCCCAAGGCCGCACGCCAGTCCCCGGTCAAATCCAAATTTGCGACCGGGCCGCGGTATCCATGCCGCCGGTCGTAGGCAATCAGCCCTTCCCGCAGAGACAGGCGCGCCATCTCCTGCAAATCCGAATCCAGGGTGGAGCGGACGGAGAGTCCCCCCTCGTTCACATCGCCGATGCCGAACTTGTTGGCCAGTTCGCGGCGAACCTCTTCGACGAAATAGCGCGCTTCGACGGAGAGTACGGCGCGCGGCGGGCGCACTTGCAAGGGGACCGCCGTCGCCGCCGAAGCTTCCTCCGCCGAGATGAACCGTTCCACAAGCATCCGTCCGACAACCCAGTCGCGCCGGCCGACCGCCGCGTCGTATTTGCGCACCGGATGGTAGTTGTTCGGCGCTTTCGGCAGGGCGGCGAGATAGGCCGCCTCCTCCACGGTCACCGCGTCCAACGGCTTATCGAAATAGTTCAAGGCCGCCGCGGCCACGCCATAGGAGCCGTATCCCAGATAGATCTCGTTCAGATAGAGTTCGAGGATGCGTTCCTTGCTCAACGTCCGTTCGATCCGGATGGCCAGAATGGCCTCTTTGATCTTTCGCTCAATGGATACTTCGTTGGTCAGCAGGAAGTTCTTCGCCACCTGCTGCGTAATCGTCGACGCCCCGACCGGACGGCCGCCGCCCTTAAGCTGAATGTTGATATTGGTCAGAACCGCCCTGAAAAGCCCAACCAGATCGACGCCGAAGTGCGAATAGAAGCGCTGGTCCTCAGCCGCCACGAACGCATCCTTCACCCGTTTCGGAATCGCCGTGATCGGGACGAAAACCCTGTTCTCGGTCGCATATTCGGCGATCAGGCGGCCATCCCCTGCATGAACGCGGGTCGCGGTCGGCGGTTCATAGTCGACCAGTTGCTTGTAGTCGGGAAGCGTCGGGCCATAGTGCCATAGCGCGTAGACCACGGCCCCCGCCGCCACCACGCCGCCCAGAACACCCAGCCCAAGAAGCCCTGCGATAACGCGCCAAAAATGCATTCTTCCCCGTACTCCCGAGAGTTGAAGCAGGCCCGCACCCCAGCGTCTTGTCGCACAGTCCAAGGCGTCGGAACAGCCTGGAGACGCCGCTTAACACATGTTTATGGCGGAATTTTGTTGCAAGCCGCCCTAGGCGCATCCGCGCCGGAGCGCCCGCACCTGGCCGCTACGACCGGCTTAACAGCTCCTGTTGGCTGAAATAGGCGTCGATTGCGCGCACCATCGCATCCGCAAGCGTGTCCCGGTAGGAGGTCGTGCGCAGCTTGCGCTCTTCCTGGCGGTTGGAAAGATATCCGAGTTCGACAAGCACGGACGGCACCGTCGGTGTCTTCAGAACGGCGAAGCCGGCGAATCGGTGCGGACGCCGCAAAAGCCGGATATCCCGGCCCATGTTGGAGACCAGCGATTGGGCGAATTGCCAGGACGCCTCGCTGGTTTTCCGCTGCGCCAGATCGAGCAGGATGAAAGAGGTCTGATCGTCATACTCGGACAAATCGTATCCGGCCAGAATGTCCGATTTATTCTCCTTTGCGGCCAGCGCCGCAGCCTCCTTATCCGATGCTTTTTCAGACAGAGTGTAGACTGAGAAGCCGCGGATGGAGGATGTGCGGTGTGCGTCCGCATGCACGGAAATGAACAGGTCGGCCTCGTATTCGTGGGCGATTTCGTACCTTTTGCGCAGCGGTATATAGAAATCCTTCTCGCGCGTCAGGACGACCCGGTAGCGGCCGCGCTTCTGAAGGCGCTGGCGAAGGCTTTTGGCGAAGGCGAGGACGATCGTCTTTTCGTACACACCGGAAGACCCGATCGCGCCGGGGTCCACCCCTCCGTGACCGGGGTCCAGAACGATGGTGCGGACCGGCTTTGCAGGGTCCTGGGCGCTGCGGACCGGCGCGCGTACTTCCGCCTCGCGCGGGGCAGCGGCCAGCAACGCTTCTTCGGACCAGTCCGCGGACGCCACGCTGCCCAAGGCCGCCGCAAAGGAAGCGGCGTCGCTCGGCGTCAGATCCAGGACCAAACGGTGTCCGGCGCCTGAATCCGGACCGAGCAGGAAATGCGCCTTAATCGCGGCCGGGGCCTTCAGGTCCAGGACGAAGCGGCTGACCCCCGCGCGGAATTGGCCGAACCGGTACTTGCGAATCAATCCGCCACCGGCCCCGTCGGCGGCGCTGCCCGGGGCGGACCACTTCAAATCCGGCAGGTCGATGACGATGCGATAGGGATCGCCCAAGGTCAGCAGCCGGTATGCTGACGGCTTCTCAAGCTCCAGCACAAAGCGGGTAAAATCCGCATGGGCTCCGACCCGCACTTTCAGCGCGGCGTTTTCCGCCAAGGCGGGCGCAGATGCACACAACAGCAGCAGCGCCGCGGAAAGCAGTGCAACCGCAACGCCACGCAGATTCGCCTGTGCGTTTGCCAGAATATTCATCGCCGACATGCCGGTGTCGTTTTCATATCTACCATGCGGGGATTCTCAATAACCATCAACGGCTTATGCAAGGAATGAACCTTTTTGCCTTAGAATTCGGCGGTTTCACGATTGCTTATAAAAAATAAGTTTTCCAAACCGTCTTCATCCGATACGTTCAACCTGCAACTCTACGCTTCCAAGGGTTCACTGTGCGGGAAGCGCCGGTTTCACCCAGTTGCGCGAACGGGACACTTACCCGTTAAGCCGCTGCTGTGTGGGCGCCTTCGCATAAATCTGGATGTTCATCGGCATAGCGCTTTTGACGTCTGGCTGACACAGCCGCTTCCGGGCCCGTACGGTTCGTGTGCGTCTTTGCCGGCAAAGGGATGCCCTTGAAAGCACAAAGAAGTGTGACTGTGAAGTTGATCGAAACAACGGAGACCAGACAGTACGCCGGACGGCCTAAAGATGGCCGGTCCCGCCGCTTCTGTCCGACTGGTTCGGGACGCGCGTCGAACGGACGCGCGCACCTCCCGGCGCCAGGGTCTCCAGGCAGCAATCACCTCGGCGACCGCCTTGATTCAAAGGCTTTTGCCGCGGTTGGAGAAAATACGAATGGCGCGAAGAATGCTCATCGACGCCACACATCCCGAAGAAACGCGGGTCGTGGCGGTCCATGGTAACAGGCTTGAGGAATTTGACTACGAAACAGCGACAAAGCAGCAACTGAAAGGCAATATCTATCTGGCGAAAGTAACCCGGGTAGAGCCGTCTCTTCAGGCAGCCTTTGTCGAATATGGCGGCAATCGCCACGGTTTCCTGGCCTTCAGTGAAATACATCCCGATTACTACCGCATCCCGGTCGCGGACCGGGAGGATCTTGTCGACGAAGAAACCGGCGACGAGGAAGAAACCAGCGGCGACAGCGACAGCGTCGAGGAGCTGGGCGGTGACGAAGGCGCGGACGAGGCGGTTGAGGAATCTCAGCGGCGACGCCCCCGGCTGAAACGCCACTACAAGATCCAGGAAGTGATCAAACGCCGGCAGGTCCTGCTGGTTCAGGTCATCAAGGAAGAACGCGGCAACAAGGGCGCGGCGCTGACCACCTATCTGTCGCTGGCCGGCCGCTACTGCGTCCTGATGCCGAACACCTCGCGCGGCGGCGGCGTCAGCCGGAAGATCTCCAGTCCTCAGGACCGCAAGCGCTTGAAGAGCGTCCTCGCCGAACTGAGCACCCCGGAAGGCATGGCCGTGATTCTGCGGACCGCCGGGCAGGAACGCTCGAAGGCGGAGATCAAGCGCGACTACGAATATATCATGCGGATGTGGGACACGATCCGCGAGACGACGCTGGAATCGACCGCTCCGGCGCTGATCCACGAGGAAGCCAACCTGATCCGACGGTCGATCCGGGACCTCTATACCAAGGATATCGACGAAATCCTGGTTGCCGGCGACGCGGGCTACCGCATGGCCAAGGACTTCATGAAGGCCATGATCCCCAGCCACGCCAAGAAGGTTCAGCCCTACAAGGACGACGGCAACGTCCCCCTGTTTCAGCGCTACCAGGTCGAAGGTCAGCTGAATCAGATCTACGATCCCGTGGTGCATCTGCGCTCCGGCGGGTCCATCGTGATGCACCAGACCGAAGCGTTGGTGGCGATTGACGTGAACTCCGGCCGGGCGACCCGGGAACGGCATATCGAAGAAACCGCCCTGAAGACCAACCTCGAAGCCGCCGAGGAAATCGCGCGGCAGCTGCGCCTTCGCGACCTTGCAGGTCTGGTCGTCATCGATTTCATCGATATGGAGGAAAACCGCAACGACCATTCAGTCGAGCGGAAGCTCAAGGAGTCTCTCCGCCGCGACCGGGCGCGCATCCAGGTCGGCCGTATCAGCCCGTTCGGATTGCTGGAAATGTCCCGGCAGCGGCTCCGCCCCAGCCTGCTGGAAGCGATGACGCAGCCCTGCATGACCTGTGGCGGCATCGGCTATATCCCCTCCACGGAGTCCGCGGCGCTGCGCGTTCTGCGGTCCATCGAAGAGGAAGGTCTGCGCCGGCGCTCGCGCACCATAACGGTGCAGGTGCCGCCGGGTGTCGCGCTCTACATCCTGAACAACAAGCGTGCGACGCTGGCGGAGATGGAAGTGAACTACGACATGGTCGTGGTCATCGAAACCGACGACAGCTTCATCCCGCCGCATTTTGTGATGAGCCGCATCGCCAAGGAAGCGGACGAAGACGCCGCCCCGCAACTGGTCGAGGAACAGACCAGCGCGGGTCCGGCCCAGGAGGAGCAGGGCAAAGGCGGACGCCGGAGAGGACGCGGCCGACGCCGCAAGCGCCGGTTCGACGAGGACTCCGGGTCCACGGACGAAGACGCCGCAAGCGCGGAGAGCGCGGACGCGGAAGAAGGTTCTGCCGAACCCGCGGAAGCAGCCGATGCCGCGAACGGCGATGATGGCGACAGCGAAGGCGGCCAGCGCCGCCGCCGCAAACGGGGCCGGCGCGGTGGACGCCGCCGGCGCGGGGGCGACGGGGACGCCGTCTCGGCGGAAGCCGCCGAGGAAGATGGGGAGGCAAGCGAGGACGCGTCCGCCGACCAGGCTGACGCCGACACCGGCGAAGCGGCGGAGCCCGCCGACACGGAAGCGTCAGACGCCCAATCCGCCGATGCCTCCGCGGACGGCGAGGAAAAGCCGGCCCGCAAACGCCGCGCTCCCCGGCGCAGAAGCGCCAAGAAAGCGGCGGACCCGGAATCGCAGGAGCAGGTAGCCGAGCAGCCCGATGGCGCAGCGCCGGAAGCACCGGCGGATGCTGTGGCCGAACCGGCTGCCGAAGCAACCGAAGCACCGGCCGTGGAGACAGTTGAAGCGCCGTCCGCGCAGTCCGCTGACTCCCCTGAAACAACGGCTGAAGAAGCACCTCCGGCGAAGAAACCCCGGCGGGCCAAGAAAGCCGCCGCGAAACGGCCGCGGGCCAAAACCAAGGCGGCGAAGGCGAAACCCGCCCCGGAAGGCCCCGCCGAGGACGCGGTGAAAACCGAAGAACCGGCGGCGGAGGCCCCTGAAGCGGCAACGCCTCAGCCCGCCGCGCCCGAGCCTGTTGCGGAACCGGCCCCGGTCGCCGCGCAACCGCCGGCCAACGATCCGGTCGAAACGCCGGAACCCGCGGCCGACCCGGACCGTCCGAAACGGAAAGGGTGGTGGAACCGTATGATCGGTTCGTAAAGCGGTATACCGTTCTTGAAATTAGGCGGCGTTGGCCCTGACGGTCAGCGCCGCCATTCTTTCAGGGCCTTTGCCGCCCCAACGATCTCCTCGGTCGTGCCCGAGAAGGAAAACCGCAGGGTGCGAGCGCCGCGCTCGGCATCGAAATCGACCCCCGGCGTCACCGCCGCCCCAGTTTCCCGCAGAATCCGGCTGCAGAATTCAAGACTGTCGTTGGTCATGTGACCGACATCCGCATACAGGTAGAATGCACCGTCGCTCGGCGCGAGATCCCGGAATCCGGCCGCCGGCAGTTCCTCCAGCAACACGGTCCGGTTCTGGGCATAGCGCCGGATATTGGCCTCCAGTTCCTCCCCGCACTCGAACGCGGCCACCCCGGCCACCTGACTCAGCGTGGGCGGCGAAATGAACAGATTCTGCGCCAGGCATTCGACCGGCCGCAGCAACTCTTCCGGCACCACCAGCCACCCCAGACGCCAGCCGGTCATGGAAAAGTATTTCGAGAAACTGTTTACGACGACCGCGCGGTCGGTATGGGTCAAGACCGATTCGAACCCCCGGCCATAGGCGATGCCCTGATAGATCTCGTCGGAAACCAGCCGGATGCCAGCGTCACTGCAATAGCCGGCCAGACGCTTCATATCCTCGACCGACATCATGGTGCCCGTCGGATTGGAGGGGGAGGCGACGATCAGCCCGTCCAGCGGACCGGACTCCGCCTGCACTTTATCCAGAAGGGCGGGAGACGGCTGATAACGGTCTTCGACGGAAGATTGCATGACGACAGGCTCGATACCCAGCGCCCGCAGGATATGCCGGTAGCAGGGATAGCCGGGGGCGACCAGCCCGACCCGGTCTCCCGGATCGAACGCCGACAGGAACGACAGCAGGAAGCCGCCGGAAGATCCCGTGGTCACGACGATCCGCTCCATCGGAACGGACAATCCGTAATCGCGCCGGTAATGCTCCTGAATCGCCGCGCGCAGTTCCGGAATGCCGAGCGCGACGGTATATCCCAACCGATGGCTGTCCAGGGCATGTTTGGCGGCGGCGATAACGCCTTGCGGCGCGCCGGTGCCCGGCTGACCGACCTCCAGGTGATAGACGGCGTTACCCGCGGCCTCGCGCTCCGCCGCGGCGCGCATCACTTCCATTACGATGAACGGCGGGATCTCGCCGCGCGAGGAGACTTTCAGAGCCATCGCTCACCTTCTCTCAAAAACTGTTCGGAACGCCGCCGTCCGGCTATTCGGCCAGGGCGGTCAGCCCATGACCGCGCGGGTCGGCCTCCGCGCCGCACAAACGGTCTTCAGGATCGACCGGCAGGCCGGACGGACAATAAACCACATTAATGCGCCCGAGGGACTGAGTTTGCCGTACAGGAAGGCTCAATGCGGTCGCCGCCTCACGCTGCGCTTGCAGCCCGGATGCCTCGACGATCGCCCCAATGCGCGGGGTGTAGGCAAGCCGGGGTTCGGCCAAAACCTCCCGCAGCGCGGCGCCATCGCGATAGGTCCGCAAGACCGCCTGCAACAGCCCCGCCAGACCCGCCGCACCGCCATCGCCGGCTGCGGCCAAGTAGACCTGAAACGTGCTGTCGTTGGCCAAAATGACAGGGGAATTCCAGAATCCGACACCCGCATTCGCGGCGAAAAACCCTTGGTTAGCCGGCATTCTGCCAGCCCCCGCGGCGCCGCCCAGCGACAAAGTACAGGCAACCGCCATACCGTCCCGGTCCACCGCGACAAAGCCGGTCGCACCTGAATCGATGGGCGGAATCGCGGCGAAGCGTTGGGGACGCGACACAGCCGCCTGGTCGCGCAATGTATCGATACGCGCCTCATCCAGCAGCGCATCCACCTGATCGTCGTCCAGCGGCCCGCCGGCGGACCATCGGTCGAAGTCGCCGGCCGCCGCCGTCCAGGCGCGTAACAGCGCCTCGTTGCCAGCCGCATCCCCGGGCACGGACGCGGACCGATCCTCATAAAGAATCCCCAGCGTCTGCCCCAGCGGAATACCCGCCTGGACCGGCGGCGGCAGGACGTAGGCGCGGTGTTCGCCAACCCTCACACCCGCCGGGCGACGCCAGACGGGCAGATAATTCTGCAGATCGCTAAGCGAGAACTGGGCCCCGGCCTGACGATAGCCCTGATGCACCGACCGCGACAGCCCGCCGGAATAGAGGGCCCCGCCGCCGCGGAACCGAACCTGCCCCAACAGGCCGGCCAACTGGATCTGCTGCCAACGCCTGACGGCGTCAGGGGCTTTACCGGTGCCGTTGCTGATCGCGGCCAGCGCAATCGGATCGGCGACGATCCTCGGCCAGCTCGCCCCCAACTCCCTCCGCGTCGCACGGCTCGGGCGATGCCCCAGCCGGGCAAGCTGCTCCGCCGCGGAGACAAGACCGCGCCAGGGAAGCCGTCCGTATCGCGCATGCAACGCCGCCATCCCGCGCGCAAAGGTCGGCATGGCGACCCCGCCCGAACCGGCGGCGGGGGGAAGAAAATCGAGAACTTCCGTGATCCCAAGCGCCGCATCGTGCACCAGACAAGCACCGTGCGCCCCCACGCCGGCGCGGTTCGGCATGGTCACCCCCAGCGCAAAACCGACCGAAACCGCCGCATCCGCCGCACTGCCGCCGACCGTCAGAACTTCCTGACCGATCAGCGTGGCATTCGGCTCATCCGACACCACACCGCCGAAGAAACCGCCGACATATCCGGGCTCGCCCAGCCCCGGCGCATCCTGATCGGCGCAACCGGCCAGCGCCAGCAACAGGGCGACTGCACCGGCGCGCCAGGCCGTCCGCGCGGGTCTCTCGACACGGCGATTGAATGCGGAAACAGGGATCACTAAGTTCCTGGTACACTTCATGGGGACAGTCATGGGCGGAAAGCGCCTTCTTCACCGTAATCTACTTATTCTGGCCATGATGGCGGGATTTCTTGCTGTTACGCTCGATCCCGCCTTCGCGCAACGCCGAAACCTTAGTCTGATCCGCGACACCGAGATCGAGAACACTATTCGGGTCTATACCGCCCCAATTTTCAAGGCCGCAGGGCTCGACCCCACCGTCGTGCGCATTCATTTGGTCAACGATTCCAGTCTGAACGCCTTTGTCGCGAACGGACAGCGCATCTTCATTCATACCGGCTTGTTGATGCGGGCCAAGCAGCCCGACGAGGTGATCGGGGTCCTGGCGCACGAGGCTGGGCACATCACCGGCGGCCATCTCGCCCGTTTCGGGGATGGGATCGCGGATGCGCAGAACGCGTCGCTGCTGGCGATTTTGCTCGGTATCCCGGCGGCTGTGGTTTCCGGTCGCGCCGACGTCGCGGCGGCGGCCCTCTCCCTCGGGTCACAGGTCGGCCAACGGAATTTCCTAAGCTATACCCGTGCGAACGAGCAGGCCGCCGATCAGGCCGCGGTCAACTTCCTCGACAGCGCCGGCATCAGTTCCCGCGGTCTGTTGGCCTTTATGGAACTGCTGACCCAGGAAGAAGCGATCTTTACCGAGACGCCGAACCCCTACACCCGTACACACCCGCTTTCCCGGGACCGGGTGGTCTTCATCGAAAACCATCTGAAATCCTCGCCGGTTGCCAAAAACCGGCTGGATCAAACCTATTTCAAACTGCATGAGAGAATGCAGGCCAAGCTGCGCGGCTTCCTTCTGCCGCCGGACCAGACCTATCGGCTCTATCCCGAAACGGATCGGTCGATTCCCGCGCGCTATGCCCGGACCATCGCCATGATGCAGGACAGCGAGACCGCAAACGCCGTCGAGATGATCGACGCCCTGATCGCGGATTATCCCGAAGATCCTTTCTTTATCGAACTGAAGGGCGACATCCTGCGTGACGGCGGCCGCCTGGACGAGGCCGCCGCCCCGTATCGGCAGGCCCTGGAAATTCTGCCCTGGTCCGCCTTGATCCGGCGCAGTCTGGCCCAAACCCTGATCGAGCTTAACGCCCCCGACTATGATGACGAGGCGGAAGAGCATTTGCGTGACGCCCTGCGTTACGAACCCTGGATGTCCAGCGCCTGGCGTTTGCTGGCGACGATCTACGGACGGCGCGGAGACTTTGGGAACACCGCCCTGGCGCAGGCGGAAGAGGCGATCAACCAAGGACGCAAGGACGCCGCTCTGGCCCATGCCAAACGGGCGATCGATCTATTGCCGAACGGATCGTCCGGTTGGCTGCGCGCCCAGGATATCGAGGTACAAGCGCAGCGTAAGAAAGACGGTTAAAGCGGTTTGCGTGTTTCCAGATAGCGGTGACAGGCTTCATATTCCTGTTACCTGACGCCGCAGAAGCTCAGGTCGCGATTGCCAGACCGGGCGGATTTGCGTCTTAATGCCCGCCGTGCCGGAAGTAGACGATTGAAGAAGGTGTACGGGTAATGCGAGCGGTTTGGGCGAAATCTTTGGTCACGGCGGCTTTGATCGCCATTGGGTTGGGCGGCGCGCCGGCAGCGGCGCAAGAGGTCGCGACGCCCCTATCCAAGGGTGAGGTCGAACAAATCGTCCGCGACTACCTTCTGAAAAATCCGGAGATCGTAATCGAAGCGATCCAGAGCTATCAGGCGCAGCAGCAGCTCGCCGAACAGCAGAAACGTCAGGAAGCACTCGCGGGATTGAGGGACCGGATCTACAACGATCCGAATTCCCCCGATAACGGCGTCACCGACTATGACGTCACCCTGATCGAATTCTTCGATTATCAGTGTCACTACTGCAAAAAGATCTTCCCCGACCTTGTCTCCGTGATGGATGGCGACAAGCGGCTGCGTGTCGTCTTCAAGGAATTGCCGATCCTCGGCCCGGCCTCCACCTTCGCCGCCCGGGCGGCGCTCGCGGCGCGCAAGCAGGGCAGGTATATGGAATTCCACATGGCCCTGATGGATTTGAGAGGCCAGCTTTCCGACCAGCGCGTGATGCGCACAGCCGCCGAGGTCGGCCTGGATACAGCGCAACTGTCCGCGGATATGAACGACCCGGAGGTGGAAGCGCAAATCCGCAGCAACCTCAACATCGCCCAGGAAGTCGGGATTTCCGGAACGCCCGCCCTGCTGATCGGCAACAAGTTCATTCCCGGCTTCATCGACAAGGCGACGATGCTGCAATTGGTCGCCGAAGTGCGGGAGACACAGGGCTAACCGACCCGATCCTCTCCGTTCTGGGGACGTAATGCAGTTTCAAAACCCGCTCGTGCGTGGGGAACTCCTCAAGCGCTACAAGAGATTTCTGGCGGACGTCCGAATCGAAACGGACGACGGGGCCGAAGACGTGGTCGCCCATTGCGCCAATCCGGGATCCATGCTGGGCCTCGCCGAACCGGGTGTCTCCGTTTGGCTGCAACGAAACCCGAATCCAAAGGCCAAGCTGGATTGGCGCTGGGAGTTGACCGATGCCGGATCCTCCCTGGTTTGTATCAATACCGGGCGGGCCAATCAGGTGGTTGCGGAGGCGCTCGAGACGGATGCAATCCCCGAACTGACCGGCTATGGCGCGATCCGGCCGGAAGTGAAGTACGGCAATGCCAGCCGCATCGATTTCCTTTTGCAGGACAGCGACCGTCCGGATGCCTATCTAGAAGTAAAGAGCGTCACGCTAAGCCGGTCTTCAACCGATGGCGAGCCCACCGCCGAGTTTCCGGATTCTCGCACGCAGCGGGGCACGAAGCACCTCCAGGAATTGACCGACATGCACCAGGCGGGACACCGGGCGGTCATGTTGTTCCTTGTCCAACGGGGCGACTGCACCCATTTCAGACCTGCGCGGGATATCGACCCGGTCTATGCCGACGCCCTGACGGCGGCGGTGCATGCGGGCGTCGAAGCTATTTGTTACGGCGTGGACGTCTCCGTCGAGGGGTTGTCCGTAAAGTCGCGGCTCCCGGTTTACCTTGATTGAGAAGCCGTGAAAGCGCACTATACAGTGCGATTTCTGACGGAATGGAAACGATGAACTACGCACACCGCAGCCATGTGAAACTGCACTCCGCAAGCGATTTCGACTCCATGCGGAAAGCGGGCAAGCTCGCGGCGGAGGTCCTAGATTTCATCACACCGCATGTCGTTCCGGGCGTCACGACGGGCGCGCTGGACAAGCTATGCCACGACTTCATCGTCGACCATGACGCAATCCCGGCCCCTCTGAACTACAAGGGATTTCCGAAGTCGATCTGCACCAGCATCAATCATGTCGTCTGCCATGGAATTCCGGATGACGCGAAGAAGCTGACGCAGGGCGATGCGGTCAATATCGATGTCACCGTCATCCTGGACGGGTGGCACGGCGATACCAGCCGAATGTATCTGGTTGGGGACAAGGTTCAGGTGAAATCCAAACGCCTGACCCAGGTAACCTACGAGTGCATGATGCGCGGCATCGAAGCGGTCCGGCCCGGCGCGACGCTGGGCGATATCGGCCACGCAATCCAGGTGCATGCAGAGAAGAACCGGTTTTCGGTGGTGCGCGACTTCTGCGGCCATGGAATCGGGCGCGTCTTCCACGATACGCCCAGCGTCTTGCACTATGGCGAACCGGGCGACGGCATGGTTCTGGAAGAAGGCATGTTTTTCACTGTCGAGCCGATGATCAACATCGGCACCTATGACGTGAAAATCCTGCATGACGGCTGGACGGCGGTCACCAAGGACCGGCAACTCTCCGCCCAGTTCGAGCATACGATTGGCGTAACCGCCGACGGGTTCGAGATTTTCACGCTGTCCCCGAAAGGCTGGACAACGCCGCCTTACAACTAAGACGCCGCCGGCCCTTGATCGGGCTGACAAGAGACACCGGCGGCGCGTTGAACGCCGCCCGCGACCGGCGGCAGCGGGCCGTCCGGTTCTGTCCTTCCCCATTCGATCCGCTGCACAGGCGTTTCTTAGACACGTCGACTTCCCCTGCGGCCTTCGGCAGATCTTTCTAGCAACCGCCCCACACGGGATGCGCGGCGGCGCGCGAATCCACCCGTCGGAAGGACTTCAAAGACGCGTGAGGTGGCGTCAAAACAGCGTCAAAAGAACGTTTGGTGCGCTATACTGGACGGAAACTGGGTTCGGGTCGGTATGCAACAGGTCCTCCATCTTGATCTCCTTGGGGGATATCGCGCCTATATGTCGGGGTCGGGGAAGCCGGTCGACTTCCCGACCCGGAAATCGGCCTTGTTGCTGCCGCCGATTGTCCTGGATTCACCGTCTCCCACCCGCGACAGGCCTGCCGGTTGCTCCAAAGGAGCGCGGC
>JANQIT010000218.1 GCA_028282025.1 Hwanghaeella sp. | reverse complement strand
GCCGCGTCGTCGCGCCCTGTCCGGTCAACGCGATCAACGGCGCACGGTCCATGTTCGCGTTCGCGACACCGGTAATCAGGTTCGTCGCGCCCGGGCCGAGCGTACCGAGACACACCGCCGGATTGCCGGTCAGGCGGCCATAAACCTCGGCCATGAAAGCCGCGCCCTGCTCGTGACGGGTGAGGATGAACTCGATGGAAGACCCTTCCAACGACAACATGAAATCGGCGTTCTCCTCACCCGGGACGCCGAAGATGTGGGTAATGCCTTCCTGTTCCAGGCATTTCACCAAAAGGTCCGAAGCTTTCATGGAAATGGTCTCACCACCGGTTCGCGCCGCGGCGCTTGTCGCAAATCAATTTCCGCCAGCGGCATGGGCGGTGCAAGCCAAGACTTCGTGAGGGACACCGTTATTAAAGCGTGCGGGCTCGCGATAATCCTCACTTTCTTGCCGGGGGAGCCTTTTTGTTTCGTGAAAACGTCATAAGTATACGACTGTTCGATAACAATAAGAGGATGTCATAGCCCATAAACCAGCAGGTCTCCGACGAGACCGCGCACCGGGAGTAACCGGTACGGTCCGATTCAGTCAGATGGGTTCATTTGTCTAAATCGCGGCCCGCCGTTTGGTCGCACCGTTCGGGACGTGTTGTTTTTTAGGGTTACCGCATCTCGCCTTCCACCAGAATCCATGTTCCAGGGAACTCTTCCGACCGTTCGCACCTTCCTTAAGACCTTTGCGGACATCCCGCTGCGCCCTCGAAAGGACTTTCGACAGGCCGCCCAACCCCGAAACGCGGGCCGGCGGATCGATTGATATGGCCTGCCCCAAAAAAACCCACCCTCCAAGGAAAGGAAAACAACAATGCCGTTTGAGTTGATGGCTCTCCCGTTCGACAAACAAAGCCTCGCCCCGCATATGTCGGAAGAGACCTTTGACTACCATTATGGAAAGCACCACAGCGGTTATGTCGATAAGCTCAACTCGCTGGTCGCCGGCTCGCCTTTGGCGGACGCGTCCCTCGAGGACATCATCACCCAGAGCAACGGCGATCCGGAAGCAGCGGCGCTGTTCAACAATGCGGCGCAGATTTGGAACCACGATTTCTTCTGGCATTCCATCTCGCCCGAAGGCGGCGTCCTGCCGGACGGCGCGCTCAAGGATCGGATCGACGCGGACTTCGGCGGCCTTTCCGAGTTCAAGGAAGCGTTCTTGGCGGCGGCGACGGGCCAGTTCGGCAGCGGCTGGGCCTGGCTGGTGCTGGACGGCGACAAGCTGGCGATCGTCTCGACGCCGAATGCCGTGCCGCCCTTCGTCAATGGCCTTACGCCCTTGCTGACCTGCGATGTCTGGGAGCATGCCTACTACCTGGACCATCGGAACGACCGTGCCGCCTTCGTCCAGACATTCCTGGACAAGCTGGTGAATTGGAGTTTCGCCGCCAAACGCCTTCAAGAGGCCAGTTGATAGAACGTCTGGCGGCGGCCCCGTCGCCAGACCCGGATTTCGATTGAGTCGTACCGCCGGGGTTCGCCCCGGCGGTATGATTGTGACGGGGTATTGCGTTATCGGGCTGGCAGCGCCCCAAGTGCCCGCGTTTCCATACCCCAAGCATCGTTGGTCGCCGCATCGCCATGGATGGCGGCCCCGTCACCGGGGCCGTCGTGCCCGTCCTGGGCAGACCGGCAACGATGATCTTCGGCCTTGCCTCCCGATCCTGCGGATGATTGCGTACCAGGGTGTTCAGGCCGGTCGATCGACCCATATTGTCGACAGGTCCGGTCCGGAGATGCATGCCGCGTATGCCGTGGCGTCGAATACCGTCATCGGCCTGTTTCCGTTGTCCTTTTGCGGATTGTCGCCTGCGACGGCGCCGGTTGCGTTAGACTGGAGGAGGACCGGCGCCCGATGCATAACCTGGAACCACGGATGCAGACAGATCGATGAACCGCGACATGAAAAACCGTTCCGATATGCCCGACATGTCCGAGATAACCGAAGAGGTGGCGGACGATATCGAAGAGCGGCTGCGCCTCCGGGCGCCGGTCGTCTACCATATCATCAAGCGCGAGGGCGATGAGGAGCTGTCGCGGCCCACCTCGTCCTTGTGGTGGTCCGGGATCGCGGCCGGTCTCTGTATCTCGATGTCGGTCGTCGCCGAAGGGCTGCTGCACCAGCACCTGCCCGACACCCCGTGGCGGCCGCTGGTCGAAAACCTGGGATACACCGTGGGCTTCCTGATCGTCGTCCTCGGACGGCTGCAGCTCT
>JANQIT010000274.1 GCA_028282025.1 Hwanghaeella sp. | reverse complement strand
CCTGACTGGCGGAGAGGGGACAGACAAGCTCTCCGCCGATGCCGGGTCTGACACCCTCACTGTCGGCAGCGGCCAAGACCAAGCCTATGGTGGTAGCGGGGCTGACAGTAGCCCGATAGAGAGTGGGCCCGTCGGCTTGGGGGAATATTCGCCGCCGATCAGGACATGTTTTCCTGTCGGGGTATGCCAGGGAGCGTTCCGCAACTCACCGTGCGAACTATAGACCCTGGCGCCGATCTCGACGGCCAGCTCCGCGCCTTCTTTCGCCGGGTCGCCGTCATCCGTAAAGCCGTCCTCGTCGTTACAAAGGAGGACGGTTTGCGCCCGCGCATCCACATCCACCCGGCCGTGCGCCGTCCTGGCTTCGATCTCGTCCAGCATGAAGTCCGGTGGGGGTGCGCCGCCCGCATACCGGTCTTTTGCGCGCCACCAAATGGTAAAGCCATCGTCTGTCTTGACGGCTTTCACAGTAACCAGAGGGGAAGCCGCATCGTTTAGATTGACCCATGCGGGCAGATCCAGGGATACGGCGCCCTGCGCGTCGGGGACGCCGCCCGTAACGCGGTGGGTGGTAAGGTGCAGAACGTTCGGCGACTCACGGTCGGGCGACCATCCGAAAAGATCGGTCCCGTCCATGAACAAGGCATGGCGCGGCGCTGCGAGATTGGCGGTCACGCCTCCGTCCCACAGGTTCAGCAGGTCTAAGGTGCCGTCGCCCCGTTCCACTGCTCCGACCGCGCCGCGGTCGTCGCACACGCCGCACGGGATGCAATTCGGGAGATACCTGTTATTTGTATTCATCGTTTCTTCGCGGTGGCAGGGTGCTATGCTCCAGGCTTCCGACAACAGATGTGACAGATGGTTTGGACGGCTATGGTTCCGCTGCGCGGTCGTCTGTCTCTCGTGCCGTTTGTGTCTTCTGGCGTTATAATATCCGACATTGTCGCCGGGCGTCTTCTCATCTTCGCCCCGCCCGTATTCTGGGCGTTC
The DNA here is from genome assembly GCA_028282025.1 of Hwanghaeella sp. Classification (GTDB taxonomy): domain Bacteria; phylum Pseudomonadota; class Alphaproteobacteria; order UBA8366; family Aestuariispiraceae; genus Hwanghaeella. The sequence goes on along the minus strand of JANQIT010000274.1, from coordinate 25,176 downwards.
CGGGTACCTCTATGATGGACGGTTCCCGGTGCAGATGCCGGTGCTTTTAAAAATCAATCAAAAAGGGAAGTATTTTTGTAATTGTAATCAAAAATAGATTTTTGTCGAGTTATACGCTATTCTTGTTGTGCGGCAGTCGCGTGCTGCCGTGCCTAGAATGTGTCGCCGGTGGCGGTCGTCAATCGGGATGGATGTCGGCCGGATCAGGTCCGGTGGAGAGTATAGTTTAGGGATGATCGCTATGCTGGCGGGGTTCTTTACGTAGGGCCGTGGGCCAGCCGAACCCAATCCAACCGTTATGGAGAACGTCGAAAATGTATACGCTCTTTCGGTCTGCCACTCTTCGCCAATCCTTGTTCAACCATGGCCCAGTGCTGATCGGCAGCCTGGCGATTGCGGAACTGTTCTACAAATTCGGCAGCTTCCTGCTGGAAGCCTTGGCGTTTCTGGCGACCTGGTTTGTACTGGACGCCCTGGTTTCCCTTATTCAAGGCGCTTTCCGGCCCGACGAGAAGCCCTCGGACGAGCCCTTGGGCGGGTCATAAACAGTGTTAGTCCCGTAATCTATGGAACGAAGCGCATCACATGCCGGGCCGGCCGATGAGGGGCGCGCCGCACGGCTCCCTAGCGCGGCGCCTTCGATCGCATGATCCGGATCCAGAAGAACCGATTGCCGCTTCTATGCGATGGTGCTTGATCTGCACCATCCTTACTAAGCGCTTACAGGTACGTTAGGGGCAGTTCCGTCGTATTCTTGATTTCTTCCATTGCGAAGCTGGAGGAGACGTCGCTGAGGTCGATCCTGTCGATCAGGCGTTTATAGAAATCGTCGTAGGCCGCGATGTCCGGCACCGTAACTTTCATCAGATAGTCGACGTCGCCGCTCATCCGATAGAATTCCTGCACTTCCGGCATGTCTTCGACGGCCATGGCGAATGCCTGCAGCCAGGCGGCGTCGTGGCTGGAGGTTTTCACGGCGACGAACACCGTCACCCCGACATTCAGCCGCCCCCTGTCCAGGAGCGCCACGCGCCTTCGGATAAAGCCCTGTTCCTCCAGCAGCCGGACGCGGCGCCAGCAGGGCGTTGTCGACAACCCGACCCGGTCGGCCAGGTCCGCGTTCGACAGACTGCCGTCGCGCTGCAGTTCGGCGAGGATCTTTCTATCGATCAGGTCCATTCTTCTCTCGGTTCACCATGAAATAAAAGGAAACCTACCATATTGTATAATTAATAGAATAAAATTCTACGACCAGAAAGAAAGTCAGCGAAAAAAGCAAACACATTCCAGGCGAACGACCGCAGAGTAGAAGCAGAAGTCGGGCGATGGCCCAGGTCAGGTTTCCAGGAGTGCGTTATGACAAACATGTTTACCGATCATCCGAACAGCGTCGGCGAAAGCTATACCGAACATATGGGCCAGGCGCTCAGCTTCTCGGGCCCTCTGTTTGTCGCGGCTTTTGCCTGTCTGGGGCACGCTTTCCTGCCGTTCCTGTTCGAAAAGACCGGCAGCAACATCATCTCCACCCTGCATGACCGGATGGTCGCGAACAGAGTGAAGCCCGGAAACCTGCACAAGATCGCCCCCGCTCCGGCGGAATAAGGGCGCGCGCCTGCGCCGCCACGCGGTCTTGTGGGGTGGGCGTGGGATAGGCCACACTCTACGCCGATGAACTGATGCAGGCGGCGAGCGGCGTGGCGAATACGGTTTCTGAGCTGGACGGCGAACAAAACCCACTGAAGGTGTATTTCTACGGCCAGCACGAGCGGCCCGTCTATAAGTGGGTTCACTATCTCGACATCTACCACCGGCACTTTGCGCGGTTCCGCAACAAGCCGATGACGCTGCTGGAAATCGGCGTTCACAAGGGCGGTTCGCTGGACATGTGGCGGGACTATTTCGGGGCGGAGGCCCGGATCGTCGGCTTGGACATAAACCCGGCATGCAAACAGTTCGAACGGCCGCGCACCCATGTTCGCATCGGGGATCAGGCGGATGTCACCTTTCTGAATGCGGTCGCCTCCGAATTCGGCCCGTTCGACATTATCGTCGATGATGGCGGACATGCGCCGAACCAACAGATCGTTTCGTTCGAAACCCTGTATCCCCGCATGTCCGAACGCGGTGTGTACCTGGTTGAGGATACGCACACCAACCTTTGGCCGAACTTCGCAAGCAACGATCCGAACGCGCAGAACTTCCTGACCGTGAGCGCCTTGAAAGCGTTCGAATTAATGGGATGGACGGGACAATCCGACAAGTTCAGGTATTTCCATACGCCGAGGGAAGAGAGGACCGCGCCCGTCCCGGCGTCGGAATTCTGCAAGACGACGCATAGCGTCGCCTTCTATGACAGCATCGTTGTGTACGAGAAAGCGCCGATCCAGGAACCTCTGGTGATCGAACGGTAGGTGGCGTTCAGCCTTCGCCCAGGTGGCGCAGGATGGCTTGCCAGTCGTTAGGAATGGCGTTCAGCCGCCCGTCCATATCCTCGGCCAGCCAGTCGAAATCGCGGTCCCGGAAGGTTTCGACCAATTCGTTATAGCGGGCGTTGAGCCGCTCGTAGAGGCCGTCGCAATTCTTGGCCAGGCCCAGCCCGGTAGGAGGGGTCTTGATGGCGACCAAATCTATGTCAGGCACCGCGAAGCGCAGGGCGCAGACGACTTTCCAGACATCGCCGCTCCAAATATTGGTCGTGCGGTCGCGCGTGCAGGAGGCCGCGTCGAGCGGATAGCAGTCGTGCATCAGAATAACCGAATGCGGCGCGGCGTATTCGGTAAGGTTGATGAAATCCTTCAGCGCCTGGTCGAATGTGTGTAACCCGTCGATGAAGGCGAGGTCGAAATGCGGCTGACCCAGCAGAGCCGGAACGTCCTGCTCCGCGAAGAACGCGTCACTGGTCACCGTGTGGATATCGGGCGTGCCCTGAAAGTCGACATCGACGACCGGGGCGGGATCGATGCCGATCGCCCGGCATTCGGGACCGGCGAGGGATAGGGAACGCCCGCGATCCACACCGATCTCGATATAGGTCGCGGGCCTCAACAGTGGATGAAGCCGGGCCAGCAGGTGATAGTAACTCTCGCCGGGCAGCATGGCCGAGATCAGGCGCTTTCGCGCATCTTCGTTATCGGGGTCGAGCGCCAGAAGCCGGCGGAAGATCGCCACCGCCTCTTCCGCACGCTTGGCGTAAAGGGCGGCTTCGCCATGCAAATGAAGATATTTGATTGAGTTCGGTTGCGCCGAGGTGATCAGACCCGCGATTTCCAAAGCGCGCGGATATTCACCGATATGCAGAGCGACGGTTCCCAACCCATAGGCGGCTTCCAGATCGGTTCCGTCGTCGTTCAGGGCGTCGAGGAAAAGCTTGGCCGCGGCGTCCAGATTTCCCGCCGCAGCCAGGCGGTTTCCTTCGGCGACTTTATCGGTCAGCAGTTCGGCGGTCATCCGCGTCGGTCCTTCGGCTGTTCTTGCCGGAGTCTAAGCAATTTCCGTTCCGAACGCCATGCCGGGCCGCCGCCGCGGCGAGGGCGGGGGCGGGGGCGGCGGGATGTCAGCGCATGACGACGCGCCAGCCGCTAGGGGCGTCGTCACAGGGAATATGTTCCAGAATCAAGCCGTTCGGAATGTCGACGATCTCTAGCCCGATTGCCTTCTGAACGCCCCAATAGACGCCGCCATGGGCCACAATCAGCGCCGGTCCGCGTTCGTCCAGGATACGCGTCACGGCCGCGGTGGCGCGATGTACGAAGCCGTCGAAGGTTTCGGCCCCCGGGATTTCCACGCGTCCGGCCTGCCAATCCGGCATCCAGGTTTTCTCGCCGGTGCCTTCCAACTCGCCCCAGCATACCTCCCGCAGCGCAGGGTCGACGCTGGGGTCGAGTCCGATCGCGTTGCCGACGATGGCGGCTGTCTCAAAGGCGCGGGAAAGCGGGCTGCAGACGATTTCGGCGATATCCAGCCGGGTGGCGGACATGGCCGCCTCCCGCGCCTGTTCGCGGCCGCGTTCGTTCAGCGGAACGTCCTGACTGCCTTGCGCCATGCCGCGCAGGTTCCAGTCGGTTTGCCCGTGCCGGAGATAGTAAAAGCGCGTGCGCGGCAGAACAGTCATCGCGGGCCCCTGAACGGTCGAGAGGCCCTGAGCTTAGTCCCGCTGGATGAACTCTGCAGCCCATTTGTGGAACGCGTGCGCCGGCCCATCCATGGCGGGCGAGAAAGCGCCGCCTTCGAACGCCGGTGATGCCCGTCCGCGCTGCAATCCTTCGACGGCCCACTGATCTTCGCCGAAGACCCCTAGCCAGAACCGATGCACCTCTTCGCGTACCGGGGCATAGGCCGGATCCTCCGCCACTTCGCCGCTCGGATAATAGATCTCCATCCGTTCCAGCGTCTTGCCCGGCGCGATGGGCTGGAACCAGACGATCCAGAGATGGTCGATATGGATGCCGGCGGTCGCGTTCGGGAACAGCGAAATGTACTCGGAAAGCGACTGGTGTTTCTCAGACAGGCCCGGAAACCGCGGCAGTTGCGGTGCGTCGCCGGGGCGCGCCGCGTTATAGGCGATGCTGCCCTGTCCCGCATAGTAGCCTTCCGGACCGATGATCGGATAGTGATCTTCCAGCCGGGAGACAGCGTTCAATTCCGGATGCACCATGGGAAGGTGATAGCCGTCGCAGTGGTTTTCGACGCCGAACTTCCAGTTCGCCGCCAGGGTCAGCGACCAGGAGGATTTTTCCCCGCCATGGCGCAGAAGCGACAGGTCGTAGTCCTTCCAGCGCTCCGTCAGGGGGGCGATGTAATCTTCGAACGGTTCCGCGTCGCCGCTGAGGTTGACGAAAATCATGTCGAGCCAGACCGCGCTGCGAACGGTCTTCAACCCGTGCTTGCCCTTTTCGAAGCCGGGACACTGGTTTTTGCCGGGGCCGCCGATGCCGGGCATCGAGTGCAGCTCGCCGTCCAACGTATAGGTCCAGGCATGGTACGGACATCGGATAAAACGGCTGACATGCTGCTCGCCGTTGACAAGTTCGAGGCCGCGGTGGCTGCAGACATTGTGGAACACCTTGATCCCCCCGTCCTTCGACCGCGTCAGCAATAGGGGCAGTCCCATGAAGTCCACCGCCTTCAAGTCGCCTTCCTTGGGAATGTCTGCGCCACAGCCGATGACGGACCAGGTTTTGCCGAACAGATTGTCGCGTTCGAAGGTGAAATACGCCTCGCTGGTGAAGAAATCGTTCGGTAGGCCATGGGCCTCCGACAGCGGGCGGTCGACTTTGTTCAGCGCCGCGCGAACATCGTCGGTAAGCACGAAAGATTGGTCGGGCATCACGCGTTCCTCAAGAGTCCCATATTCAAGCTTGAAACTGTCCAGCATGATGGAACGCGATTCAATTGCCTGTTTTCTAATATCAATATAAGTATAAATTATGTCGATACGGATCCAAAACTTGCCTCCATTGAGTGCGTTCTTGGCGCTGGAGGCCGTTGTGCGCCATGTCAGCTTTACCAAAGCCGCATTGGAGCTGAAGGTGAGTCAGGCGGCCGTCAGTCAACAAGTGAAGGCGCTTGAGGATTACCTGGGCTTACAACTGATTGCGCGGGAGCGGCCCCGGATCCGGCCCGAGCCGGCAGCCAGTGTGATCGCGGCCGCGGTGCGAAGCGGGATCGATGGCATCGAAGCGGCGGTCCAGTCCGTCCGGGGGCGGCCCGATCCCGGACGGATTGCGGTGGCGGCGACCACGGCGTTTTCGTCCTATTGGCTGATGCCGCGCCTGACCCGGTTTTTCGCCGCCTATCCGGCGCTGGAGGTCACCCTTCTGACCCGGGACCTGGATGTGCGCGATACCTATTCGGACTTCGATATCGGCGTTGTCTTCACCGATCAGACCCGCCCCGGCTATACGGCGGACAAGGTATTCGGAGATGAGGTGACGGCGGTTTGCAGCCCCGTCTATCTGGCCGCCCATCCCGGCCTGGCGGGCGCGATGGATTTGCTGACCGTGCCCCTGCTCCACCTGGAATCCGAGGAGCCCTGGATGGCTTGGGCGGAATGGTTTACGGCGCTTTCCCTGGAGATGCCGTCCGCCATGTCCGGGCCGCGCTATACAAGTTATATCCTGGCGATCCAGGCGGCCCTTGAAGGACAGGGGATCGTGCTGGGTTGGCGGCGTCTGATCCAACCGCTGCTCGACCGGGGTAGTCTGGTGCAGGCGGTTCCCGAAACGGTGACGCCGCAAGGCGGTTACGAGGTCATTGTGCCCGACCGGTTGAAAGGCGACACCGGCGTCGATCTGTTTCGCCGTTGGCTGTTGGAAGAGGCCGCGCGCGACTGGTGAGGCGCGCACCCACGCGGTGGGGGCGGGGTCGGCAGGATGTTTCCTAGAATCGGTAACTTACACCCAGTCCGGCAAAGAACTGACTGCTGTCGCCCGCGTCGTCCACGACGGGACTGTCGGACGCGTCGCCCAGCAATTCGGAATACTGAAAGCGTCCGAACAGGCCCCAGCTTTCAGTGAAGGCATAGCTCGGGCTGATGGCGAGCGACACGTCCTTGAAACCGCCTTCCGCGTCGAACCGCCGTAGTCCGCTTCTTGCACTGCCGGCGGCGTTCACGCCGAAGAAGCTCTGCATGTAGTCGTCGCTGGCGTAAGTGGTGGACAGGTCCACGCCAAGATCCCCACGCTCCCCAATCGGCGTGCTGTAGTCCGCTCCGATGGTGAACAGGAAACCTTCGTGACCGTCCGAGATATCTTGACGGAAACTAGCCTCTATACCCGCGCGATGCCGGGTGGTGGTATTCGGGCGGAAGTTCATTCTGGCAAAGAGGCCTGCTTCGAAAGAATCGTCGACTTCGTCGAGCCTGGCGACGGCGTTATTCTCAACATCGTCATCCCGCCCGAAACGGTAATTCAGGACCGGCCCGAAATTGAAACGCCGGGAGTTCACGACGTTTACCTTGACCCCCGTGCCGATGGTTTGGGCGTAATAGCCTTCATACTGCAGGCGGCCACCGACCAACGGAAGCGGTTCGAAATCCTCCGACCCTTCGTATTCATTGCTGACCCCCGCGCCGAAGAAAACGACGCCGGACACCCCGTTTGCAGGACTGTCGGCAAAGGTGGCGGTGGAAACGCCGATGGAAAGAAGACCGATCAAGGCCTCGACCGCCCTACAGCGCAACGAGAGGGAGCGTGTTTCAATCATATCAACATTTCCCATTGTAAGCCTGCTGAGGCGTGAACTGGTGTTGCGGGTAACCGAAGTCAACCGGACGCGGCCCAAGCCGTTGCGATGGGCAGGGGGGTAAGCGCATCAACGGGGCGGCTGTCGAAACGCCCATAAAGGAGCGGACCGTCTTTTGCGGCGGGCCTGGTGTTTTACGATACTACGCCGGTGCTCATGGCCCGTTCAGGACTGCCCGACCGTTGACGCACCTCCCATTCGGGATCGATCCAGGTGGGGGCGTTGGATGCGGGCAGGGGCTGTTTGCCGAGAATGATGTCCGAAGCCTTCTCGGCTACCATGATGGTCGGTCCATTCAGATTGCCGTTCGGAATCGTCGGGAAAACCGAGCTGTCGACGACGCGAAGCGCCTCCATTCCCCGCACGCGGCATTCGGCGTCGAGAACGGCCAGCGGATCGGCGTCCCCGCCGATTTTGCAAGTGCAGGACGGGTGATAGGCGCTTTCGGCATTTTGCCGCACCCAGGCGTCGATTGCTTCGTCGCTTTCGGCGTCCGCGCCGGGCTGGATCTCCTCGTCGCGGAACCTGTCCATTGCGGGCTGTGCGATAATCTCGCGCGTCAGGCGGATGCAGGCGCGGAACGCTTCCACATCGGCCTGTTCCTGCATGTAGTTGAACAGGATGGACGGTTTCTGCGCCGGGTCCGTGTTGCGGATCGCCACCGCGCCGCGGCTCTTGGGTTTGTTGGGGCCGACATGGACTTGAAAACCGTGGCCGTCGAAAGAGGCGTTTCCGTCATAGCGCATGGCGGCGGGCAGAAAGTGGTATTGGATATCCGGCCACTTTATCCCGGCGCGCGAGCGGATAAAGGCGCAGGACTCGAAGTGATTGGTCGCACCCAGTCCTGTCCTGGTCAGCAGCCAGCGCGCGCCGATCATACCTTTATGCAGCCAGTCAAGCCGACCGTTCAGCGTTATCGGTTCCTTGCAGCGGTACTGGAAATAGACTTCCAGGTGATCTTGCAGATTCTTCCCCACACCCGGCAGGTCCTGAACAATCTCGACGCCGGCCTGCTTCAGGACATCCGCAGGCCCTATACCGGAAAGCTGCAGTAGCATCGGGGAGCCGACCGACCCGGCAGACAGGATCACTTCCGCGTTGGCGCGTGCCGATTTGACTTTGCCGCCCTGCACGAATTCCACGCCCGCCGCCCGGCGGCCTTCCAACAGGATGCGGCGGGCCAGAATGCCGGTTTCCACGCGCAGGTTCGGACGGTTGAGGACCGGTTTCAGATAGGCGTTCGCGGTCGACCAGCGCACCCCGTCCTTGACGGTCATGTGCATCGGTCCGAAGCCTTCCTGGTTGAAGCCGTTATAGTCTTCGGTCTCCAGGTAACCGGCCTGTTTCCCGGCCTCCACGAAGGCACGGTACAGGGGGTTCTTCATGCGGTTGCCGTTGCTGGTCGCCAACGGGCCGTCGCCGCCGCGGTAGTCATCCGCATCGCCGTCGCGCCAGGTCTCCGCACGGCGGAAATAGGGCAGGCAGTGGCGATAGCCCCAGCCTGTTGCGCCATGCTCTTCCCATTCGTCGAAATCGCAGGCGTGGCCGCGCACGTAAACCATGCCGTTGATGGAAGAAGATCCGCCCAGAACCTTGCCGCGCGGGCAATGCAGACGCCGGCCGTCGAGATGGGGCTCCGGTTCGGATTCGTAGAACCAGTTGAATTTCGGCATGTTCATCGGGATCGACAGGGCAGTCGGCATCTGAATGAAAACGGACCTGTCGGAGCCCCCGGCCTCCAGCAACAGCACCTTTGTCCTGCCGTCGGCGCTGAGCCGGTTGGCCAGCACGCAGCCGGCGGATCCGGCCCCAACGATCACATAGTCGGCTTCGAGCGCTTCAGCGGTCATCGGTCACTTCCGTCTTTTCGAAAAGGGGGCCGCGCACATCCGCGTCCGTAACGGCGGCACAGTCGGGGAATCCGTGCCTTTCGTCAAACCGCTTTACGTGCGAAACAGCGGCGGCGGTCAGTTGTTTTCGCTGTGCATGACCGATCCACCGGACTGCCCAAACAAGGGCGGGACAACCCATCGCGGCGTGGCGGCGCTGTAGCGCCGGTACGCCTCACCATAGCGCGCCGCCAGAAACGCTTCTTCCTTTCGAACCCGGACGCCGATGGCCCAGATCCCAAGGCCGAGGCAAAGCGCCGAGAACAAGCTTGGCACGGCAAGGAAGAATCCGGCTTGGCCGGTCAGAACACCAAGGAACGTCGGGTTCCGGGTCCAGGCGAAAATACCTGTGGTGACAAGCGGCGACGGCGTCGTGGGTGTGATGCCGGACCGCCAGCTCTCGCCCATCGCCATGTGTACGTAGAGGATCCAGGCAAAAGCGATGAGCAGCAGGCCGTTTCCGGTAAGCATGACCGCAGGCTCGGCCATGAACGATATGGGGAACAGGGCGCGGTCGAACGGGGGGTAGACGGCGCGCGCCACGGCGGCCACCCAAATGGCGGCGCGCAGTACACGGAAGGCAATCTGCGCGCTGCAGACCGACCCGTCCTCATTGCGCATATCTACCCGGCGTTCGCCACGATTTCGGTGCAGCCACAGGATCCGGGCTGTATAAAAACAGGCAACGAATGTGAAAAACGCCGCCGGAAACCAGCGGGTTACACCGTCGGCCACGGATGCGTCGATCACGTCGAGTCTCCCAAAACCCGGTGAAACCGCCGCAGCTTGACGCGGAAGCCGGATTTCACGCTAGTACCTTCCCACGGTTCAGTGTGCCCGAAATTCAAAAATCCAACAATAAAATTAAGGTTATTTGGGTGCGAGCCGATGGCCCGGCGCAGGATTTCGAGAGGTGAGACCGATGGATATAGAGACGTTTCGCGCAGAAGCGCACCGCATGGTGGATTGGATGGCGGATTATCTCTCCAACGTCGAATCCTACCCGGTCCGCGCACAGGTAAAACCGGGGGAAATCGCAGCGGCGCTGCCCGGAGAGCCGCCTTTACAGCCGGAAACGATGGAGCGCATTTTCGATGACTTCCAGCGCGACGTCATGCCGGGGGTGACGCATTGGCAGCACCCCAGCTTCTTCGCTTACTTTACGGCCAATTCTTCGCCGCCGTCCGTCCTGGCGGAAATGCTGACCGCCACGCTCGGCGCGCAATGCATGCTTTGGCAGACCTCTCCCGCGGCCACGGAAATGGAGACCCGCGTTCTGGACTGGCTGCGCCAGATGACCGGTCTTCCGGATGTCTTTACCGGGGTCATCCAGGACTCGGCGTCGGGTGCGATCCTCTGCGCGATCCTGACCGCGCGGGAAAAGGCCACCGATTGGGCGGTGAACCGCGACGGGTTGAAGGCGGTTCCGCGTTTGACTGCCTATACGTCGGGCGAAACCCATTCGGCGACCGAGAAGGGCGTGAAAATCGCCGGACTGGGGGCGGAGAACTTGCGTATCGTACCGGTGGATGACGGGTTTTCGATGCGGCCGGACGCGCTGGAGGCGATGATCCGGGAGGATATCGCGGCGGGGGCGAAACCCGCCATTGTCGTCGCGTCCCTTGGCGCGACAGGGGTTGGTGCGGTCGATCCGCTGCGCCCAATCGGGGAGATCTGCAAAAAGTACGGTATCTTCCTGCATGTCGACGCGGCCTGGGCCGGCAGCGCCTGGATTTTGCCGGAAACGCGCTGGATGTTCGATGGTATCGAGTATGTGGACAGCCTGGTTTTCAATCCGCACAAATGGTTGTTCACGAATTTCGACTGTGCTGCGCATTATGTGCGCGCGCCGGACGATCTGATCAAAACGCTGACCATCCTGCCGGAATTCCTGAAATCGCGCGAGCAGGGACAGGTGATCGACTACCGGGACTGGAGCGTGCCGCTGGGCCGGCGATTCCGCGCGCTGAAGCTGTGGTTCGTGATCCGCTCTTACGGGGTTGAGGGGCTACAGGCCATGATCCGGGCCCATATCGACCTGGCGGAAGCGTTTGAAACATGGGTCCGGGAGGATGCGGCGTTCGAACTGGTCGCGCCCCGGTCGCTCGCCCTGGTGACGTTCCGATTCCGGCCGAGGGAAGAGGCGGATGAGGCCCATCTGGATGTGTTGAACGAACGCCTCGTAAACGCGTTGAATGACAGCGGGTCGGTCTATGTGACGCAGACGCGGGTGCGCGGCCAGTACGCGATCCGCTTCAATATCGGTCAGACCTGGACCGAGCGCCGGCATGTGGAAGCCGCCTGGGCGGCGATCCGGGAAACCGCGCTTGCTTTACCGGAAAGCGCGTCCGGCTAATCCTACGCCGTCCTATTGCCGTAACAAGGAGGAGACTTGCTGCGGCCGAATGGGATCTTCCGTGAATATTGTCTGGTTCAAGCGCGATCTGCGCATTGAGGATCACCGCGCCCTGGCCGAAGCAGCCCGGCGCGGGCCGGTCCTGCCGATCTTCGTTGTCGAACCGGATCTGTGGGCACAGCCGGACATGTCCGGCCGGCAGTGGGATTTCGTGCGTGAGACTCTCGCCGGGTTGCAGGAGGCTTTGGCGCGCCTCGGTCAGCCCTTGATCGTTCGCACCGGCGCGGTAACGGACGTGCTGGACACTCTCAGTCAAAGCACCCCCGTCACAGCGCTGTGGTCGCATGAGGAAACCGGGAACGCCTGGACCTACCGCCGCGATGTGCGGGTTGCCGACTGGTGCCGTTCCCATGGCATCGTGTGGCGCGAGATCAGGCAGAACGGCGTGATCCGCCGGATCGCCTCCCGCAACGGGTGGGCCGGCAAGTGGGACCGTTTCATGGCGGAGCCGCTGATACCCGCCCCGGCGGCGCTTCGCCCTCTCCCGGCATTCGATCCGGGAGCAATCCCGACAGGGCGGGAATTGGGGCTCAAGTCGGACCATTGTCCGCAACGGCAGACCGGCGGACGTGGGGCGGCGCTTGAAACGCTTACCGGCTTCCTGGCCGAGCGCGGCGAAACCTATCGGTCGGCAATGTCCTCGCCGGTGACCGGGGCGCACGCCTGTTCGCGACTGTCGCCGCATCTCGCCTGGGGCGTGGTTTCCATGCGGGAAGTGGCGCAGGCGACATGGGCGCGGCAGCGCGCCTTGAAGGCGCTTCCGCGAGAGGAGGCGGGGACATGGCGCGGCGCCATGACCTCCTTTTCCGGGCGGCTGCATTGGCGGGATCATTTTACTCAGAAGCTGGAGGACGAGCCGGGCCTGGAACATGCGCCGCTTCATCCGGCCTATGCAGGGCTGCGTCCCGCGGAACCGAACGAAGTCCGGCTGGCCGCCTGGCGGGCGGGAGAGACCGGCCTGCCTTTCGTCGATGCCTGCATGCGGTCGCTTGCCGCGACGGGCTGGTTGAACTTCCGAATGCGGGCGATGGTCATGGCGGTTGCAAGCTATCATCTTTGGCTCGACTGGCGAAAACCCGGCGAGCATCTGGCCCGCCGTTTCACGGATTATGATGCGGGCATCCACTGGCCGCAGGTGCAGATGCAGTCCGGCACCACCGGCATCAACACGGTGCGGATCTACAATCCGGTGAAGCAAGGTCATGACCAGGACCCGGACGGCGTCTTCGTGCGGCGCTGGGTGCCGGAACTGGCCGCGGTTCCGGACCGGTTTCTGCAGCAACCGTGGGCGTGGGATGGAGCCGTGGGTGTTCTGGGAAAGACCTATCCGCATCCCATTGTCGATCATCTGGCTGCGGCGAAAGAGGCCCGGCAGAAGGTCTGGGCCGTCCGTCGCGGCCCGGCATTCCGCGACCGGGCCGCCCGCATTCAAGACAAGCACGGCAGCCGGAAAAGCGGCATGCCGATGACCGGCGGAAAGGCCAAAACCTGGGGCAAGAAAGACCGCAAACAATTGTCCCTGGCGCTCGACGAAGGTCCGGGCGGTTGAAAATGCGGCGCAAGGCCGATCTGCCGGTGAAACTGTGCCCGGTCTGCAGCCGGCCTTTCACCTGGCGGAAAAAATGGGCCAAGGATTGGGAGAATGTGCGCTACTGCTCCCAGCGCTGCCGGGGTAACGCCAAGGGCCCTTCCGCCGTGAAAGGATAGAAGGAGCCGCTCGTTTCCGTCTCGTGCGGAACCGCCTCAACTTGGTCGCTCCGAGAGACCGCTTCAAGGTTTCCGGGTCAGAGCAGTACTATCGGGCATTTGGACGTCGGCGGACCTAGTAAACCAACGTGGTCGGTGCGCCGCCGTTCAGAATCTCCAGCACGTAGCGCACCACTGTATCGCCGCTGCGTTTTGACGAATCGGCTGTGGCGGCGCCGATATGCGGCGTGGCGATGAAGTTCCGGCAGGTCAGCAGCGGGTGGTCCGCAGGAGGTGGTTCTGTGGCGAAGACGTCCGTCCCCGCCGCATAGATCCGGCCGCTGTCGAGGGCCTGGAAAAGAGCGTCCTCCTCAACAATGCCCCCGCGCGCCGCATTGATCACCAGGGCGCGCTCCGGCAGCAGGGCCAGCTCCCGTGCGCCGATGATGCCACGGGTTTCCTCGTTCAGCGGCACGTGCAGACACAGGATGTCCGACTGCTCCAACAAGGCGTCCAGACTGGGCGCGCGGGTGACGCCCAGGGCGGAGAAAGGCTCGTCCGTGATGTAAGGATCGTAAGCCATGACCGGGCAGTTCAGACCGCTTTTAAAGATCGGCGCGGTCTTGCGCCCGACATTGCCCAGACCGACAATGCCGACGCGCAGGCCTGCGATGTCGAAACCGCGCCAGGTAAAGGTATCGCCGGAATCGCCGGTCCGTAGCGCCGCCTCCGCCGGGCGGGTGTTGCGGGCGGCGGCAATCGCCAACATCAGGGTTAGTTCCGCGACCGACTGGGCGTTCGTGCCCGGTGTGTTGATGACGGGGATGCCGCGCGCCTTGGCGGCCTGCAAGTCGATATGGTCGACGCCGATGCCGTGTTTGGCGATGACTTTCAGGCGTTTGGACCGGGCGATCCCGTCGCCTGAGATATGGGCGGTCCGCGTGATGATGGCGTGCGCACGCTCCGGCCAATCGTGAATTTCCGGATCTCCACTGTCGATCACTGTGCAGGTTTCCGCCAGTTTCGCCGCCGCGCCGGGATCGATGGAATCGATCAGAAACACCTCGAATTTTTCTTCGCCCATACCCGTAAACCCCCTGATAGATCCTGACCCGAGCGCCAACCTTACCGCATTGCAAAAGACGCCGGCGGGAGAGTAGCGGACGGAACGTGGGATAGGCCATCCGCAAAAAACTGTTTGCAACAGCACGGACCTCTCGTACCCTCACTTTCAATAGCGGTATAGAGATAAAGAAAAAACCGCGATGAACGGAGGCTCAACCGGAATACCGGGGGCTTGAAGTTTAGCCATAACGACCGGGCGCAGCGCCCGGCGAACTGGGAGGTTAATCATGCTGAAAACCCTATTCGGGGCGGGAACCGCCCTGGCGTTTATGCTTGGCGTCGGCGTTGTCGGGGCAACCGATGCGCTTGCGAAGATTGAGGGCGACACCATCGTTCTGGGGTCCGCCATCTCCTTTACCGGCAAATACTCAACAAACGGTATTCACGCCAAGAACGGCTACGATCTTGCCGTGAAGATGATCAACGAGAGTGGCGGCGTTACCATCGGCGGCAAGAATTATAAGCTGGAGGTCCGCTATTACGACGATGAATCGACGCCTGCTCGTACCGCGCAGTTGTTGGAGCGTCTGATCCAGCAGGACGGCATCCAGTATATCCTGGGCCCCTACAGTTCCGCGACCACCAAGGCGGCCGCGCCGGTTACCGAAAAATACAAGGTGCCGATGGTCGAAGCGGAAGGCGCGTCGCGTTCCCTGTTCACGCAGGGTTATAAGTATCTGTTCGCCGTGCTCTCCACCTCCGAACAGTATCTGGCGAGCGCCATTACACTGGCCGCTGAAATGGCGGAAAAGGAGGGCAAGTCGCCGTCCGACGTGAAGATCGCCATGGCGTTCGAGAACGACCCGTTCTCGCTGGACGTGCGGGCGGGCGTGATCGACGATGCGAAAAAGTACGGCATGAAAATCGTCATCGACGACAAGCTGCCGCGCGACCTCAGCGACATGTCGGCCACCTTGACGAAGACCAAGGCGCTGAAGCCGGATCTGCTGATCGTTTCCGGCCATTCCAAGGGGGCGGCGACCGCGGCGCGGCAGATCGGCGAAATGAAAATCGACGTTCCGATGATCGCCATGACCCACTGCGAGTCGGCGAAGGTGCATGACAAGTTTCCGGCCGCGTCCGAAGGGTTCCTGTGTTCCACGCAATGGGCCGAAACCCTGAGCTACAAGGACAGTCTTATGGGAACGGCTGCGGAATACCACGAACTGTTCAAGAACACGTTCGACGGTTACAACACCGTGCCTTATCAGTCGGCCCAGGCTTCCGCCGCGGTGATGGTTTGGAAGGATGCGTTCGAACGCGCCGGCACCACCGATCCGTTGAAAGTGCGGGACGCCCTGTCGGCAACGGAAATGTCGACCTTCTACGGAAATATCAAATTCTCCGAAGCCGGGAACAATGTCGCCAAGCCGATGGTTCTGCGTCAGATCCAGAACGGCAAATATAACGTGGTCGCCCCGTCCGAGTGGGCGTCGCACGATTTGGTCTATCCGCGTAAAGCGAACTAGGGACCTTCGGGTTACGGCGGCTCCTTCCCGGGAGTTTCCCCGGGAAGGGCCGCGCGTCTCCGTGCATCTCAACCTTTTTTCACTCGGTCCCGGGAGCCAGCGATGCTGACCAATTTGTCGATCCTGTTGGCGGAAGCGCCCGTCTTCAACATACAGCTACTCTTGGACGGTCTTCTGATCGGCGCGGTTTTCGCCTTGGCGGCCTACGGTCTGGCCTTGGTCTGGGGCGTGATGAATGTGAAGAATCTATGCCAGGGCGAGTTTGTCATCATGGGCGGGTACTTCGCCTGGATCATGGCGAAGTTCGGCCTGCATCCCATTCTGGCCATGCCGATTGCGATTGTCGTGATGTTCGTTTTCGGCTGGGCCGTCTATATCACCATCATCAAGCGGGTGGTGGCGAAGGACATGTTCACCTCTCTGCTGTCCACCTTCGGTCTGGCGATTGTGATCCAACAGGCGCTTAACCTGGCCTTCGGGCCGGAGGTTCAGGCCGTGGAATCCGACATGGGAACGGCCACCATGGCCGGCGGTTTCGTAACGGTCGCCAACATCAAGTTCGTGTCCTTCGTCCTGTGCGCGCTTCTGGCGGGGGCGGTCGTGCTGTTCATGAAACACAGCCGCATGGGACAGGCGATCCGCGCGACCGCGCAGGATGCGCGCGCCGCCCGGGTGATGGGGATCGACACCGACAATGTCTATGCCTTTACTTATTCACTGAACGCCGCGATCTGCGGTGCGGCGGGTGTGCTTATTTCGATGATTTGGGTAATTCAGCCCTTCTACGGCGTCACGCATTCCATCCGTTCCTTCGTGATCGTGACCGCCGCCGGTATCGGAAACCTTCCGGGCGTCATTACCGCAGCCCTGGGAATGGGCGTTATCGAACAGTATTCGGGTTTCGTGCTGGGGGCGGAATTCCAGCAGGCGACGGTCGTCATTCTGCTGCTTCTGGTGCTGGTCTGGCGTCAGATGCAGATGAGCAAGCTGCGCCAGGTGGTGCAGTAAGCGTATTTTGAGATTAGGTACGCCGCGGTTCGATGCCGGCGGCGATGTTGGAGGGGTTCGTCATGGATGTTGACCGCCGGAATATGTTGCTGCAGGCGACCGTTTTGGTCCTGGGGGTAATCGGTCCGTTCCTGTTTCCGGCCTATATTCAGCAGATTTCGCTGCTTTGGATTATGGTTCTGTTCGCACTCACCTGGGACGCGATGGGCGGTCAGATGGGCTATAACAGCCTGGGAAACATCTTCTTTTTCGGCGCCGGCATGTATATCTCGGCCGTCGCGCAGATCATGGTCGCGGGCTATGACGTCGGCGAATACACCTCCGCCTACGGGGCCGTGAAGGTAGAGATCAGCGACGCCACCTATTTTACGGGGCTGTTCGTCGGGATCGGCGCCGCCGCCATCGGGTCGGTGCTTCTGGCGGCTGTCCTTGGGCGCATCTTCTTCGGGCTGCGCGGACCGTACTTCGCCATCGGCACCTTGGGCCTGGCGCTGGCGGCGGCGGAACTGATCGGGTCCTGGACCTGGGTCGGCGGTGGCGGCGGCATTTCATTGCCGCTTTACCCGGCGGACATGGATCTGTTTCCGGGAACCGGCGATGACGAGGCGATGTTCTTCTATTTCCTTTGCCTGATTTCCGCCATCGCGACGTATGTTTTCTATAAGTGGCTGTATACGACCCGCTTCGGCCTTGCCGTGAACGCGATCCGGGACGACGAGGAAAAAGCCGAAGGGATGGGCATTCACACCCTGCGCTACAAGACCGTGGCCTGGGCCAGTTCCGCTTTTTTCTTGGGGATCTCCGGCGCGCTGCATGGAAACATCATCCATTTCATCGAACCTCTGGAAGTCGCCTTTCCGACCATTACGTTCGGGATTTTCATGGTCGCCATGGCGCTGCTGGGCGGCAAGGGAACGATCTGGGGACCTGTTCTGGGAGCGGTCCTGTTCCACACCATCAAGGAAGTGACCTGGACCCACCTGCTGGGGTGGCAGTGGATCGCATTGGGCCTGATCATCATCGTCAATGTGGTGTTCTTCCAGCAGGGTATCGTCGGCTGGATGAAGGAACGGTGGCCTGAATTCTTCGGTATAAAGGTGGAGCCGGCGCCGTCCGGGCCCCGCGCAAAGGGGGGAGCGGACTGATGGTGCAAAAGGTTATTGAAGTCTCCGGCGTCTCTAAATCCTTCGGCGGCGTGGTCGCGAACAAGGATATCTCGCTGGAGGTCGAGGACGGCAAGATCACCGGCCTGATCGGTCCCAATGGATCGGGCAAGACCACGCTGTTCAATTCGATTGTCGGCTATCACCCGATCGACGAAGGGTCGATCAAGTTCGAAGGGCGCGAGATTTCCAAACTTCGGGTTCAGGAGATTGCGCGGCTGGGCTTGCTGCGCACATTCCAGCAAACCCGGATTTACGGTGAGATGAACGGCGTGCAGAACATGCTGATTTCCATTCCGCACCGGAAGCACGGTTTCATGGATATGTTCGGACGCAATGGGAATGAGGATGAGGAGAAGGCGGAGCGTTTACTCGAATTCGTCGGCCTCTACAGCAAGCGGTTCCTGCCCAGCGGCGACCTGTCCTTCGGTCAACAGAAGCTGCTGGAATTCGCCATGGCGCTGATGAACGAGCCCAAGGTTCTGCTGCTGGACGAACCGACCGCCGGTATCAACCCCACCTTGATCAACGGTCTAATCGACCGGCTGAAGCGCGCGAATACGGAGTTCGGCATCACCCTGCTGGTGATTGAGCATAATATGCGCGTAATCATGAATATGGCCGACAAGGTCTATTGCCTGGCGCATGGGGAGATGCTGGCCTCAGGCTCGCCGGACGATGTTCAGAACAACCAACGTGTCATCGACGCCTATCTGGGCGCGCATTAAAGCAGGGGAGCGAAGAGCATGACGGACGAAAAGCGCCGCTCCACCGGCTATCACATGGGGGCCGTGGACACCGTTATTTCGGTGGACGACGTCAATGAGCAAGCCCGTCAGATGGCCGAACCCGTGGAGCTTTCGAAGATTGCGGGCCTGGCCAACAACGATCCGTTCGTGCAGATCGACGGTCTGCGCGCCGGTTACGGCAAGATGGAGATCCTGCACGATATCAATCTGCAGGTCGCGAAAGGGCAGTCGCTCTGCCTGATCGGGCCGAACGGGGCGGGGAAGTCGACGATCCTTCACTCAATCTTCGGGTTCACGAACATTTTCGGCGGTTCGATCACGGTCGGCGATGCAGGGATGCGCAAGGACGTAACGAACCTGTCGCCAAACCAGAAGCTGAAGGAAGCGGGTATCGCCTATATCCTGCAGGATAAGTCCGTCTTCCCTGGCATGACCGTGGAAGAAAATCTGTGGATGGGCGGTTACCTGATGGAAACCCAGGAGGAGGCGAAGCAGGCCGCCGAACGGGTGTTCGACAAATATGACCGCCTGGCCCAGCGGCGCAAGCATCAGGCCAAGGTCCTGTCGGGGGGTGAGCGCCGCCTGCTGGAGATTTCCCGGGCCTTGGTCATGAACCCGGACGTGCTGCTTGTAGACGAGCCTTCAATCGGGCTGGAGCCGCGTTTCATCGACATGGTGTTCGAGATCCTGGACGATTTGCAGCATGGCGACGGCAAGACGATCATCATGGTCGAACAGAACGCCAAGAAGGGGTTGGAGTTCGCCGATATCGGCTATGTGCTGGTCTCCGGAGAACTGGCGATTGCGGGCAAAGGCGATGAGCTTCTGGAAAATCCGGAAGTGGGCCGCCTGTTCCTGGGGGGCTAGTCGAAGTCCCTTTATTGAAAACCAGGGCCGGTCCAAGCCCCTTGTTAGTTCCAGATGCGTAGCCGGTGTGTTTGAAGGCATCGCCTCTGTGATGGGATCAGGGATTGGGGCGGCGAGAGATCGGAAAGATCCTCGCTAAGAAACTGATTTACCTAACGGATTTTTAACGTGCCAATCCACGCATTCCGTTTCGCTCGTGTGTGGTGAGGCGGCGGGCGGTTTTGGTTTCGCTATCTTGGATGCCGTAAAGGGCCGAAGGGTTTTGGTAAAACGAGGTGCCCAGTGTATCTCAGACCATACAATCTAATGTCACAAAAGGGTGTTATAATACCTCTCTAGCGCAATTGCTTTTTGAGGAGAAAACGATGCCTGGAGTGCCAAGAGACGGTTACGATCCCGACTTCCTCGGAAACGGTTACCATTTGCCTTTGCCGGAAGTAAGTCTTGAACTGGACGACGATCTTGTCCGGACTGACGACGGGGAACATGTGTTTGACTACGTCCACTATTCTGTCGTGATGAGTAAGTTCAATCGGCAGGCGTTCTTTTCGGCGGCGAATTTCGATCAGGCGAATTATCGCAGCGTCACCGGCCGTAACTGGTTCGTCGATCAGAGGATCGGCGCTGAAAATCAGATCGGACCCCTTGCCTACGAACGGAACCCTTGGGACCGCGGGCACCTGACGAAACGCACCGCGATCACCTGGGGGGCATCGGATTACGTGGCGAAACGCGCAAGCAACGACAGTTGCAGTTACGCCAACGCATCGATGCAACATGAGAACTTCAATCAGGATGAGTGGCGGGCGCCGGAGAAGGTCGTGCGGCATTTCAAGAGAGACAAGAACGACCGTTTGAGCGTTTTTACCGGACCGATCTTTACGGAGACCGACCGATACTACACAAAGCCGGGGATAGCGCCGGTTCGGATCCCCAGCGGTTTCTTCAAGGTAATCGCCTATATCGACAAGGATACCGACGAACTGGCCTCGCAAGCCTATGTCATGTATCAGGACCCGCCGCTGTTGAGGGACGACGATGGAACAAGAGACAGCAACTTCGATGTGAGTAACTACCAGGTGGCCGTCACGGTCGTGGAGCGGCTGACGGGCATCGAATTTCCCGAACCGCTATACGAAACCAATCCGCTTCGGTTCCACGCGAGAGAGAATGAAAATTCGGGCCCGGAACGTTTCCGGGCGCCGCGGAGCAGCAATCCCGAGGAACTGGCGACAGACGTGGTCCGAACCCGCGCGGATGTCGAGCGGTTGGCTGACCGATACCATGAACTCAAGATGGAGGATTTCGAGTCGCTGATGCGCGCGCCCGTCGTGTCGGACGAACTCTGAAACGGCCAAAGATCGTACTCACAGTACTGGAGGGAGCTTCGGCTCCCTCTTTCTTTTGAGCGCTGCGGCGCCGCCTGTTCCGCTTACCCAAGCCCGGTGATCGATCCGAAAGCCCAATCGTTGTAACTGGTTTGGCCGCGCATCCAGCGGCCGTCGGGGGAGGCGGACTCGCGATAGTCCCAATCGGGTTTCGCGCCCACCGTCAGATGGGCGCGATGGACCAGCCGCCGGCGGACCTGGGTCAATCGGATGTCGTCGGCCAATGGTTCCGGGTTCCAGGTGGCCATCACCTCCCGTTCCAGGGCCGCCTGCGTTTCCGAATGCTCCTTCGATCCGGCAAGATTGCGCATCTCATGGGGATCCGCCGCCAGGTCGAAGAGCATCGGGGGGTCGATGGCGCTCCAGATATATTTCATCGACCCGCGTCTCAGCATCAGCACGGGGCCGGGCGTACCCTCGCAGGTGAGTTCCGCCAGCAGCGGCCGGTTGGGCAGGTCCGATCCGTTCAGGATATACGGGGTAAGATCGATGCCGCTTAGATCCTCGACCGGGGCGGGGGCGTCCGCCAGGCCCGACAGTGTGGGCAGCAGATCGACCAGGGAGGCCAGGCCGCTGATCCGCGCCGGCCCGAACCGTTTCGGGGCGTGGAAGATCAGGGGAACGGCAAGCGCTTCCTCGAAGAACAGTTTCTTCATCCACAAACCGTGTTCGCCCAGCATCTCGCCGTGATCGGCGGTTAGGACAATAATGGTGTTCCCCGCAAGGCCGGCCTTGTCCAGAGCGGCGAGAACGTCGGCGATCTTTGCGTCGAGATAGGAAATCGCGCCGTAATAGCCGCGCCGCGCGGTTCTGATATCCTCTTCTGTGAACGCGGCCGGGTCCATGCCGTACTGGTGCAGCATCCGTTGGGAGTGCGGATCCTCAGCCAGCGGCGCGACCGGCATCGGGATCTCCACATCCTCGTAGAGATTCCAATAATCCTCCGTGCAGACGAATGGATCGTGCGGATGGGTGAAGGAGACGGTGAGCAGGAAAGGGGCGTCGTCGCCGCGCCGCGCGCCCAGCCAGTCAATCGCGCGTGCGGCCACCTGCTCGTCGTAGTCGATCTGGACGCTGCCGGTGCATTTGCCGGCGATGGTGACCGCGCTGGGGCCATTGGTGTCCCGGTGCTGATCCTCCTCCCAATCGGCGGCCCAGACGAAGTCGCCGGGATAGATGTCGCTGGTCAGGCGCTCGTCGAACCCATGCAACTGATCGGCCCCGATGAAATGCATCTTACCCGACAGGCAGGTCCTGTAGCCGGTGGCGCGGAGGTAATGCGCAAAGGTAGGGATGGTGGAGGGAAATTCCGCGCCGTTGTCGTAGGCGCCGATGCGGCTGGCCAATTGTCCGGCCATCATGGAAAACCGGCTGGGCGCGCACAGCGGGTAGTTGCAATAGCTTTGCGTGAAGACCGCGCCTTCGGCGGCGAGCCGGTCGATGGCGGGTGTTTTGGCGACCGTGCCGCCATAGCATTTCAGGGCTGTGGCCGAGAGCTGGTCGGCCTGAATCAAAAGGATATTCGGTCGGGCCGTCATAACGGGCACTCCATTTTGTCGGCGAGGTCGATCATAGAGTCCGCGATAAAGTCCCAGTCGCTGGTGGCGTTGAAATCGACGGTCTGCAGCGGCCCGTATTCGGTCGGGCGGTTGACATAGGCTGTGCGCAAGCCGCACGCGCGCGCGGCCTCTAGGTCGCTGTTGTGGGCGGCGACCAGCATGCACTGCTCCGGCGGCAGGCTCAGCGCCTCGCAGCTTCTTAGATAGCTCTCCGGCATCGGTTTATAGGCGCGCGCAACCTCCGCGCCGAGGATCGCGTCCCACGGCAGGGCGGAATAGCGCGCCATATTGACCATCAGGGCAATGTTGCCGTTCGACATGCTTGCCAGGATGAAGCGGCGGCGCAGGCGGTTCATGCCGGGAACCGTATCCGCCCAAGGCGTCAGCCGGTGCCAGGCCCGGTTCAGATGGTCGGTGTCTTCTTCCGATATCCCAACGATGTCGTACTTTACGAACAGCTTGTCGAGATTTTCCCGATGCAGAACATCCAGTTTGACGAAACCGCGTTGGGCGGAACGGACTTCCTCCATAGCCGGTTGGTAGAGCGCGCGCCAATCCTGGGCGAACGCCTCCCAGTCGCGCTCCAGGCCATGGCGCTGGCCGAAAGCCTTGACTTCCGCCGTAATACTGCCGCGCCAGTCGACAACGGTGCCGAAAACATCGAACAGAAGGGCCATAACGGCGGGATTGGACATGGCGTTCTCCGAGAGGGCTTTCAGAGACGCATGCTGGCAGGCCGATCTATCGCAGGCAATACGGTTGCGGGAAGCTGTGCGGCGCGGCCGTCAGACGCCCATCCGGTCGCGCAGGTGACGGGCCAGTTGCGCCGGTTCCAGATCGGGCAGGGATTCGTAATCGATCCGCTTGCCGACATCCACATCGATCCAACTGTCCAGCTTGTTCCTCACCTCGTTCAGCAACAGACCGAGCCGCAATACCGGGCTGTGCCGGCTGGCGATCTGGAAGGGCAGCGAGTTCTTGCCGTAGAAGCGGATCGGCAACACGTCGCAGCCGGACGCCTGGATCAGCTTGCCGGTCATCGGTTTCCAGTCCTCGTCCCGGACCGGCGCGCGGGGCCGTTGCGACCAGGAGACCGCACCCGCCGGAAAGATCCCGACAACGCCATTTTCCCGCAGGCGCTCGATGGCTTCGCGGCGGGTGTTGACGTTGATCCGGTTTGCTTCGCGGTTGCCGTTGAAACTGATGGGCAGAAGATTGCCCTTCAAACTCGGCTCCTGCAGCAGCACGCCGTTGGAAACCACCTTGAAGTCCGGATCGATGCGCGAGCAGATCCATGATAGGACGAACCCGTCGATCACGCCGAACGGATGGTTTGCGATCAGTAAAAGCCCCCGGTCCGGCCTCTTGATCTGCGGCGATACGTCGGCGTTGAACTCTACGCCAAGCTGCCTGATGGCGAGATCCCAGGCATCCGGGCCGGACAAATGCGCGCCGGCAGCCAGGTAGCGCTTGTATCTGCGGGTAAGGGCGCCGCGCCCCGTTACCTTTTCCACGGTCTTGATAACGGCTCGGTGCAGCCTGGGCATGCTGGGATCGGCATAGGTAATCGGTACGGGTTCCCGCATGGGCGCTTCCTCACTTCTTCCCACCCCTCATGGATGAGGGGTTTCGCGCAGTCCCGCAAGGCATGGAGCGGCCGGGCAACGGAAACTTCATATAACCGTCACCTGAATTTCGCTTGCGCACCCACGCAGAGTCACAGTGAGGATGCGAACCCAAGCAAGGCGACGATCAGTTCCCGCGGTCTTTCCGCGGGGATCATGTGGCCTGCATGCGGCATGTCCAGCCGAATGCCGTTCGGAAGGTCCCCGAACATCGCGTCGACGTCCGCCGGGTCGTAGAATACGCGGTCCTGGTAGCCCGTTGTGACCAACACCGGCAGATCCAGGGCGCGGCAATCCATCGCCCAGTCGGTTTGCGCCATGTGGGTGACAAGGTTCATGAAGCCCGCGTCTTCCGGCATCGCCTCGTATGACGGGTCCGCGTCGAAAATATCGTCGATCATCGCCGCATGCGTGGCGGGGCCGGTGATGACATGGCTCATCGTGTCGCGCAGCAGGGTCGGTCCGCCCATGCGCATCAGGCGGACGCAGATCCGGTTCATCCAGTCGATCCGCGGCGACATCTTGCGCAGGGTGTTGATCAGCACCAGACCGCCGAACCGTGCGCCCTGTTCGACCACGCGGATGCCGTACAGCCCCCCGATCGACAGGCCGACCAGTATCGGCCGGTCGATATCGCAGGCGGCGATGATCCGCTGCAAGTCCGAGACGATCAGCCCGGCATCGAGCGCCAGATCGGGTGAGAAGGTGCTCTTCGCCTGCCCGCGGAAGTTATAGATCAGGGTGCCGTGGCCCGCTGCTCTCAGGGCCGGGCCGATCCTTGCTTCCCAAAGCGAACAATCGCCGGTGATCGGGTTGACGAAGACGAAGGTCTTTCCGTCCGGCGCGGCCGGGGCGTGGTGTTCGTAATACAGACTGTTCCCGTCGTCGATCTTCAGATTGGGCACGGTTGCGGCTCCGCTGTCTGGGGTTGCGTGGGGCGGGTCGGCTAGACCAGAGGACCGGTGCAGGTCTCGCCGTTATGGGTCACCG
>JANQIT010000129.1 GCA_028282025.1 Hwanghaeella sp. | reverse complement strand
CCTTTCGGTTAGGAAGGCGTTGCGCGGCGATGCCGGATGCATCGCAAGCGATGGCTGGTGACGCGCTCTACCGCCGCGTCAGTCGATCAGGGTGATTTCCGGCACGCCGTAGACTTCGGCGAGCGATCCGCCTTCATCAAGGCTGGCCAGCGCCCGGGCTTCCTTGGCGAGGATTTCTTTCGCCGCGCTGAAGGTTTGCGCGGCCTTCGCGAACGGCACCACCGTGACGCCGTCCGCATCGCCGATAATCAGATCGCCCGGCGACACCGAAACGCCGCCGCAGGCTATCGGTCCGTCGATCACGCCGCCGAACCCTTTGTGCGGTCCGCGCGGCACCACGCCGCGGGCGAAACAGGCAAAGCCCGCTTCGACGATTTCCTGGCAATCGCGGACCGATCCGTCGATTACCAGGCCGGCGATTCCCGCATCGGTGGCGGCGCGGGTCATCAAGCCGCCGAAGATGGCGTTGTTTTCGTAGCCCTGCGCATTGCAGACAAGGACATCGCCGGGCTCGCAGATGCCGGCCGCGGCGTGCAGCGCACTGTTACCGGCGGCCATGCAATCCACGGTGCGGGCCTGCGCCACAATGCGCATGCCCGGGTCCAAGGGACTTATCGCCGCCGCCATGGCTTGGGAACGCCCCAGGCAATCGGAGGCGACCGCCGCCGGAATGTCCCGCCATTGTTGCAGCATCGACGGATCGAGCCGGGGGATCTCAATATTATGTCTGCGCACACCGCTCATCGCCGGTATCCTTATCCTGGGCAAACGGCGGCCTTGGCCGCCCGCATCTGGCCACGATTGTGGCTTCGCAGTGCGCAGTCTCACACAGGATCTATCTCGGGTCACCCGTCGATCGGGCGCGGTCACCCTTCCACGGTAAGGTATTTTTCGATGATGTCCGCCATCTGGTCGGCGTTGAGGATGGGCGGGATGACGGTCTGCAACGTGCCGTCCGGCCCCATCAGATACACAAACCCGCCGTGACTATAGATCGGATTGCCCAGGATATCCTCACCCACATAAGACACCTCGACCTGGAAATGCCGGCGCACGTCGGCCAGGGCCTCCTGGCTGCCCGTCAAACCAAGCAGTCGGGGATGGTACTTACCCAACGCGTCCTTCATAACCTCCGGCGTGTCCCAATCCGGGTCGACGGTGATCATCAGGGGCTGCACCAGATCCGCCTTGTCGCCTAGGGCGTCGACCGCCGCGGCCATCGTCGGCAGGGCCGCGCTGCAAATGCCAGGGCAAAGCGCATAACCGAAGAAGATCAGGGTATAGCGGCCGTGGAAGTCCTGGTCGGTGCGCCGTTCACCGTGATGGTCGGTCAGGTCGAACGGCCCGCCCAATGAGACGGGAAAAGGCGTCGCCGCGATTTGGGACGCACCGGCGGACGTTCCGGACCGCTCATCCAATGCCGCCGCATCGGACGGAATATCCGTCGCAAGAGCGCCCGCGCCCACGGCAACAGCGCCGATCAGCACCGCCGCCCTCAGAACCGCTGATAGTACCGTCATTCCAATCGAGTCCTAGTAACGCCCTATTCGAACCACTCCAGGAATTCCTTGTCGGCTGCCGGCCCCAGTCCGAGATATCCTTCCTGAGCGATCAGAGCTTTGATGTCCGGATCCTTGCGGTACCAACGGCCTTTCTTCTTGGCCTGTTCCGGATTGCGCGCGTCCCACCCTTTGGTCCAGGCGTCCGCCTTTTTGTCCTTGGCGTCGCCTTCGCCGCGGATCAACTGAACCTGATAGTAACGCGGTCCGTCGTCGAGCCCGGTAAACAGCCCATCCACGGTCACATTCTGGCCGCAATAGGGCAACAGATCCGCGGTCGCCCCGGTGAACAGCGGTTGTCCGTTCTTGCCCGCCAGGACCAGCACGCCATCCGGCTTCAACAGTCCCAGTTGCCGCGACCCGTCGCCGCAATTGTCGGGGCAATTCCCCGACAGTTCGCAGGCGATATCCACGACCTTCGCCTGAAAGCGCGCTTTTTCCTGGTTGGTCAGGTTCCAGTTCTTCGCCTTGCTTTCCTCGGCGAAAGCAGCGCCCGACAGGCCGGCGGCAACCGCCGCCGCAAGGGAAATCGATGTCAAAAAAGTTTTCATGATCGTTCCCCTATTCGCCCAAAATGCGTTTCTTTTCAGCTTTCGGAATTGCGAAACCCGGTGTCAGCCCATACTCCTCGTGGCTCATGTTCGTGATCCCGTCATTGGCCACGATCTTCTCCACGATAAGGTACTTCAGACCGTCGCGTTCATAGACATATCCGTCGGCTGTGATCTGGTCGGACTGGATTTCCAGCAGCGCCGGATCCGCGTCCGCCGTACCCGCATCCTCCACCTTCAGCACCATGTAGATGTCGCCCTCGGCGGTATGCAGCCCAACCGGAATACCCCCGGCGGCGCACCAAACGGCGCAGGTATGATGCGCGGTTCCCAAGGTCGCTTCCGGCGCGCCCATCACGCCGGAAAGATAGCACCAGGTATCCATGATCTCGCCGGTGACCTGCACCCGTTCGCCCTTGGCCGCTGCGGCGCTTTGACCCGGCAGCCCCATAAGTGCGGCCGTCATTACAAGGCCCGCTGCGGCCGCTATTGAACCTTTCATGTCACCTCTCCTGGTACGATTCAAAATCCGAAAACGACATTACAGCCGCCACCTTACCCCTTTACACGACTGTCCGCAGTATACCGCTGTTCACATTTCACTGATCGCCGTTGATTGGCCTCGGCCACGATCCGGTGTATTTGTACAGGGATGAAACAACGTGAACGTTCTGGGGAAGCCCCATGGGTGTAACACGCAAAAGCACGCGCCGCAGTGTCGAACGGTTCGAAACCACGCAGCCGGGCGCCGTTGAAATCGCCGGATCGCGGCATACCTGCACGGTCCGCAACCTGTCGAAATCCGGCACTTTGTTGAATGGCGACTTCGACGCCCAGGCCGGCGACCGCCTGGATCTGGAAGTGGCGTGGATCGGCCGCATCCCCGGTCAGGTCGCCTGGCGCAACGGCTCCAGCTTCGGCGTCGTCTTCACCGGGCAATCGACCGAAAACGCAAATCTCGCGCGAACGCTTACCGATCTGGAGTTGCCTTGCGTCGCCGACCGGAGAACCCCGTCCACCGCCTGACCGTTGGCTAAAACCGCTTTAGCCGCTCGGCGCGACTTCAATGAAATTTCCAACGGGTCGTCGCAGGGGCAATCGGTGACGCATTCTCGCTATGGTCGGGGTGCGGACAAATTAATAGTATCGCACCCGTAAAACCGTTCCCAAGCAGGACTATACACAATGGCGGTCGACACCATTCGCTTTACCCTGGACGGCCGAGAGGTCGAAGCGCAGCCGGAGGAAACAATCTGGCAGGTCGCCGAACGCACCGGGGTGGAGATTCCCCATCTGTGCTACTCGCCGAAGCCGGGATACCGGGCCGACGGTAACTGCCGCGCCTGTATGGTGGAGATCGAGGGAGAGCGGGTGCTTGCCGCCTCCTGCATCCGGACGCCGACTGAAGGCATGGTCGTCAACACGGCGGGCGAGCGCGCGAAATCCTCCCGCAAGATGGTCTTCGAACTGTTGCTGGCCGATCAGCCCAAGCGCGAGATCGCGCATGAGAGCGACAGCCGCTTCTGGAACTGGGCCGACAAGGTCGATATCGCCGACAGCCGCTTTCCGGAGAAGACGGAACTGTCGCTTGCCCAACTCGCCACCGACGCCAGCCACCCCGCCATGCGGGTGAACCTGGATGCCTGCATCCATTGCAATCTCTGCGTCCGCGCCTGCCGCGAAGTACAGGTGAATGACGTCATCGGCATGGCCTATCGCGGTCACGAGGCGAAAATCGTGTTCGACTTCGACGACCGGATGGGCGCCAGCACCTGCGTCGCCTGCGGCGAGTGCGTCCAGGCCTGCCCGACCGGCGCGCTGATGCCGGCGACCCAGGTGAACGAGGATCAGGTCTATCTCGGCGCGGCGGACAAGGTTGTGGAATCGCTGTGCCCCTATTGCGGCGTCGGCTGCCAGACGGAAATCCACGTCAAGGACGACAAGATCCTGAAGGTCGACGGACGGACAGGCCCCGCCAACGAAAACCGCCTGTGCGTGAAAGGCCGTTTCGGCATGGATTATGCGCGGCATCCGGGCCGCCTCACCAAGCCGCTGATCCGTAAGGAAGGCGTTGAAAAGCGCTGGGACGATGAAGTCGACCCGATGAACCCCTTCACCCACTTCCGGGAAGCGAGTTGGGAAGAGGCGCTGGAATTCGCCGCCAAGGGTCTGACCGACATCCGCGACACAAAAGGGCGGCTCGCCCTGGCGGGATTCGGCTCTGCCAAGGGATCGAACGAAGAAGCCTACCTGTTCCAGAAACTGGTGCGGACCGGCTTCGGCTCCAACAATGTCGATCACTGCACCCGGCTTTGCCATGCCTCCTCCGTCGCCGCCCTGATGGAAGGGATGAATTCCGGGGCCGTCACCGCGCCCTTCACGGATGCGATGAAGTCCGACCTGATCATCGTGATCGGGGCCCGGCCGGGTCAGAACCATCCGGTCGCCGCCACCTATCTGAAGCAGGCGGCGAAACGCGGCGCGAAACTGGTGGTGATGGATCCGCGCAAACAGATGCTCACCAAGCACGCCTGGCGCCACCTGCAGTTCAAGCCGGGCGCGGACGTCGCGCTGCTGAACGCCATGATCCACACGATCATCGAGGAAGATCTGGTCGACCGGCAGTATATCCAGGCCAACACCGACGGTTTCGATGCGGTCGCGGAGAATGCCAAGGGCTTCTCCCCGGAAGCGATGGAAGATCTGTGCGGCATCGAAGCGGCGACCATCCGCGACGTGGCCCGCGCCTACGCAACGGCGGAGCGCGCCCTGATCTTCTGGGGCATGGGCGTTTCCCAGCATGTGCACGGCACCGACAATGTGCGGTCGCTGATCGCCCTGGCCGCCATTACCGGACAGATCGGGCGCGAAGGGGCCGGCCTGCATCCGCTTCGCGGACAGAATAACGTCCAGGGCGCGTCCGACGTCGGCCTGATCCCGATGGTCTATCCCGACTACAAGCCGGTCGGAAATCCGGAAATCAAGGCGGCCTATGAGAACCTCTGGGATACGGAACTGGACCCGGAGCGCGGCTTGACCGTCGTCGAAATCATCAACGCGATCATCGCGGGCGACATCAACGGCATGTATATCATGGGCGAAAACCCGGCGATGTCCGACCCGGACGCCCGGCACGCCCGGGAGGCTCTGGCCAAACTGGACCACCTGGTCGTGCAGGAGATCTTCCTGACCGAGACCTGCTTCCATGCAGACGTTATTCTGCCGGCCAGCGCGTTCCCGGAAAAAAGCGGCACCTTCACCAACACCAACCGGCAGGTCCAGATGGCCCGCCCCGCGCTCGACCTGCCGGGCGAGGCGCAGCAGGATTGGTGGATTATCCAGGAGCTCGCGAACCGGATCGGCCTCGACTGGCGCTATACCGGGCCGAAAGACGTCTATGAAGAGTTCCGCAGCATGATGGACTCGATCAAAGGCATCTCCTGGGACCGGCTGGAGCGCGAGGATGCGGTGACCTATCCCTGCGCTTCGGAGGATGAACCCGGACAGGCCGTCATCTTCGGCGACGGCTTCCCCACCGCCGACGGCCGGGTGCATCTGATGCCGACCAATCTTGTCCCGCCGGCGGAATTGCCGGACGAGGATTATCCGCTGGTGCTGACGACGGGCCGCCTGCTGGAGCACTGGCATACGGGCGCGATGACGCGGCGCGCCTCGGTCCTCGATTCAATCGAGCCGGAAGGACAGGTGCATCTGCATCCAAGCTGGATGCGGGAGCAGAATATCGAACCGGGCGAAATGGTGGCCATCGCCACCCGGCGCGGGACGATCCATCTGAAGGCGCGTTCGGACCGGGAAGTCACGCCGGGCATGATCTTCGTGCCCTTCTGCTTCGCGGAAGGTCCGGCCAATATGCTGACCAATCCCCAGTTGGACCCGTTCGGCAAAATCCCGGAATTCAAATTCTGCGCGGCGAAGGTGGAGAAAATCCCGGAAGCGGCGGCCGCGGCGGAGTAGTGTTTCCCCGGTACCCTAACCGGGAAGAACCTCCACATCCGCCTTGATCGAATTGGCGATGAAACAGTTATTGTGCGCCTTTTCGTGCAAGTCCTTGACCTGTTCGGGGCTCGGTTCCCCGCCTTCGTACTTTACCGTGGGCCGCAGTTTGATTTTCGTGAAGGCGACACAGCCGTCTTCGGTGCGTTCCATAGTGCCTTCCGGCGCATCTTCGTAGGAAAGGACCGTCAATCCCGCCTTATGCGCGAAATACAGGAAAAACATCATATGGCAGCTTGAAGTCGCCGCCACCAACGCCTCTTCCGGGTCGACATGGGACGGAACTGCGTAGGGTTCCGGCATCGACAGGGGCGAGGCCGCCACCCGAACGGTGCTGCCGCCGTCGAAGGTCCACTGATGCCCGCTGGGATAGTGGCCCGAATCCGATGCGGGCCCCTGCCTGGTCCATTCAACATGCGCGGTAAAGGTCTTCATGCGCCCTTCTCCTTTTCAAGACGCCCCATTCCATACCGCCCAGGTTACCGCAGGAATACTAACGGCACCTTACCATCCCGTTCAAAAAACCGAGACCCGCACAAACAGAAAGGACGCCGGGACCAGCCCCGGCGTCCTTGAAGCATGGCGGAGATTTCTTCTCAACGGCGCAACAGAACCGCCAGACCGCCGAGGCCGCCGATGCAGGCGAGCAGGAGCATCGCCGAAACCGGCTCCCAGGCCAGGGCCGCTCCGGTGACCGGAGTGCCGATGGAGCCGCCCACCGCATAGGCCATGGCGAAAGCCGCGCTGCCGGCAACCAATTCACCCCCCTTGTATTTCTCGCCAAGCAGCGAGATCGCGGCGGTGTAAACCCCAAAGAATGCGCTGCCGCACAGAGCCGCCAGCGGCCAGAGAAGCCAGCTTGTGGCCGGGACGACGGCGAACAGGGCAAAGGCGATGCCGGTCACCAACAGGCACGTCCCCGCGACCGACCAGCGGTTCACCCGGTCCAGAACCGCGCCAAGCGGAACTTGCGAAACGATCATCCCGACATGTGCGACGGTGACGAAAAGGGCCGCACCGCTGGCGGACAATCCCTCTCCGGCCAGATAAATCGGCAGCATGGAAATGACGCTGCCGTCGATGATCCCGAACAGAAGGACGACGAACAGCAGCATCGGGCTACGCCGCAGGAACGGCAGCAAGGCGCCGTGCGGCATCGCTTCCGGCTCTACCTGCGCGCGGCGGCTGAGAAGCGCGAACAGAAAGGCGACGAAAGCCAGCACCACCGCGCAGGCGGCGAAGGCAAACCCGTTTTCCGTTCCGAACAGCGGTATACCCAGGGGCCCGATGGCGAACCCCGCCGCCATGCTGGCGCCGTAGAGGCCGGCCACCCTGCCCCGCACCCGGTCGGTGGCCGCGGCGTTCAGCCATGCCTCGCCCACGACATAGATCGTGTTGACGCAGAACCCCAGGAAGAAGCGCAGGACAAACCAGGCCGCCAAATCGTCCAGCAAGGCCATCAGGACAA
Organism: Hwanghaeella sp.; assembly: GCA_028282025.1. Classification (GTDB taxonomy): domain Bacteria; phylum Pseudomonadota; class Alphaproteobacteria; order UBA8366; family Aestuariispiraceae; genus Hwanghaeella. The sequence continues at coordinate 3,779 of JANQIT010000129.1, read as the reverse complement.
GCATCGCAGCCGACCCCAGAAGCGAAAACACGACGACGGAACCGGCCCGCAGCAGCGCGGTCAGACGCGACATCGCCAACGTGGACACCCCCAGCCCCAGCATATAGGCGGCGGCGTTCAGACCGATCAGGGTCTCATCCGTCCCGCGCGAGGCAAGCAACAGCGAGATAAGAGGGTATGTCAGCCCCTGCGCCATGGCGAAGGCGGCAATCCCGACGATCACGGCGGCGATGGAGGCCCAGTCCGAGCGGCGTTCGTCGGCAACGGCGAGATGGTCGTTCGTGGCGATTGTCATGGCGTGGTCCTCCTTTCCGATGGAGGTGAAAATAAGACTTCTATTAACTCTCTCAAACGAAAGGTTTTTGATTTTTGTATAACTTTTTGTTATCCATTAATCATGCAGCGCCTTCCTTCGACCGCGGCTTTACAAATGTTCGTGGAAGCGGCCCACGCGGAGAGTTTCGTGCGCGCGGCCGAAGTCCTGAACATCACCCAGGCGGCCGTCAGCAAACAGATAAAGAACCTGGAAGAGATAATCGGCGCGCCGCTGTTCGAAAGGCGGCACCGGCAGGTGCTTCTTACCGACCGGGGCGCCGCCTATCTGCCCGTCGCGGAGGGGATTCTCCGCGACCTCGCCATCGCCACCGAACTGGCCGGCGCGCAACCGACCTACGCCGAACTCAGCATCGAGATCGATCATGAACTGCTGACCTACTGGATGCTGCCCAGGATGCAGCAGCTTCGGCGGCATTTTCCCGGCTGTCATTTCCAGTTCAACGCCCCGCAGATGAACGCCCGCCGTCCGAACCGTTATACGGACCTCGCCATCGTGTACGGCCGTCCGACTTTTCCCGGCCTCGCGGTGGAGGATTTTCTGGACTATGTCGCCTTCCCGGTCTGCTCGCCGGCGCTGGTCAAGAACAACAGGCGTAATCCTGGTTGGGAGGATCTGAAGGAACACACACTGCTGCACGACTATTCCAAATCCTGGTGGGACGAGACTTTGAAGAGGCTCCGCATATCCGTGAAACCCAGCGATCCGGAAATCCTGCTGGGCCAGCCGACGGTCTGCGTGACCGCGGCGGCGCAGGGTTTGGGGATTGCAATCGGCGACGATGTCACCTGCCGGGAGATGCTGGACGACGGAACGCTGGTGCGTGTCACCGACGTGATCCTGCCGGGCCGCGAGTCATTCTACATCGTGACGCAGCCTGACAGCCCGACCAGCAGTCTGGCGGACGCCTTCATAGATTGGTTGAGACAGGAAGAGACGGGGCAATTGTCCTGGCGTCGCAGCAATCTGGGCATGTGACCCCGCCCCCGGTCAGCTCCCCGCCATCTCCCAGGCCGCCTTGGCTAGCGCGGTTGCGGTTTCCTCCACCACTTCCCGCCTGCGTCCCGGACTGACGCGGCCATACAGACTGTTGCCGGCCTGAAGGATCATCTGGCAGGTGCCGGACATCATGAATTTCGCGGTAGAGGCCGCATTCTCGCCATCGCCGCCGGACAGAAGACCGCCTAGCCCGTCATTGAGGCTTTCAATATCCCGCCCCGCCCCACGGCCCGCCAGACCGGCGATACGCGGCGCCAGGCCGGACATCTCGTCGCCCAACGCCGACATCGCTGCATTGATTGCGTTGTCGTTGAAGGTCAGCACCGGCAACCCGGCAACCAGTGCGGCCGGATCGACCGTGCAAGGGGGCGGGTCGACCGTATGCGACCGCGTCGGCGCAGCCCCTTCGATCCTGACGCCGTCGCTGCAATTGAAGAAGCGGTGCGCGGGGTTAAGGCTGGCCAGGGTCGAGAAATACAACGTGCCGAAAGCGAATTCCCGGCTGGTGTAAGCCGTCTCCCGAAAGTTTCCGGCGACCGGCATGGTGAGTTTCTCCATCTCCCCGCCGCTGCGCCAGAATGGATCGTCGCTCAATCCGTAGATGGAGGCATTCGAATGATGGCGTTCCGGTTCGACCGTTCCCAGATCGACGCCGAATAGATAGATTTCCGGCGCACCCAGGGCCATCGCCGTACGGCAGGCCAGATGCGTAACCGTCGGCCCGGCCATGGGCAGCACAAGTTCCTCACGCCCGAACAGGCGCGTCGGCGACAGGTTCTCCCGCATCACCAGGGACACATCCCGATAAAGCCCCACAACGCCCGGATCTACGGTCGATGCGGCGATCAGATGGATACCTTCCGTGCCATAGCGGTCGGCAACCATCCGGTTCACGGTGATGATGGCCTCCACATTCTCGATCTCGCAGTGAAAATCCGGCCGTATGCCCGCTTCCAACAGCACGCCCAGTCCGGTCCCGCCGGAGATCAAAAGGCACCGGTCCCGCAGGCGTCTCAGAGTCTCGATCTCTCCATCTATCGATGGACCGCTGCCGACGATGACCGCCGGCGGACAGGATTGTGTCGCTGCGTCCGGGATCAGAATACGATGCGCGCGCCCGGAAAGATTGTCCGACGCGTGCTTGAGCATCAGGCACTCATCCTCGAAGAAGCCGTCGCTGTCCGCGATGACGCGCGTGCTTTCCATGAACTGCGCCAGCGCGGCTTCCAACACCGGGGTCCGGTAATGACCGAAGATATAGGACCCGTCGAGCAAACCCCGGTCCGCCCCCCGCATCGCCTCATAAACCTGGTTCGACAGCGCCATGGGGTCTTGATCGAACAGGAAAAGGACCCGGCCGCCGCGTCCCCGGAGGATTTCGATCACATGGGCCCATTCAATCGCCTGCATGCTGAGCGCCAGGAACGCCGGCGTTTGATCCGCCACGATCAGATGCCGGACATTGAAGCGTTGAAGCAACGGTTCGATCTGCAAGCCCAGCCCCAGCCCGAACATCGTAAGGTACCCGGCCAGAAGATCGGGATCGCGTCTTTGCCGGTCCATCTTGGATGCGAACTTGTTGTGCAGACGCCGGGTCGCCCGGTCGCTGATCAAGGACCTGTCATCCGGGGGCAGCACAGGGCTTAGAGACAGGGATTGGGGATTGTCGACGAACTCCGCCACCTGGCGTGCCGCGAAAGGTTCCGCGCCGCTGGGATACATCCGACGCCCGCCGACATCGATGTTGAGCAAGCCGGTGCCGTCGTCCTTTACCAGGGTCAGGTCGCTTTGCAACGTCGCAAGCCGCTCCGCGAAAGGCAGCGAGACGTGCTCCGCCAGCGCGATCAGGTTACGCTCGAACAGCGTCTTCGGAATGCCGCTTTCTTCCGACAAGGGGGCGCTCCATTGATCCCGGCGGGAAAGTTCAATAGTGATTCTGTGACGTGAACCGAAATGACAGTTCCACGATTCCGATCCGGCGTCGATCACCCCGCGAAAAGGCATTTCCCGCCATGACCATTCGCCCGGTTTCAGCCGCGCTGTACCTTGCGCTCTGCGCATTGGCCATTGTCGACGCCCTGGCCGGCTGGCCGCCCGCGGCGTGGGCGGCGTCCGCGCTGGTCGTCCTGTTCCTGGCGATAGAGAGTGCGCGGATCGCCCGGCTGCAAGCAGTTGTCGGCCTTTCGCTTGCCGGCGTCGGGCTTCTGATCGCGGTGGGTCAAGGCTCCTTTCTGGAGACCCTGTTCGACGGTTTGCGGCGCACCCTGCCCTTTCTGCTGTTGTTCGCGTCGGTCACCTGGCTGCAAATCCCGGCGGGTCAAAGCCCCGCACTTCTGAAGGTACGGACGGTCGCCCTGGCGCAACCGCCCGGGCGGCGCTTCGCCGTGGTCGGTGCGGCGGCGCACTTTCTGGGGGTCGCCTTTAATCTGGCCGGCCTCTCCCTGCT
>JANQIT010000270.1 GCA_028282025.1 Hwanghaeella sp. | reverse complement strand
CCCGGGCGTCGGGCGTGGACGGCCCCTATGACCTGGAGGTTGCCGCTGTAGAGCCGGTGCCGGGGCTGTTGGAGGCGGGGGCGCAGGCGCGTGCGGTTCTGGTCCGGTTGCAGGAACCAGCCAAGCGGCTGGTCGCGGCGCTGGTCGCGCGGCTGGATGAAGAGGCGGACAGTCTGGATTCCGCGACCCGCAACCGGATCGAAGCCATCGTGCGCTCGCTGGAGTTCCGCTGCATCGCCACGCTTCAAGCCTGGATCGATATGCTACAGGCGCTGGCGGAAGAGATTCCGGCGGCCTTCGTCGATTGGTTCGCCGTCGAACGCCGGGATGGGCGGGATGCGGATTTCGGAATGCACCGTCACTGGGTGGATCCGATGATTCCGTTCTCGGATGTGGTGGCGCGGCCCGCCCACGGGGTTCTCGTCACCTCGGCGACCCTGACGGACGGCTCCGGCGATGTGGAGGCGGACTGGCGGAGCGCGGAGGCGCGCACCGGGGCGATCTATCTGGAGGAACCGGCGCTCCGTGTCCGGGTGGCCTCGCCCTTCGACTATCCCCAGGCGACCCGGGTGCTTATCGTGAACGATGTCCGCAAAGACAGTCTGGATCAGGTCGCTGCCGCCTATCGGGAACTGTTCGCGGCGTCCGGCGGCGGCGGTTTGGGCCTGTTCACCGCTATCTCCCGCCTGCGCGGCGTTTACGATCGGATCGTGGCGCCGATGGAGGATTCCGGGTTGCCGCTCTATGCCCAGCATATCGACAACCTCAACCTGTCCAGCCTGACCGAGATTTTCCGGGCCGAGACGGATTCCAGCCTGTTGGGGACCGACGCCCTGCGCGACGGGGTCGATGTTCCGGGGCGGTCGTTGCGTTTAATCGTGTTCGACCGGGTGCCCTGGCCCCGGCCGACCATTCTGCACAAGGCCCGGCGGCAGTCCTTCGGGGCGCGGAAATACGACGAGGCCGTCACCCGGCTGCGCCTGAAACAGGCATTTGGCCGTCTTGTCCGGCGCGCCGACGACCGCGGCGTCTTTGTTATGCTGGACCCGATGACCCCCACCCGCCTGCTAGGCGCATTCCCGGAAGGCGTGGCGGTCGAACGGGTCGGGCTGGTTGAGGCTGTTGAGGCGGTGTCCGGGTTTTTGAACCGGCGCTGAGGCGTATTACTGCGTCGCGAAAAATGCCAGCAGGCCCGAGACGGTGATCACCGAGAGGATCGTGGTGACCAGAACGGTCGCGACGGACCGGGTCATGAACTCGCCATACCGTTCGCCGAGTACGAAGACCAGACTGCCCGTCGGCAGCGCGGCGAGCAGCACCGCAACCGCCGTTTCGACCGGCGACAGCGGAACCAGGAACAGCACGATCACCCAGGTCAGGAGCGGCAACAGGATCAGTTTCATGAAACTGATCCAGGCAACCTCCGGTGCGCCGCGGACGATTCGTTTACCGACAAGGAACAGGCCGATGGCGAACAGCGCGCACGGTCCGGCGGTGGCGCCGAGCAGATCGACGAAGGACTGCGCCGGGCGGGGCAGGGCGATGCCGGCAAGCAACAGCGCAAGGCCGATGGCCGCCCCTATGACAAGCGGGCTCTTCACCACGCCGAGGACGACGTTTCCGGCGATCTGGGCGGCGCTGCGGCCGGTATGCGCCCCGATTTCAAGGAGGACGGTTCCCAAGCTCATGAAAACGACGCCGTTGGCGACCGAGGCGATGATCGCCAAAAGAGCGCCTTCGTCGCCATAGGCAAGCTGCATCAGGGGTATTCCCATATAGGCGCTGTTGGTCAGCGTCGCCGACAGGGCATGCTGCGAATGCGCCCCCAGCGTTCCCGGAAACAGCACCGTCGCTGCCAGCAGGGACAGGCCAAAAACCGCCATCTGACCGCCGATAACCACCGCCAGAAACGCGCTGTGCGATCCGTTGGCCAGATCGCCGGAGCCGCTGATCGACGCGATGAAGAGCGACGGCATGCCGACATAATAGACGAACCCGTTCAGGACGGTGGCCGCGTTCTCGCCCAATACCCCGGCCCGGCCGCAAAGGTAACCGGCGAGGATGATGGCGAAGACGGGAATGGCGACATCGGCGAGTACGGACATGAAGACGCCTTAGACTGCGTTCGCGTCCGTGTCGAGACACCGCCGGCAATTTGTTGCCTCCCGGGTCCTGGATAGGAACCGCATTTCTTTCGCCTCCCGCACGGCCGATCCGGGACACTAACCCTTGACGCGCTGGGGGGGCATCGCCATACCAGAAACCAGTATCCCATCCCCCAGAAAACACGGAATTATCGACCTATCCCCGGGCGGGTTCCAAAGAAGGAGTTGTCTTGATGATCGGTGAACATGCTGCGCTGATTTACGCCATGGTAATCACATCGGCGGCCGACCAGGACATGACGGACGCCGAGTTGCAGGTCATGGGGGATCTGGTGCGTCATCTGCCGGCGTTCCGCGACTTCGACATCGAACAGCTTCCGAAAGTCGCGGCCAATTGCGCCGAACTCTTGTCGACTGAAGATGGCCTCGACACGGTCCTTAGTCTGATGCGGGAAGCGCTGCCGGATACGCTTACCGAAACCGCGTACGCCCTGGCGATTGAAGTCGCGGCGGCGGATCTTTACGCGGCTCCGGAAGAGCTACGGGTTCTGGAACTGCTGAGATATCGATTGGAAATCGACCGTTTGGCCGCTGCGGCGATTGAGCGGGCCGCACGGGCGCGTTTTGCTACGGTTTGAGTGCATTAATGCCGCAAAACTAATTCTTCCGAGGACACAACACATAGTTTTTCAGGGCTTTTGCTTAAAGCCATGCACGTTGTGCATACCAGCCCTGAATTTCTAGTACTAGCCATCGGGTGGTTCCCCTCATACATAACAGGTGCTTCAGTTGTTGCACTGCAACAACCTTCCGATGCTGGTTAATCACACCAGTTCTCGGATCTTACGTCTCCCAGACGTGAAGCCTCCCTGTTCAACTTGCCGGTAAGACACCGTCTTACCGGCGGTTTTTTTTTGGGCGGGCGGCAACCGGAGAGGCTGGCGCAATTGCGCCGAGGCCGTACTCAGTGAGAGACATTTTTCACCAGCAGGCCCAGAGAGCTGAAAGTCGCCGTGAGTTTGTCCCGGTCCCGGCCGTGCCGGTAAAGCTGGATTTCGTCGAGCAGCACCGTCGACAATCTCTTGCCTTCTTGGGGAAGCGCCGCGTCGCTTTGCCGTAACTCCGCCAGCAACGCGTTCTTTTCTTCCAGACGGTCGGTCAAGCTTGCGGCGACGGCCATGTAGGCAAGGACCAGCCTGTCATGTTCGCCGCGGCGCGAGTAGGCGTCCAAGGCTGCATCGTATTCCCCCGCTCCGACATGGGCGGTTCCCTTGACGGTGAAATAGTATTCGGGATGCAGTGGGTTCAAGGCGACCGCCTCGTCGATCCAGCGCAGAGCGGTTTCGGGCTCCCCATTATAGATCAGGAAAATCGCGAAATAGATCATGATGTCTGCGTCGCTCTCGTTCAGGCGATGCGCGGACTGAAGATGGAACTCCGCCGCCGCATAATCGCCTTGCAGCAGTTTCAGCATGCCAAGCGCCAGCTGGGCGTGCCCGTCGATTGGGTCCAGTTCCGCCGCGCGCACCGCGTGGCCGACGCCGTCCGGAAGCAATTCGTCGGTGTCCCAGCCCATGAAAACGGCGTCGAAAGCGGCAAGCGCCATCCCGGCATGGGCGCGGGCGAATTGCGGGTCCAATGTCAGCGCCGACCGATAGAAGTCGCGCGCCTGGATGTTATCGTGCCACCGCACCTGGTGAAGCTTTTCATTGCCGCGCAACACCAATTCATAGGCGGAAAGATCGTCCGTGGCCTTGCGGCGTTGCTGGGCGACCGCCGTCCGCTCGATCTGGCCGACCACCACGGTGACGATCGACCGCGAGATCGATTCCTGGATGTCGAAAATATCCTTCAGTTCCCGGTCGAACCGGGTCGCCCAGACATTTTCCCCGGTGTCGCCCGCGATCAGCTCGACATTGATGCGCACCCGCTCGGGAGATCGGCGCAAGCTGCCGGAGACGAGATAGGATGCATTCAGGGTCCGTGCCACGGAGACGGGTTCCGGCACCGACGCCCGAAAACCGAAGGAGGATTGGCTGGAAATCACACGGATCGCCCGGAATGAGCTAAGAGAGACGATAATATCCTCGGTGACCCCGTCGACGAAAAAGTTCTCATCCGGATTGCCGCTTAAGTTCCGCAGGGGCAGCACGGCGATGCGCGGATGGTCGGCCGAAGAGTTAATGGCGTGCGCAATGCCCGTGTTGGCGGGGTTGGCCGACATCACGATGGGGGTGACGGGCGCGGAACGGCTGCGGTCCGGGATTGGGGCGTCCTGCGACGCGGTGACGGTTTCGAAGATCCGGGTGGTTTCGCGCGACGGAGAGACGTTGAGGTCCTCGCGCAGGGCGGCTTTAAGACGTTCGTATTCGCGCGCCGCCTTGCCGCTCTCATTATGCGCGCCGAAATGGAGCATGCGGGCCCGCGCCGCCGGCTCGCTGAGATCGTCGATCCGGGCCAGGCTGTCCGACCAGGCCAGATAGTCGTCGCCGGCGGGATCGGCATCGGAGGAAAACAAAAGCCATTCCAGGGTGGAGACAGCCAGGGTGTCGATCCGGCTGCGTTCGCGCGTCAGCCAGTCCTGGAACGCCGCATCGTTGATCGAGAGTCCGTCCAGTAACGGCCCCCGGTACAGGGTGGCGGCCTCCGCCTTTCCGTCGCGCCCGGTTTCGCCTGCGCGCGTCTGAAACAGGTGAAGATCGATAGCGCATCGGTCCAACCGCAAGGTAATCTGATCGCGGTCCGCTTCAATCGGAGAGGGGGCGTGGGACGCGACGGCGCGGCGGAGAGACGCCAAAGCCTGACGCAGGCTATCGCGCGCCTGTTCTTCGCTTCGGTCGCTCCACAAAAGACCTGCGAGCGCGGACCGGGTCAGAACGCCGTCCGGCGACAGGGCCAGGGCCGCCAAAGCGCCGATGGTCTTGCGGCCAAGCACCTGGGGCCCAACCGCTTCGCCGTCAAGTTTGAAACCGCCCAGGAAATCCAGACGCAACGCCACCCATCACCTCGACCAACAGTGCTAACCGTTTGTTCCGCCCAAGTATGACGCGGAGAATCGATTTAGACCACTCATCGTGTCGCGGCAACGCGACCGGCTCAGTGGTTCCAGGTAAAGGTGACATACTCTGGGCTTGCGGTAAGCGTTTGGACTTACACGCTATAGTATGTTACGCGGTCTTTACGGCCCATTGGCCGTTCATGCCGGTCCACGGCGACCAAAGCGGCATGGGAACAAAAAAGGGGATATCCGCGATGGCTCACGACGATCTGACAAAGGGACTTCTGCTGCGCCGGAAAAACGGGACGCTCTATTTCGTTCCGGATAAGGAATTGGCGCGTTTCGAATTGCCCGAAGAATACCAGCCCGGTGGGACGGAAAACCTGCAGGACACGTTGGACAGGCTACCCCCCGTGTTCGACATCAAGAACGCCATTCATGTCGGGCGGCAGTCTTTGGACGGCATTATCGATACCGCACAGGCGGGCGATTCCACGGCGGCCTTCCGACCGCGTGTCGTGGCCTCGCGTCTTGCCGATCTGAGCAGGGAATTCGACGAAGGCCAAAGTTACAGCGCCTATGTCGGCAGGACCGGCCAGGACGACACAGACGAGTAACGCGGCGTAATACTCTATCGGTGGTAGGTGTCCAGAAAGAGACGCCAACCGCTGAACTCTTCGCCTTGTTCCGATGCGTAGCGGTTTCTTTCCGACATATAGCGCGTCCGCTGGGCGGGAAACCAAATCGACAGACCGGTCGCATTTGCGACTTCGGCGTTGGATCTACGTCCCTTTCCACCAACCACGGATTGAACGGCGTCGCCCTTTTCAATTGTCGATTTTATCTGCGATGCAAGCTTCGCCGCGTCCGAGGGAAGCGCGCCGGACTCCAGCAACAGGCTGCAAAGATGGCCGAGATCGACATAGGCCCCAAGGTGGAACCCTTGCACATAAAGCCGCGCATCATCGCAGAGCGCCCGTACAGCGCGGGCTTTCTTCACGCTGCGGCCGCCCAATGCGTCGGCCAAGACGCACCCTAGATCGTTGGTCTGCATCACAAGCTTGGAAAGCGCATCGGTGTAAATTGCCGATTGCGTAACCGCGGTGATGCCCAGCGCCTTGTATGTGTCGATGTAGGATTTCAGGATTTTCTTGGCGATTTTGTCCAACCGTGCGCGCCCAACGTCGCCTGCGGCTGATTTCCTGCGGGAACGGTCGCCTGCCAGGACTGCTTCCGCGTCGATCAGGCTTTGATACGGCCAACCGGGAGCAGGCACCTTTTCCTGCGATGCTACGATCATCTGCGCCGTATCCCGCAAGCTCCAGGCGTTCTCCAAGCTGGCCATGTTGCAAGCATCGAATCCGAGAATTGCGATCCGGCCTTCCTCCCGCCGGGACCAGTTGGGACCGTTTGTCCGGGCGGCTCGCCGAAAACCCGCCTGCTGGAATGCGTCCGCCAGCTCGCGGATTCCAATCGATCCGCCCATACTTTGGAAATCCGGTGCGACCGCGCGCCCCATACCGTGACCCCAGATCACGACGAACCTGTTTGCGGCATCGGCACGCCGTATTCCCCAATCCAGGAAATTTCGCAGGGTTTTGAAATCGCCTGAGTCCTGCTCGGGCAACCGGTCGATTACCATGCGATGGCTGCGCCCGGCGAAATCCGGTGCGCTGACTTCATAGCGGATCGACCCGCTACCGCCCCTGGTGTCGAGCTCAATGCCGATATGCAGGTTCTCGGGCCGTCCGTGCGATGTCAGTTCCCGGATGTCCTGCATGCCATAGGGCGACAGATCGTTGTCGGCAGCCATGTAACACAGCAGAGACCAATCGGGCGTCGGGCGCTTCGCATCGCCGGATGCTGGCGGTTTGACCATGGTTCCCTCCCACTCCCAAAGACCGGCTCAATCGACCGTATCGAGCCTGAAATACACGTTGAGAGTGCCGCAAAGAGGGTTCCGATTCAACCGCTACGCCCCGGTATGCCGAAAGCGCCGCCAATGAACCGTCTCCCGAAACTGGAAATTGGGGGCCTTCCCGGGTGAGGGCAGAGCCGCCTGCCTGAACACGCCGATAAGCAGGGCGGCGTCCTGCCCCTTCCGGTCGACCCAGTTGTTGGCGAGCCACTGCGCGAGGGCTTCAAGGCCCGCTTCTGCTTCCAGTCGCGTCAACAGGGCCCGCCGCGAACGGTCTTTGTAGTGGATCGTCTGTGCGATCCGCAGCGCACGGTCGGCTTCCGCGGCCGTGGCGGTTCCCGCCGCCAGGGCGGCCAGCAGGCCGGCCCGCACATTCACGGTGGCCTCGGTCAGGGGCCGGTAGTTCAATTCGGCCGGGGCGTGGCGGACGGCGACTTCCTCATCATCCTCTATCGCTCCCTGCCGATACCAATCGAAAACGGTTCCCAGCCCTTGCATGCCGAAAGCCTCGGTTTCCAACGCGCGAAGTGCGCCCATGCTGGCTGCCCCGAAGACCGGAACGCCCCGTTTCAAGGCAAATAGGATTTCGCGGTGCCAAACGGACCGCTCGGATTCGAACACGCCGTCGATAATACCGATGGCCGAGACCCCGGCGTCCGTGGCGCGGGCAACGTCACCGAACCGAACAGGCGGCAGGAAACGCAGGCCGGGTTCGTCCCGGCGCAAATCCGGCGGCGCGCTCGGTCCTGCGAAGATCACGCGAACATCCTTCAGGCCGGGCGCGGTCATTTGGACTCCAATTTGGCTTGCAGTCCGCGGCGTCCCAAGCGATGCGTCGCCAGGTCGACACCGTCCTCCAACCCCGGCGCCAGCAGTTTGACGACAGGGATGCCGGTGTCCCGCCGCGTCAGGTCCACCAGGATCGGTTCCGCAGGCACCGTCTTTGCCAACGCCTTCAGGGCGAAAGGAAGAGCGATCTCCGTTTCCGGGGCGGGTGCGCCGGCCGGCAGCCGGAACGATCCCGCCGCCGCGCCAAGCGCGGTTGCGGCGCGCCGCCAGATATCGCTGTTGTGCCCGCGATAATCGGTTGCGGTCAGATCGTCCCGCAGGGCGGTAATCTGCAGAAGGCGCATCTGCGCCGCCTCAAGTAACGCCTTGACCAGCGCGGTTTCGGGGTGCGGATGACAGGCGGTTCCCAAGGCGAAAGGCGTTTCGTTGGGGTTGCGCCCGCCGCGCTCCAGAAGCACCGCCAGAACCGTGGGCAGCGGGATGTCGCCGGTAATGTCGGCCAGTCCGACCGTGACCTCCGCATCGGTAATCTGCGCGATCAGCCTGTGCGATACCGGCTCCGGCGCGGCGTCGGGATCGACCGGCGTCACGTCCGCCAATGTATTGCCGCGCAGCAGCCAAAGAGCATGGGCGTCCCGCTCGACCACTTCGCACAGACCGTGCAGGACGGCGTCCTCCCGCGTCAATCCGGCCCCCAGGCCCGACGAACTGGCGGCGAAGTCATCGGAACCCGGGAACGGCGGACGGGTAAGGTCCATGCAGATCGAGGCCAGCGGCGTCATGACCGCTGTGCCGTCGAACAGGCCGACACCCTTAACCCAATGAAAGACCGTGTCCTCGTCAACGGTGCTGCCTGCGCGCTGTGGCAAATCGTAGATCGGCGCGCATCGGTGGTTCCGGCGCAGATCCGCCGCGCTCGCCTCGGTTACCGTCAGGTCCGGCGCTTCCGCATGCCAGAGTTCCAGGGCTTCGCCCAGGGCTGACGCCTTTGCGGCCGCCGGTGTCAGGCCCTTGCCGTGGTTCACGCAAACGCTCGGCGCGTTCGGACGGAAGGCGGCGGCGACCGGAATACCGAGACGATCGAGGCCGGTAACCGACGCCAGACGGGTTAAGCCCATCGCGTCTGCGGCGGCCCGGTATACCGTCAGGGCGGCGGCGGACAGGTCCTCGGTTCCGCTACGGCGCAGTTTACCTCCTAAACCCTGGACCGATGCCACGGTATCTCCCCGTAAAAATGCGTTTTTTCGGTGAACTCGCCTTTTTTTACGGAGTTTTCACGCAGACGGAAAGCAAGGGGCCTTTGGATTCACGATGGAATAGCGGCGGGTGGCGAAACTCCTCTCATGCAAACGCGTCAAACAAGGAGTGCCGTCATGTCACACTTTAACTTCGCACTGAGAGCCGCCAACGATGTGGTCATGGCGTCGGCGCGGGTGTCGCCGGTCGAGGGGGACCTCCACACCGTCACGGCCACCATAGACGGCGGCTGTATCAAAAGCGGCCCGCCGGCCCCCGGCAAACAATCGGTCTCGTCGAAACGGCGTCAATTGCAGGATATCGTCGAGAGCAGCCTGATCGATATCGGCCACGTCCGGACCGTCGCGCAGCAAGAAGAGCTGTGTCACATCATCCTGGATCTGGTGCCGTTCGGGAATGCCGCCCTGCGCCGCCGCCTCGCGGAAAAGGTCGCCCCGTGCGGCTGGGCCTCGAACGAGTTGGTCTGGCTGCTGGCGAGCGATGATATCGAAGTTGCGCTGCCCATCCTGCTGCAAAGCCCGGTTCTGACCGATGCGCAATTGGTCGACATCGCCAAATCGAATGGTCATGACCATTGTCTGGCGATTGCCGGCCGGGAAGGCATCGGCGCATCCGTCTGCACGGCGCTGAACGACGTTGGTGCGCCGGACGTGGTCCTGGAGATGCTTTTGAACATCAACGCCCAGGTTCCGGCCTCCGTGATCCATGGATTTTGCGTCGACGGCCCGGCGGATGAAGAAATCCGCACCGCGCTTTTGATGCGGCGGGATCTTCCGGCTTCGGCCTGCCGGATTCTTCTGGTCGGTTTGTCGCAGGACCTCACCGATCCCGTGTCGGGTTACAGCGGCCCGGCGGCGCAACGGCTCCGGCCCATGCTGCTGGCCTTAGCCGCCGGTCTGAAGGAGACGCTTACCGTCGACGTGATGAGACACCTTGTCATCTCCGTCAGCGATACGCCGACCCTCGCCCTCGGCCTGATGGAAGCAGGGCAGCGCAAACTGTTTCTGTACATGCTGTCGCGCGTCTGCAGTCTTCCGCTGAAGCAGGTAGAACTGATTGTCGAGACCCGCAATATCGAAGCCTTGGCCGTGATCTGCCGCAGCGCCGGGTTCGGTGCGGACGACTTCGTCTCCCTGATGCATCTGATTGACCAGGACGAAACCCAGGCGGCTCAGACCGCGGCGTTGGACGAACTGATCGAACGCTATACGACAATCTGCCCGGAACGCGCGCGTGAGGCCCTGCAGCGCTGGATCCGGACCCCTGCCGATTGATTCGCACCTTGACGCTGCCGGCCGAACGGTCCTGACAATAGGGAGGTTAAAACGCAGAAACGGGCCAAGACATGACCGGAAAACCGCTTACCACCACGACCATCGGCGCGTATCCCAAACCGGGCTACGTGCCGATTGGCGACTGGTTCAATATCGAAGAAGGCATGAGTACGGCGAACGCCACCCGGGCCTATGAAAAGGATCTGGAACAAGCAGGCGATGCGGCGGAAGCGCTGTTCGTGCGCGCGGCGGGGGAAGTCATCGCTGATCAGGTCGAAGCCGGGATCGACATCCCCACCGACGGCGAAGTCCGGCGGGAAAATTATATCCATTACCACTGCCGCCATCTCGATGGTTTCGATTTTCATGATCTGACCAACCGGGTTCTGCGGGACGGGGCCTATGAAGCCGAACTGCCGACGATCCGGGACCGGATTGCGGTACGTGAAACCGGGTTTCTCGTGCATGATTGGCAGGCCGCGCAGGCGGCGACCGACCGGCCGGTGAAGGTCACCGTACCGGGGCCGATCACCATCGCCGACACTTGTGCGGATGTCTTCTATGACGACCCCAAGGCTCTGACGCGGGATTTGGCCGATGCGCTGAACGCGGAGGTCCGCGCCCTGGCGGAAGCGGGCTGCCGCCATATCCAGGTGGACGAACCTCTGTTTGCGCGTAAGGTCGAGGATGCGCTGGCTTTTGGTGTGGAGGGGCTGGAGCGCTGCTTCGACGGCGTACCGGACACAGTGACGCGGATCGTGCATATCTGCTGCGGCTATCCGAACTATCTGGATCAGACGGACTATCACAAGGCCGACCCGTCGGGTTACTTCCGGCTGGCGGATGCGCTGGATGCCGCGCAGGTCGATCAGATTTCCCTGGAAGACGCGCATCGCCACAACGATCTGTCTTTGCTGGAGCGGTTCGTCCGCTCGACGATCATTTTCGGCTCGATCGCCATCGCCAGCAGCAAGGTGGAGACGGTGGATGCGGTCCGCGGCAGGCTGGCGGGCGCGCTGGACCATATCGACCGGGACCGTTTGGTCGCGGCGCCCGATTGCGGCCTGGGGCATCTGAGCCGCGATCTGGCCCGGCGGAAACTGGCTGTGCTGTGCGAAGCGGCGCGGTCTGTTTAAAGCATAACACCTTATATTTGGAATCAACCTTTGCAGCCTTCCTGATCGAAAAGCTGCAAGGGCTGTCTCAGTTGATTTCCAGGAAAGGCGACATGCTCTGGGTTTCCGCCCCGCGCCTTGCCGACAGGAAGGCGATCAGGACAGGCGCTTTACCGTCATTCGCAGCCGGGTCACATAGATGTCGATCAGGTAGCGCAGCACGGGGTCGTTTTCGCTTAAGGTTTCCAGGCGCTTCTTGAAAGGCGGGCTGCGGACGACAAGAAGTTCCGCGTCCGTCTTGGCGCGCGCCGCGGCGGCGCGGGGCTGGTCGTCGATCAACGACATTTCGCCGAATATCTCACCGGGTCCCAGGGTTGCGATGACGACGTCTTCCTCGTCTACCGCGATGCTGATTTCGATGGCGCCCTTGCGGACCATATAGGCGGCGTCGCCGAAATCCCCCTGGTTGAAAATCGTCTCGCCGGCTTTCACGGTAAGTAATTTGTCACCGGGTCTGTGTGCGTTCGGAACACCGGTGACGGGCCGTCCTCCCCCGGCGGGCAGGGCGGAGATCTTAGAAGAGAGATGCTGGCGCAGTTCGGCCGGCAGCGGCGCGCGTTCGATCTTGTGGATCAGTTTGTTCTGGATAGCTTCCGCTTCCCGGCGTGTGGCGCCCGGCGGCGCCAGGTCCCCCAGCGAGCGCACGGTGCCCATGGTCTCGACCAGGAATTGGACGATGGAGGGTTTCGCCCGTGCGCCGACCGTCTCGGTTGTGGAGACGTCGGCCAGATAGCCGACGCGGGCGGACTTCGCCGGTATCGCGTGAAGCAGCGCGTCGATGGCGTCTTCGATCCGTTGGTTGTACGGGTCGTCGACCAGCGCGCTACGGGCCCGCTGGGTCACGGCTTCGCTGGTTTTCGCCCCGCCGGCCAATCCGTCATCCTGGACCATCGCCGTCAGAACTTCTGCGAAGGCGAGGCGTTCCTCGTCCCCGCCCTCCCGCGTCAGGGGTTGCAGCGAGGCCATCGCCATCGACACCCAGCGGTTCAGGGACGCCTTGGCCGCGGGCAAGGGATAGCGCCGCAGTAGGGCGTTCAATCCTTCCTGCACCGCCGGCGCGCCCTTCCGCGCGACGAATTGTCCGCGCGACAGGGCGCAGACATTTTTTGTCGCCGAGGCCAGATCCGGCATGGCCCCGATGATGGATTTAACGCCCTCCCCACCATCGAGGATTTCGGCCAATGCCTCGTCGATTACCGCGAGCGCGTCCTCCGGCACATCCCCGTCCTGCGGCGCAAGGGCCAGGAGTTTTTCGACGCGTGCGGCCGGGTCTCCCTCCTCGCGCAGATAGCCCGCCATGGCTGCTATGATAAGCGGGGTGCGCAGTGGCTCAGGATGGGATTTCAGACCGCCAAAGAGCCCCCGCAAGCCTTCCGATTGCAGCGCGTCAACCAGTTTCGGCGCTTCCGCGGAGGCTTGTGTGGCGATTTCCTTGACGCCATCGACCAGGGCGTACAGGGCGTCGGTCCGCTCCCGCTGGGATTGGTCCGTCATCTGCGCCTGCACCGACGCGGCGACGCCGATGGCTTGCGGCAGCATGGTCTCGTGCCGGGTCAGCAGGGCGATCTTACCGGGATCGGTGAGCAGTTCCGACGCGGTGGTGTTCGCGTCCTCCAGATATCCGCGCAGAATCCGGGAGAGGGTCAACCGGGCCTCCAGCCGGAACAGGTCGGACGGCGCCTGACACATCGGAACGTTGTCGACATGCTGGGCGGTCGTCGGCTTGTCGCCTTTGGTCCGCACCGCTTGTTCGAAAATCGTCCGCTCAATCGATTTACCCGAAGAGTCCGGTTGCGTCTCCAGGACGCGCACCTTCTCCGCGCCGCCCTCCTCGGCAAGGGTGCCGGCGCGGGTCAGCGCTTCCGACTTATCGTATAGAAGCTCGCTGGTCTGCCACCGTCCGTCGGCATAGAGCTGAACCTCGTAGCCCGTACTCAACGCCGGAATCCTGTGCCGGTTACGCCCATGGCGGCGTTTTTACTCATGGTCGGATTTGAGCTGCTTCAGCAGGGCGTTCAAAAGGATCGCCATCATCCGGTCCTTTTCCGCGATGCCTTTGACGCGTTTGTCGAATACCGATTTCGGTACGGCGAAAAGCTCCGTGTCCTTCGTGGCGATGGCCGTCGCCTTCCGGACGGCGATCCCGGCCAGGCAGAGTTCGCCGAACACCTGGGAGGGGCCGATGGTCCGGGTGGTTTCCTCTCCCGCCGCGCCGGGTGAGACGATCTTAACCGCCCCGGTCCGGACGATATAAGCCTCTTCCGCCCGATCCGCCGCCGTATAGATCACATCGCCCGCCTTAACGGTTCGCAGATTGCCCTTTGCTTTCGGCTTTTCCTGTTTCTCCGCTGTGCCCGCGGCCGCGGTCTTCCCGGCGGCTTGAGCCCCCGGCCTGGGGCGCGCGGCCGGTTTCGCGCCTGCATCCGACGGCGGGCCGGGCTTCAAGGCGTTCAACCGTGCTTCCAGGCCCTGGATGACTTCCGCCGGAAGATTTGCCTGAGGGGCTTTCGCCAGCACCAGCTTGCGGACCAATTCGGCCTCTTCCTGGTCGGCGGCGCTAGGAACGAAATCCCCGAATGTCCGAAGGTTGCCCATCGCCGCCGCCACATGCCGCAGAACGGTGACGGCATTACCCTGGTTGATGATCGAACTGGCCGCGAGGTCCAGCAGGTAACCGATCTTGGCGGAAGGTTCCTTGATCAACTGGGTCAGACGGTCGATGGCGGGTTCCAGCATCTGATCGTCGGGGTTCGCGCTGAGCGCGGCGCGCGCGCGTTGCGTCAGGCATTCCGCACTGATCGACCCGCCATAGATGCCGGCATTCCCCAACATGCCGTCCAGCACTTTGCCAAAGGTAGTCCGCTCCTGCGGCTGTCCTTCCCGGGTCAATGGCGCGCGCGAGTCGAGTCCCTTGGCGATCCAGCGGTTGAGGGCCTGTTTGGAAAGCTGGAACCGATGTTTGGTCAGCGCCTCGCTCAACAGGCGTAAGGCGTCGGAGGCGCTGCGGTCAGGCTGCCATTTTCCCGACGCGATGGCGGCGGCTGTGGACAAGGCTTCGCCAAGATCGCTTCTACGGCCGAGCAGGACCCGCAATGTGTCGGCGCTGTCCAGCATCTCGGCCAGCACATTGTCGATAAGCTGTAATGATTCCTCGGACGCGGCGGGCGCTACGCCTTCCATCAGGGTGAGGAGAGTTTTAACCTTCAGCGACGGGTCGCCTTCCTCGCGCAGGCGGTCGCCGATAACCGCGAGCAGCATGCCGCGGCTTTTCGGTTCTTCCAAGGCGCCGGCGGCTTCGACAACGGCGTCCAGGCCCTGCATGTCGCGAATTTCGATGAAAGGATCCAACTCCTCCGCGATTTCCTCCGCCTGCTTCAGCACCTTGTCGAACAGCGCGGGCAGGGCCGCGATCCGCGCCTGCTGGTCCTCGCCGCGCGCCTTTGCCTGAACGACGCCGGCAAAGGTGAAGGCCTGGTTCAGAAGCGGCTTGTCGCTGGCCAGCACCAGCAGGTGACCAGGATCTGTCACCAGTTCGCAGGCGGTGATCAGCTTGCGCTCGAAATACTTACTCATCACTTTGCTGATGGTGGTCCGGGCCTCCAGCCGGAAAATATCGCCGGGCTCCTCGCAATAGGCCGCCGTTTCGACCGATTGCGCCGCAATCGGCTTCTCCTTCTGCTCGGGGATGACCTGTTCGTAGACGATCTTTTCTTTGATCGTATCGTTCGGCCGGCGGCGCACATGCACCACGCGCACCGCTTTCGATTCCTTGGAATCGATCATGCCATTGGCGCGGACCAGCGCGCTGGTGCGGCTCTGAAAACTCTGCACCGCCCGCCAGTCGTTGCCTTCGCGGATACGGACGTCGTAGCTGAACGTCAAAAAACTGTCTCCCACCGTGCGGCTCCGCCGCAACGAGACATTAACAAGACTGGCACGCCCAGGAAAACCGGGATTTTTTGTAGCTATCGGCGAAACCGTACCGGATTACCCGGCCTGCACGGTATTTGTTGCGCCTATTGGTAGAGGCGTTCGTCTTCCAGCCCCTTATAGAGGTGAGCGACCTGTT
>JANQIT010000110.1 GCA_028282025.1 Hwanghaeella sp. | reverse complement strand
ATACCGACCCGGCTGAAAGCCTTGGCGCGATTGAGCTCCGTGGCGCCCTTCTCACTGGCGACAGCGCGCAGCGTGACCAGCCGCAGGAGGTGCAGGTGTCGCACCCTTCCTGATGGATGACGGCCGCGGCCCCGCATTTCGGACACTGTCCCGCCTGCGAAATCGCGCCGGCGGCCATGGCCCGTTTCTCCGGCGTCGTCGCATCGTCCCCGCCGAGCGCGCCGGGATGCCCCGGCTCCAGAAACCCGATTTCGATCATGTGCTTTTCGATGGTTTCCCCGATCGCCGCCAGGAGCGAGGGCACATAACGCCCCCCCATCCAATAGCCCCCGCGCGGATCGAACACCGCCTTCAATTCCTCGACCACAAAGGAGACATCGCCGCCCCGCCGAAAAACCGCGCTGATCATCCGCGTCAGAGCGACCGTCCAGGCATAATGCTCCATGTTCTTCGAATTGATGAATACTTCGAACGGACGCCGCCGCCCGTCCTGATCGATATCGTTCACGGTGATGTAGATCGCATGGTCGCTTTCCGGCCATTTGATCTTGTATGTCAATCCGGTCAGGGCCGAGGGGCGGTCCAGCGGCTCGGCCATATAGACCACGTCGCCCGCCACGGCCTCCGCGACCGCGTGCCGGCCCTCGTCCGAAGCGGCCGTCGGTTCCGCATCCTGCGCGGGGGCGGCCTCCAGAACCGAGCCGCGCACGGCGCTGGGCCGGTAGGTCGTGCATCCCTTGCAGCCCTGTTCGTAGGCCTGCCGGTAGACGTTCTTGAAAACCTCATAAGGAACGTCGCCCGCCAGATTGATGGTCTTGGAGATCGAACTGTCGATATATTTCTGCGCCGCCGCCTGGATCGCCAGATGGTCGTTCGCCGTCAGGGCGTCCACATCCACGAAACTGTCGGGAATCGGCGCTTTGTCCCCATGCGCCTCGCGGAACAGACGAAAGGCGTTGTTCTGCAGCCGGTCGGTCCGGTGCGCGCCGTCGGGCAGCAGGATTTTCCGAACCTGCTCCATGGCGAAGATCGGTTCGATCGCGCTGGAGATATTGTTCGCCAGCAGGGAAATCGTGCCGGTCGGCGCAATCGATGTCAGCAAGGCGTTGCGGATGCCGTAACGCTCTATGTCCTTCCGAACATCCGCGTCGAGCTCCCGGACCGTCTCGCCGGACAGGTACGGCTTGGGGTCGAACAGCGGAAAGGCGCCTTTCTCCGACGCCAATTCCACAGAGGTCCGGTACGCGGCGTCGCGCACCGTCCGCAACCAGCTTTCGGTACGGGCGATGGAGTCCGGCGTCCCATAGCGCAGGCCGCACATCGCCAGCGCATCCGCCAACCCGGTCACGCCCAGCCCGATGCGCCGCTTCGCCTTGGCCTCCGCCGCCTGTTCCGGCAGCGGGAAACGGGAAACGTCGGTGACATTGTCCATCATCCGGACGCTGTCGGCGACCAGCTGCTCCAAGGTCCCGGTATCGAGATCGGCATTCTCCTTGAAGGGAGACCGGACCAGGGCGGCCAGATTGACCGACCCCAGAAGGCAGGCGCCATAGGGCGGCAGCGGCTGTTCGCCGCACGGATTGGTCGCCTGGATGCTCTCGCAATAAGCCAGGTTGTTCCGCTGGTTGATGCGGTCGATGAAGATGACGCCCGGCTCCGCATAATCGTAGGTCGCGCGCATGATCTTGTCCCACAGCGCCCCGGCATCGACCGTCCGAACCGTCGTCCCCCCGAACGACAGATCCCAGGACTCGCCGTCGGCCACCGCGCGCATGAAGGCGTCGCTGACCAGGATCGACAGATTGAAGTTGGTCAGCCGGCCCGCTGTCTGCTTGGCGATCACGAAATCCTCGATATCCGGATGATCGCAGCGCAGAGTCGCCATCATCGCGCCGCGGCGGGAACCGGCGGACATGATGGTCCGGCACATGGCGTCCCAGACATCCATAAAGGAAATCGGGCCGGAGGCGTCCGCGCCGACGCCCCTGACGGGAAAACCCCGTGGCCGCAGGGTCGAAAAATCGTATCCGATCCCCCCGCCCTGCTGCATGGTCAACGCCGCTTCGCGCAGATGCTGAAAGATGGAGGACATGTCATCCTCTATCGCGCCCATGACGAAACAGTTGAACAGCGTGACCGATCTGTCAGTGCCCGCACCGGCGAGAATCCGTCCGGCGGGCAGGAAGCGGAAATCGTTCATCGCGTCGTAGAACCGCGTTTCCCAATGCGCCTGGAGCTTCTCGGTCCTTTCCACCGCCGACAGCGCCCGGGCGACGCGGGCCCAGGAATCCTCAACGGTTTTGTCCACAGGGGTCCCGTCGGGCTCCTTAAAACGGTACTTCTGATCCCAAATCCGTTCAGAGGTCGGTGTTAGTGCGATAGGCAATGCTGTACCCGCTCCTTCGTCTGCTTAGGTCCTTGAAATACCTATCTAACATATTCAATTTATTCGATAAAATATGGTCTTTGAATTTCTGAAAAACGGTACTTAATTACCCGGCCTCAAATCGTGGAATACCCGGTCCCGCACACCGTCAATGGGCAACCGCTTGGCGTTCCATTCGGGGCGCGGAATCCGTCAACCGGACCCGGCGGCGCAAAGTGTTAACAAATTTATCCACATCCTAAATGCGCTTGTTCCGCCCAGGCGCGTTACTTGTTCACAAGGTTCAATCTAGCACAGGTGTCCTCGATTTCCCCTTCCAACCTTTTCATCAGTTCCGGCCGTTTCAAGCCCTGCGGTATCAAGGGCAGGAACTCTACGACAATGGTTCCCGGACGGCAGCGCCAGATCGACCGTGGCCAAACCTGTCCTGAATTCAGGGCAGCCGGCACAATCGGATAACCGGACTCCCGATACAGGGCCACAAGCCCCGCGTGATAGCGGTTCTTGCTGCCGACCGGCGTGCGGGTGCCTTCCGGGAAGATCACGATGCGGCGGCCGGCCTTCAGGAAGGCCTGCGTATCCTCGATCATCGTGCGAAGCGCTTTCGCCCCGGCGGAACGGTCCACGGACACGGATCCGATTTTCTTCAGATACCAGCCGAAAAACGGAATCCTCATGAGCTCCTGCTTCAGTACAAAGGCGGGATAGCCGAGATACAGCATGAAAGACAGGGTTTCCCAGGTCGACTGGTGTTTGCTGGCCAGGATGAAAGGCTGATCGGGAAGCCTGTCCAGGCCGCGCCATTCCCAACGCACGCCAACGATCCAGCGCAACCCCTGCAATACCAGCCAGCACCACACGCCGGCAAAGGGCCGGAACACCGGCTGTGGCATCAGCAGAAAAGGTAAAAACAGGACCTGGCAAAGCACCGACACCAGATAGAAGTAAATCCCGAACAACAGACCGCGCAGCGTCACGGCAGAACCTCCCCCCGCGGCGACAGCGCAGCCGCCAGCCGGTCAATACCGGTCTGGACCACGACCAGCACCGTTTTCGAAAATTCTCCGGCGATCAGGGCGGCGGTTCCGGGATAACGGTACCATTCCAGGATCTTCACATGGTTCGGAAAAACCGGATGCGCGACCAGATCCACCGCCGGCATTTCACGGCTGAATTCCAACAGACTGCGCGGCATGTGATACGCGGCGGTCACCAGCCGGATCGACGCATACCCTTCGCGCGCGATCCAATCCGCCGTTTCCCGGGCGTTCCCGGCCGTATTGTCGGCCTCGTAACCCAACACAATGCAACAATCCGCGCGGGACGGAGATTGCCGAGAAACACGCATCAATTCCTCCACATCGTTCCCCCTATGCACGCCGGAAACGAACAGTTTCTTACCACGCTGCGCTTCAAGAAGACGCAGGCCGGTTTCCAATCTCAGGCTGCCGCCGGTCAGCACGACAATGGCGTCGGTCAGCGCGGTTTCGTCGACGGGCGCGGTCGGAAGCGACACGGCGAAAGCAACGAAACCGGCCAGCCATAACATGGCGGCCCCGGCCAGTGCGGCAAGCGCGATCTTCGGCCATCGTCTCTTCCGTACGGAACGCATTTCAAACCATCCGCCGCAAGGCCGACATCACCATCCGCCGCGCCGTCACCAGCGCCACAATGGCGGCGATGGGCGGAAGCGTCAGGGTCGCGAGAACCGGCATCGCGCGCTGCAGCAGGGCCAGACCGGCGGCCGCTTCCAGCCCGTCCGCCGCATTCCCGATCACGAAGACGGTGATGCCGGCAAGCAACGCGCCAAAGACCGAGCCGATGAATGCCAGACGCATGGCGTGCCCCTGAAACTGACGTGCGATATAGGCGTCCGGCGCGCCGATCAGATGAAGCAGTTCAATCGTTTCCCGGTGGGTCGATAGGCTGCCGCGCGTGGCGAAGGCCACCATGATCACGGCGGCCACGGCAACCACGCTGACGACCGCCAGCGCCGCCCACTCCATGGCGCTCAGGAACCGGCTCAGACGGCGCTGCCAATCGCCATGATCGTCGGCGACCGCTCCGCTGGCCGCCGCCAGGCGCTGGTTCAACAAATCGATATCCAAGGGTTCCCCCGGGGCGATGGCGACATCGATCAAGCGCGGCAGCGGCAAGGCGTCGGGGTCGAGAGCGCTCCCAATCCAGGGCTCAAGTAAAAGAAGCACCTCGGCCTCCGGCAACACCGTCGCCTCGACAACGCCGGGAAAGGACCGCAACAGGTCCAGACTCCGGCGGACCCGGTCCTCGGTCTCTTCCTCCGGCTCTCCTTCGGCCGGAACGATTTCGACCGTGACCGATCCCTCCAACGCCTGCGTCCACCCGGCGGAAACCTGCTGCAGGCTGAGAAAACCCGCAAAGGCAAGCGCCGCCACATAGGTCAGGAACGCAACCATCCAGGGCAGGAAGCGCGCGGACGCATCGCGCGACAAGGGGATGTCGACCCGCTGCGGTCCCGTCATCGCGTCGTCCCCCGGCCGGGCAGGACCGGCCGCCCCTCACGGGATGCCGGCTTCCGGTCGCGCAGGCCCGCCCCCCAGTCGCCCGCATCCTCCTCCTCTTCGATATGGCCATCGCGAAGGCGCATGACCGGATGGCCGAAACGCTCGACAAGGGATTTGTTGTGGGTGGCGATCACCACCGTCGTCCCCAATCGGTTCATTTCCTCGAACAGATACAGAAGGCGCACGGCGATTGTGTCGTCGACATTCCCCGTCGGTTCGTCGGCCAGCAGCAGGTTCGGCCGGCTGATCACCGCCCGGGCGATGGCCACCCGTTGCTTCTGCCCGCCCGACAATGTCGGCGGCAGCGCGTCCACCTGATTGGCCAGGCCGACCCAACTGAGCAATTCGCCCACATGCTTTCGCACGACCTCTTCGCTGGCGCCCTTGACCCGTAACGGAAGCGCTACGTTATCGAACGCGGACAGATGGTTCAGTAGCCGGAAATCCTGAAAGACGACCCCGATCCGGCGGCGGATATCCGGCAGTTCCAGTCTTGGGACCGACGCCAGATCGCGGTCGAACACGGTGATCAGGCCACGCGTCGGCCGGTGCGCCAGATACATCAGCTTCAGCAGTGTCGACTTGCCCGCGCCGCTGGCCCCGACCAGGAAATGGAAGCTGCCGGACGCCAGATCGAACGTAACGTCCCGCAGGATCTCGGGCCCCGTCCCATAGCGCATGCCGACATTTTCGAACCGGATCACCCATGCCTCCACATCCGGTATCCAAAAGCGCTGCCCGGAACGGTTACGACGGTACTGATCGTCCGCCCGCGCATCAAGGCGCAAACACCGTGCCGACCACGCTATTCCCAGCGGATTCCCGGGCCTTTCGAAGTTCCAAACACCGATGCACCATCGCTTGCGCGCCCCTGGTGGCCATCTTATAAGAATCGGGTGAAAATCCCGCTCCTCGGGCATTATTCAGGCGCCAGTGTTTCATGATTCTCGTTTGCCCCAATTGCACGTCGCGCTTCAAGGTCAAAGCCGAAGCGATCGGCGATGCAGGCCGGACCGTACGCTGCGCCAAGTGCGGCCATAAATGGCATGCGACCCGGGACGATCTGATCGATCCGTCGGATTTGAAATCCCTGTCGGACGCCGCCGGACCGGCGAAAAAGGCGGCCGCGCCCAAGAAAGCCCGCCCGGCCAAAGCGCCGCCGCCGAAACCGTCTTTCGAAGAGTCGG
>JANQIT010000105.1 GCA_028282025.1 Hwanghaeella sp. | reverse complement strand
GTCGGGCGTGTTGAAGATGTAGTGCAGCGCCACCGTCAGTTCGACCGCCTGATCTGGGATGTCGGCCACCAGTGCTACCCGCATAAGATTCTCACCGGGCGGCGCGACCGCATCCGCACTCTGCGGCAGGGCGGCGGCCTGTCCGGCTTCACGAAACGGTCCGAAAGCGAGTTCGACCCATTCGGCGCGGCGCATTCCTCTACATCGATTTCCGCCGGGCTGGGCATGGCCGTCGCCCGCGACCTGCACGACGGCGACAACGCGGTCATTGCGGTGATCGGCGACGGGTCGATGAGCGCAGGCATGGCCTTCGAGGCGCTGAACAACGCCGGTTCGACCAATTCCCGCCTGATCGTCATCCTGAACGACAACGATATGTCGATTGCGCCGCCGGTTGGCGCGATGAGCGCCTATCTGTCGCGTCTGCTGTCCTCGAAACAGTATCTTTCGCTGCGGAATCTGGGCAAGCAGATCGCCGAACGCTTCCCGAAACAGCTTGAGATCGCCGCCGGCCGGGCCGAGGAATTCGCCCGTGGCTTCGTCACCGGGGGCACTTTGTTCGAGGAACTGGGCTTCTACTATGTCGGGCCGATTGACGGGCACAATCTGGAACATCTCCTGCCGGTCCTGAAAAATGTCCGCGACAACGACAATGCCGGTCCCGTTCTGATCCATGTGGTCACCCAGAAGGGCAAAGGCTACGCGCCCGCCGAAAAATCGGCCGACAAGTATCATGGGGTGTCGAAGTTCGACATCGTGACCGGCGCACAGGTCAAATCGAAACCCAACGCGCCGAGCTATACCAAGGTGTTCGGCGAGACGCTGGCCAAGCTTGCGGACAAGGACGACCGGATCGTGGCCGTCACCGCCGCGATGCCGTCGGGCACCGGCGTGAATATCTTTCAGGACCGCCATCCCGACCGCGCGTTCGATGTCGGCATAGCCGAACAGCATGCGGTGACCTTCTGCGGCGGTTTGGCGACCGAAGGCTACCGTCCCTTCGCGGCGATCTATTCGACCTTCCTGCAACGCGGCTATGACCAGGTGGTGCACGACGTCGCCATCCAGAAACTGCCGGTCCGCTTCGCCATCGACCGCGCCGGCTATGTCGGGGCCGACGGACAGACCCACTGCGGTGCGTTCGACATCGCCTATCTGGCCTGCCTGCCCGACTTCGTCGTGATGGCCGCGGCGGACGAGGCGGAGCTTGCGCATATGGTGGCGACCGCGACGTCCATTGACGACCGGCCGTCCGCCTTCCGCTATCCGCGCGGCGAAGGGGTGGGCGTCGATCTGCCGGAAGAACCGCAGATATTGGAAATCGGCAAGGGCCGGGTCCTGCGCGAGGGCAAGACGGTGGCCATCCTGTCGCTTGGAACCCGGTTGCAAGCGTCGCTGGAGGCCGCAGACATGCTGCAGGCCAAAGGCTATTCGACCACCGTCGCCGACGCGCGCTTCGCCAAGCCCATCGATGCCGACCTGGTGCGGCGTCTGGCGCGCGAGCACGAGGTCCTGGTGACCATTGAGGAAGGCTCCATCGGCGGTTTCGCGACCCAGGTGCTGGACCTGCTGGTGCGCGAGGATCTGACGCAGACCGTCAAAGTCCGGCCGCTTTACATGCCGGACGTCTTCCTGGACCACGACAAGCCCGAGAAGCAGGTCGAGCAGGCGGGGCTTGGCGCGCCGGATATCGTCGCGGCCGCCGTCCGGGCGCTCGGCGGCGACGCCCTGGAGGAATCGGTGCGGGCCTAATGTCCCCGATCGGGATGTAATGGCGCAGCCTCGGCGACAGATCGCTCACACGGCCAAGAACATCCATCGCTGGCCTTTCCTGTTGCTGGGCCTCGCCGCGCTGGCGGCGGGCCTTGTCGGCGTCGTCCTGCCGCTTATTCCGACAACCCCCTTTCTGATCGTCGCCGCCTGGTGTTTCGCGCGATCCTCCCCACGCCTGCATGATTGGCTCTACGGGCACCGGCTGTTCGGTCCGATGCTGCTGGACTGGGATACGAACAGGGTGATTCCCATCTGGGCGAAGGTCTGCGCCTGCACCGCCATGGCGGCAAGCTTCACCTATGTCGCGCTGTACCGCGACCTGCCGCTGTGGCTGCTCTCCGCAACCGGCGTCTGTCTGATCGGCGTCGCCGTCTACATCCTCTCGAAGCCAAGCCGAACATGAAACCCGGCAAGCCGAAAAAGCAACGCGCGGATCAGGCGCTGGTCGACCGGGGGCTGGTGGAAACCAAATCCAAGGCCCAGGCCCTGATCATGGCGGGCCTGGTCTATTCGGGCGAGCAGAAGATCGCCAAGCCGGGCCAGCCGACCCCGGAAGACAAGCCGTTGGAGGTGCGCGGCCAGGATCATCCCTGGGTCAGCCGCGGCGGCCTGAAGCTGGCGAAGGGGCTCGCGGCTTTCGACATAGACCCCGGCGGCATGACCGGTCTGGATGTCGGGGCTTCAACCGGCGGCTTCACCGACGTTCTGTTGCAGAACGGCGCAGCCAAGGTTTACGCCGTCGATGTCGGCCGGGGGCAGCTCCACTGGAAACTGCGCAACGACCCGCGCGTGATAGTTCTGGAGGGGACAAACGCCCGCCACCTGACCGGCGCGGAGATCCCCGATCCCATCGATATTCTGGTCTGCGACGCCAGTTTCATCGGTCTTGAGAAAGTTCTGCCGGCGGCCATGGACCTCGGCAGGCCGGGGGCGATCCTGATCGCGCTGATAAAACCGCAGTTTCAGGTCGGTAAGGGAGAGGTGGGGAAAGGCGGCGTGGTGCGCGATCCGGCGCTGCACGACCGCGTCTGCCGGGAAACGGAAATCTGGCTAACGGAGAAGATGGGTTGGAGCGTTCTGGGGCTGGTCGAGAGTCCCATCACCGGGCCGCAGGGCAATGTAGAGTTTCTGATCGCGGCAAAGAAACCCACCTGAGGCGGTTTTCCCGGCTTGAACCGGCATTTTGGTGTGCTACGGTCCCGCCGCGTGAGCAGCGTGGATTGAGCCCGTTTCCAGGTCGGAATACCAGCAAGAGAGTAAATGATGTCGGACACCGAAGCGCAAATGCCGGAAAAGGAAGCTCAGGACGAAACCGGCCAGGCGACCCCGCAACGCCCGAACACGCTGGGTCAGATTGCGGCGGAGCTGCTGTGGCTGATGACCCGCACGGCGAGCCACCGGCACTTCTTCATCGCCGA
Source organism: Hwanghaeella sp. (assembly GCA_028282025.1). Taxonomy (GTDB): domain Bacteria; phylum Pseudomonadota; class Alphaproteobacteria; order UBA8366; family Aestuariispiraceae; genus Hwanghaeella. The sequence continues at coordinate 23,601 of JANQIT010000105.1, read as the reverse complement.
TGCGGAATGGTTGATCTTCCCGCCCATCGCGCGCGCCCAGTTCCGTATGTATCGCGACGAAAACGGGGCTCCCGCGGGCTGCGTCCTGTGGGCGTCCCTGTCCGATGAAGTGGAGGCCCGCGTTCAGTCCGGCGCCACCAGGCTCGCCCCCGCTGACTGGAAGAGCGGCGACAACCTCTGGATCATCGACGTGATCGCGCCGGGCGGCAAAGCGGGCGCAATGGTGGAGGATATGCGGAACACGGTCTTCAAGGGCAAGCCGTTCAAATTCCACGCCACCGGCCAGGACGGGAAACGCACCGTGCAGCAGATCGCGCCGAAAGAAGAAGAGGACGCATAGCGTAAACAGAAAGCGCGCGCCGGGGAACGGCGCGCGCGTTTCTTACCTTAATGCCGGCTTTCTTAAGCGCGTTTCTTCCGTTTCCGCGCGACCCAGGCGAAGGCGCCCAACCCCGTCAACAGAAGCGGCAGGGTCGCCGGCACCGGCACGACCGTCGCCCCGAAGCGCCCAATCGCGCCGGACCCCGGAAACTCAACCGAAAATGAGTTCACGATGGTGTTGTCGTCGAATTGAATAAAGTCGTATTCGCGGTCTCTGCCGCCGAAGGTCTGGGTCGGACCGAGCCCCAGAAACGACGTCACGTCGAATTCGACATCGTCCAGAAAGATCCTTGCACTGCCTGCATTATCGCCCGCGTCGAGCAGGAAGATGGCCGTGAGCGCGATGGGCACATCGAACGCGAAGGTTATGCGTCCGCCGTTCGCGGCATCATCGGGAAATCCAGGCGCGGGACGGGATCCACGGGTTTCTTCAAGGATCAGGGCGTTGCCGAACGTCAGGTCGGGCAGGTTCTGCCCCCGCGCGGCGCTGAACGGCCCCAGAAGATCCGGATCGTTCAGGACGCTCCCCGTACCGGGATTGGTATCGAAAATCTGAACCCGGCCGGTCGCACGAGAGCCAGGGTTGCTCGTTGAGATATTCCCGGTAAGGCCGTTCCCGAAATTGAACGCCCCATTCACACCGTCCGAGACAATGGTGCCTTCCAGCAGCGCGGATCCGAAATTCTGGTCGAATTGAACGATGGAACTGGCTTTCGCCATACCGGCCGTAAAGGCCAGGGAACCGGCAATCAGGGTCGCCGCACAGAGGGCGCGGACCGGCGGGAAATCCCGGTAAAGTGCTTTGGAACGCATAATGAATCCGTCTCTAATATAATTATGTACGGAGTATATGCGAAACGGGTCTGTACGATACCGTGAATCCGTCGGATTCACGCGAGCCATTCAAACGTACGTTGTGAATGTTAACGGACCGGTCACAAAGTCTGCGCTTTGCGAATTGGCGTTGATAATGCGACGGATCTGTAAGATTTGCGCCCGGACTGTCTGGAATTACGCGGCGCGGCGTCGGCGGCGCAGCCAGCCGAGCGCCACAAGACCAGTCGCCAGCAGCGGCAGCGCCGGCGGAACCGGGACCGTCGATACAGAAGCGTTCAGGATTCCAATACCGACGACCAGATCGTCCAGATCCGTATCCCCGGTACCGTCTCCGAAGAAGGCGACCGTGGAGGTGAACCCGCGTGCGTTCGTGAAAATCGTCTCTGTGAAACCGATTTCCAGGGGCCGCGCGGCGCGGCTCTGGTTCTGGCTCTCGTCATTTGCGGCGTCGGCTCGCCAGTAATCCCGGTTCCTGCGCGTGCTGAAGGTCCGGTAAACGAAGGGCAGCAGCCCCGCCTCGCCAAGCGCGATATCGTTGGGACCGTCACCGAAGCTGAGCGTGACGCTCTGACCGATCGGCGTGCGGCCCAAAGTCCAGTCGCCTTTGTTGCGGAAAATTTCGTTGAAGACCCCGTTTTCATGGAAGCCGGCGAAGTTACGGAAACCGGCTTCGGATCCGAAGAAGGTAAACCGGACATCGACAGACCCGGTAAAATCGGAAAGAGCCAGGCCGTTCGGCGTCGACGACGTTCCGGCATTCCGTTCGAACACCAGCACACGTTCGTCCCGGATGTTACGGCGGGTACCGTCCTGGCTGATAAAATCGTTTATCGCGTTGATACCGGCGCGGGGCGGGTTGAAATTACCCGGAATGCTGCGACTGTCGGCCAGTTCGGTGCCAATAACGTTCAAAGTTACGGCCTCGGCCGCCGTACCCGTAACCGTAGCGGCCGAAAAGACGGCCAACCCAACCACTGCAATTTTCAACGCGCGCATATCAACACCAATCAACATTACTGTCCTATTGCGGAACATGCTGCGCTGATGACTGGATTTCAATGATATTTCATCACACAGAAGGCGATAATCTGCCATTCGTGTTGATGATTGTTGATATTATGTACATTCGTACAGATATCGCTATCTTGGTAGTGCATTCACCTGAAGGGTAACGGCGCAAAGCAGGAAATGCGTGACAGGCCGGCAAGCAAAAAAGCCCGGCCCCACATCGCGCCGGCCCGGCCGATGGCTTTCCCGACTTTAATCCGCACACGTCTACTCTGACCGCCAAGAAGCTGTGTCCGGCCTTCCGGCCAGCAAGGCGATGCGGCGCGATGCCGAACGCTTAACCCTTGCGGCGGCGCAACCAACCGAGCGCGAGCAGGCCTGTGGCCAACAGCGGCAGAGCCGGCGGCACGGGAACGGTCGAGACGGACTGGATGCCGATGCCGACAACCATATCGTCCAGATCGCCGTCGGGCCCGGCGCCGCCGTCACCGAAGAAGGCGATGACGGATCCGTCCGGGGTCCCGAAAATGTTGTCGATGGGATCGGTATAGGCCAGTTCCAGATGGCCATCGATTCCCCTGCTACCCGCGTTGCGCGCCTTCTTCTTCGTACCGTAATGGGTCTTGGTGAAGAAGGTGAAAGGGATCAGGTCGTTCGGGCCGACCAATTCCGCGACCGAGAAGGTGCGCGTCTTGGAAGACGCCGGCCCAACCGGGTCGGTATCGGTGAACAGAACCCGTGTATCGTCTTCCTTGATCGACAGCGCCTTGTTCACGAACCCAGCCTCCGACCCCAGGAAGGTAAAGCGGAGCGTTACCGTCTGAAAAGGCAGCAAACCGACAATACCAAGTCCTTCGGACGGCGTTTTAGCATTGCCGAAGACATGAACGTCCGTACCGATGATCGTCTGAGAGCCGGGCACGCCGCCATTCAGAAACAGGTCGATTTCCGCCGGCGCGGTCGGTTGGAACGGGTTGTTCTGCGGGTCGAAATTCGCCGGATCGCCATCTGCATCGGTTCCAATCGCGCGCAGCGTGGCGCTGCCGCCATCCGCCTGCGTCCCGAAGATCTTCAGCGACACCGCCTCGGCGTTCACCGGCAGGGCCAACAGACCAACAACAAAGGCCGACCCGACTGTCAGGCCACGCAACCTCATCATGACATACACTCCAGCTTTTCAGGCGGAATCCAGATCTCGCCTTGAAATTCTCTACTCTCTATTTTCTCAGAAGTCGGGGAGCGCACTCAAGAAAAACAGAATGAACGAATTCACAACCAACCGGAACAATGACAACGGCCGTTGCCATTGTTTCCAGTTCGGTCAAATCCGTTAATCTTTACAACCGTTTGAACAAATCCCAACGCGCCTGCAAGCAAAGCGCGACGGCCGTCTATCGCGCCGATTGAGGCCGCTTAAGCCCTCCATGAAAGGGTCCGCCGTCCCTCGCCAGCCGCTGCACCGTAAAGATGATTTTTCAGGCTGTCGTATGACGCCGCCGGAACAAAGCGGTTCCGGCGGCTGATTTCGGTCTTTGGAGCGGTCGGCCTATGACTTCATCCGCGCATTGGTCGGATCGTAGAGCGCCTTCATGCCGACGCCTTCCACCTTCACCGGGAATTTCTGGTTGAAGTACTCGATCTCCAGCTCCAGGCCTTCCTGACAATAATCGTGGGGCAGATAGCCCATCGCGATGTTCTTTCCGACCGACGGCCCGAAGGCGAGCGACGTTGTGTAGGACCGGCGGCCCCGCGCATCGATCAACACCTCGTCGGTCTTGGGGTCTACAATCGGGCAGTTCCCCATCATGAAACGGGGAACGCCGTCCCGGTCGATATTGTCGGTCACCGTCATGGTGCACAGCATGGCGGTCTGATGCGGCAGGTCGCGCTGCTTCAGATTCGCCTCCTTGCCGCGGAAATCCGCTGCCTTGACCTTGGGCCGGGCCAGGCCGGCTTCCAGCAGATTGTATTCGGTCAGAAGGTCCGCGTTCTGCAACCGAAGGCTCTTTTCCAGCCGTCGGCTGTTGGCATAGGTCTCAACGCCGATCGGGGTGATGCCCACATCGCGGAACATGTCCCAAAGCGCCAGACCGTAGCTCATGGAAAAGTGCAGTTCCCACCCCTGTTCGCCAACATAGGAAATACGGAATCCCTTCACCGGAACGCCGCGTAGGGTGAAATCCTTGCAAGCGCCGAAGGCGAAGTTCTCGGGATCCAATCCGGCCGGATCGTCGGCGAGCTTTTTCAAAGTCTCGCGCGCGTTCGGGCCCCACACGCCGATGCAGCCGTAATGGTCGGTGCGGTCTTCGACGAAGACATCCCATTCCTTGTCCTGCACCATCCGGCGCAGATAGGTGGCGTCACGGTTCCCCGCATCGCCGCCATCGATCATCTGGAAACGGTTCTCGCCCAGGCGCAGCACTGTCAGGTCGGCCATGATGCCGCCCTCATCATCCAGGAAGTTGGTATAGACGCCTTTGCCGACGGCGGTGTCGCCCGCCACCTTGGAAGAGGACACATATTCCATCAGCCTGGCCGCATCGCCGCCGGAGATATCGTAGATCGCGAAATGCGACAGGTTCACCATGCCGATATTCTCGGACAGCTCCAGGTGCTCGGCATTGGAGACGCGCCAGAAATGCCGGTTGTCCCACTCATGCGGGCGTTCGGGCACGCGGTCGGCATATTTCTCCAGCAGGTGATCATTGCCCGCATAGCCATGCGCGCGTTCCCATCCGGCGATTTCCATGAAGTGGCCGCCCAGTTCCTTTTCCCGCAAGTAGTACGGGGCGGAACGGAGGTTGCGGCCCTTGGAATAGGGCTCGCGGTTGTGAACCGGTGGGTTGTAGATCTTGAAGGCGGATTCGAAGCAGCGGTCTTCGATGAACCTCTCGGATTTCTGGATCGGATAGTACCGGGCGTAGTCGATGGCGTGGTGGTCGACTTCCGTGCGGCCGTCGGTCATCCAGTCAGCAATGATTTTGCCGGTGCCGGGCCCGTCCTTCACCCAAACGGAAACTCCATACCACAGCCCGCGCACCGTCGGGGATTCGCCGATGGACGGCCCACCGTCCGCGGTGACCTGCAACAGGCCGTTGAAGGACCATTTCTCGTTATAGCCAAGCTCACCGAGGATCGGCGTCAATTCCATGGCCCGTTCCAGGGGCTCTATAATCTGTTCCATTTCCAGGTCGCGCTGAGATGGGGAAAGCCGGGCCTCCTCTTTCTCTAGAAGATCGCGCGGATGGACGAGGCGCGGCTCCTTCTCCTCGTAATATCCCCATTCGATCTGACCGCCTTCCGAGGTCGTCGGATCGCCCGTATCGCGCAGATAGGCGGAGTTTCCCTGGTCGCGCAGCAGGGGATAGCCGATATCCTTCCCGGTGCCCGCGAACTCGTTATAGGGACCGAAAAAAGTCAGCGGATGGTCGACCGGCATGACCGGCAGATCCTCGCCAGCCATCTCCGCGATCAAGCGGCCCCACAGCCCAGCGGCAACCACCACATAGGCGGTTTCGATATAACCGCGAGAGGTATGAACGCCCTTGATCCTGCCGTTCTCGATGTCCAGGCCCGTGCAAGGCGTGTTGGGCATGGTTTCCAACTTGCCGCTGTCTTCCGCCTCTTTAACCATTTCACCGGCGACGACCTGGGAACGCGGAAAGACAAGGCCGGCATCCGGGTCATACAGCGCGCATTGGATGACGTCCTCTTCGATCAGCGGCATCATCTCCTTCGCTTCCTTGGCGGAGATCATGCGGACGCGGTTACCGAAGGCGCGGCCCGAACTGACACGGCGCTCAAGTTCCAACACGCGCTCGTCGTCGCCCTTGCGCGCCACTTCGATGCCGCCGACCTTGGCGTAACGGCCCCGTTTCTCGAAGAAATCGATGCTGTATTTTGTGGTGAAGATCGTCATCTGATCGTGCATCGTGTTGAAGCAGAAATCCGATGCATGTCCCGTCGACCCGATATCCGTCGGAATGCCGGACTTGTCGATGCCGATGATATTCTTCCAACCGCGCTCGATCAGGTGATGGGCCACCGATGCCCCGACAATGCCGCCCAGGCCGATGATCACGACATCCGCACTTTTGTGGAACTGCGTCATGGATACTGTCTCCGTCTCAGAAGCATTCTTTTCCGCGCAACAGCGCAGAGCGTTGGCGTCCCTAGCGCCAGGCCGTCCGGTCCGCGGAAAAATGACTGTCTTAGGCGTTGTGGGATTTCCCGGCTTTTGCGGCTTCCACTTGCGCGACAGGGATGCGTGGATTTCGCGCCGTGGGCGGTTCCGGGGCGATGGGGCGGTCCTAAGCGGCCAACGCCAATTCCGGCACGCTTCAGATCGGGTCAGCCGAAACGGGCGGGGTTGTAGGGCTGCGGGTCGATGACGGTCTCATCCCCGGACATCATCTCGGCCAGCAGACGGCCGCTGACCGGCCCAAGCGTAAAGCCGACATGCTGATGACCGAAGCAGGTCCAGATACGGTTCCGGCCGGGCGCCCGGCCAATCGCCGGCAATCCGTCCGGCAGACTGGGCCGGCGGCCGAGCCAGGGCGTCTCGTCCAGGCAGTCCGCCAACGGGAAAGCCTGTTGCGCGAAAGGGGTCACTCCATCGATCAGTTTGGTCGAAGGGCCCGCCGCCTCCGGCGCGATCTCCACGCCGCAGGTCAGCCGGATACCGGCCGCCATCGGCGCCAGCACAAAGCCGCCTTCCGCATCGTTCACCGGCCGGGTCAGGACCGCATTGCCGGCCGGGCGGTAATGCCGGTGATAGCCGCGTTCGTGGAACAACGGGATGGCGACGCCGACACTCTTTAGAATTTCGGCGGACCAGGGGCCCATGGCGACCACCGCGGCGTCCGCTTCCAGGATTGCACCATCGTTCAGTGCGACCCGGGCGGTCCCGCCATCGTCTTCCAAGCGTGACACCTCGCCTCTTATAAAATCTCCGCCACGGTTTTCGAACAGCGCCGCATAGGCGCGGCACACCGCAGCCGGATCGTCGACACTGGCCGTTCCGAGAATATGAACGCCGCGCGCATAAATCGGCTGCAGGTTCGGCTCCAGCGCAGCGATCTCCGCTGCATCGAGGACCCTATAGGCGACGCCGAGTTCGTCCATCACCTCGCGTTCGAACGCGCTTCCCGCGAAGCCCTCTTCCGTCCGGTAGAGCTTGAGCCAGCCCGCCTTGGTCAGATGGGCGGTCGCGCCCGCCTCTTTCATCAGCGCTTCATGCTCTTCTAGGCACAGGGCCAACAGAGCGTTCAGTACGCCCGCTATGCGCCGGTTTTCCGTCTTGGTGGCCGTCCGCAGAAAAGCGGGGGCCCAGCCAAGCATACCGAACAAAGCCTTGGGATCGACCCGAACCGAGCGCGAGCGTCCCGCCAGAATTTTGGGAATATCCCAGAGTAGACCCGGATAGGCGACAGGCAGGATCGACCCCCGGCTGATCACACCTGCATTGCCGAATGAAGTCTCCGATCCCGGTTCCTTTCGGTCGACCAGAGTCACCCGCCAGCCGCGCTTCTGCAAATGAATCGCCGCCGACACCCCCACCATGCCGGCGCCCAATACAATCGCCGTCTTTGCCGCCGCATTCATCGCGTGATCCATACAGTCGAACCGTAAAGCGGACTTCAGCCCCCATCGGCTTTAGACGGTATCGCCCGCCATTGTCCAGCATCCGCGTTTGCCAATGGGCCGCGCGGCGTGCAGCACTTTTTCATCAGAAAAATGGAATGTATATTGCACTCCAACACTCATACCGCCGGAGTATAAAGACATGGCCGAGCAGACAGAGATGTCCGCCTTGGACCGGCAATTTATCGATACGGTAATGGCCCATGTCCTGTCTGGCGACGAGCCGGCGGTCGGTGCCGCTCTCTCGCGCGGCCTGCAAGCATCGCCACGGCTGCATTGGAACCCGCCGCCCGAAGGGGTCGAGAATCCGCGCCTCGCTTATCTGTATGAATACTGGTCCGGCCTTCGTCAGCCCGGCTGCCTTCCGGACTCTTCCCGGACGGACCTTTTGGACCTGCAAGGCCAGGCGGCCTTTGCGATGCTTCTGGATGTGAAGGAGGATGGCTGGGACTTCCGCTATCGGTACTACGGATGCGGCATCGCCGAACGGTCCGGCTTCGACCTGACGGGCCTCAGCATCTGGGAGACGCCATTACCGCCGCAGATCGGCATTTTCTTTGCCGCCTGCTACCGTGCGGTTCTCCAGCGCCGCCTCCCCTTGCTCACCTGGCACGCCGCCCCGCCGGAGCTGGCGGTCGTCTCCTGGGACCGGCTCATACTCCCTCTTACCGGCATTGCCGAAGGTCCGGTGACCCGCCTGCTGGTCGGAAACATTCCGGGGGCTTGGCGTTACGTCCGGGATTGAAAGAGCGCGCCGGGAGGATCAAACTGACCTTCCTTCCCGCAACCCACTTCCGAAAGCGCCGCGCGTATGCCCAGAGAGGTCCTGGTCCTCCTGCCCTTGCTGACTGTCTTCTGGGGTGTGAACTGGCCGATCATGAAGATCGGGCTGGAGGATTTCGACGTCCTGACCTTCCGCGCCATCAATGTGTCCGCCAGCGCGCTGGGTTTTCTGCTCATCGCGCTGCTGAATAAACGTAACCTGGTTCCCACCGTGCGCGATCTCAAAGGGCTGGTGCCGGCGGGCCTGTTGAACATAACCGGCTGGAATCTGTTCATCCTGTGGGGCGTCAACGAAATGGCGTCCGGCCGGGCCGCGATCCTGGGCTATACGATGCCGGTCTGGGCGAGTCTGATCACGGTGATCGTCGTGAAGGAGCGGCTAACGCCGCGGCAGATCTTGGGGCTGGCCGCCGGTCTCGCCGCCATGCTTCTGCTACTGGTGCAGGATTTCCGGATGATCGGGCAAAACCCGCTGGGCACGGCAAGCTGCATTCTGGCCGCCAGTCTTTGGGGTGCGGGTACTGTGTTCATCCGCCATTACGGATTTACGCTGGCGACCTCTGCGACCACGGCCTGGCTGCAGGGGATCGGTGTGCTGCCCATCATCGTGCTGGCCCTATGGCTGGACGACTGGGATTTCAGCGGCGTCGGCTGGCCGGCGGGTCTGGCGCTGCTCTACAACTGCACCATCGCCGGGGTCTTCTGTTACTATGCCTGGTACCGGATCGCGGGTCAGGTGCCCGTTGTGATTTCTACCGTCTCCACGCTGTTCATTCCGGTCCTCGGCGTCTGCAGCGGCGCCGTCTTCCTGAATGAGTCGCCGGGCCTTTATGAATTCTCCTCTCTGCTGTTGGTCATTGTCGCGGTCGGGACGGTCCTTTTGCGCAGACCCGCCCCGTAAAGTGGGCGACGCCGGGGCGCGATGACGCGCACACCGCGCTTCCTTGTCGCGAATGCGCGCGCCAGCGCGAAGCGCCGGTTGTTTAGTCCGGCGATACGTTATGCCCCGCGCGGGGCGGCCTTTGGGGTGCGCAAACATGGAAACACAAGAACAAGCAGGTGGGCGGCGGTCGCGGCGCGGCGGCGGCGGCCGTGCGGCGCGTCAGGCGGCGCGGACTTCCGGTGCGGCGGAACGCATCGCCTATATCAAACGGGCTATCCCGACCTTCGATCCGTTCAGCGAGGAACAGCTCTCAATCGTCGAAGCGAACGCGGAGACGATCCTGGCGGAAGTGGGCATCGACTTCCGGGACGATCCCGAGACCCTGGAGATCTGGAAGAGCGCCGGCGCTTCCGTCGACGGAGAGCGCGTGCGCTTCGAAAAGGGCATGCTGCGGGAGATCATTCAGAAAACCGCGCCCGCCGAGTTCACGCAGCATGCGCGCAACCCGGAAAAATCCGTCCGGATCGGCGGCGGGAACACGGTCCTGGTGCCGGCCTACGGCCCGCCCTTCATCCGCTCCCTGCAGGAAGGCCGCCGCTACGCGACGATCGAGGATTTCCGGAAATTCGTGAAACTCGCCTATCGGGTGGAGGGCCTTCACCATTCCGGCGGCACCCTGTGTGAGCCTGTCGACCTGCCGGTGAACAAGCGTCACCTGGACATGGTCTACAGCCACATGCATCTGAGCGACAAACCCTTCATGGGTTCGGTCACCGCGCCGGAGCGTGCGCAGGACACGGTCGACATGTGCAAGATCCTGTTCGGGGAGGAGTTCGTCGACCGGAACTGCGTGGTGATCAACCTGATCAACGCGAACTCGCCGATGGTCTGGGACGACACCATGCTTGGCGCGCTGAAGGTCTACGCCCGCAACAACCAGGCGACCGTGATCTCGCCCTTCATCCTGGCCGGCGCGATGAGCCCGGTCACCGTGGCCGGCACCCTTTCCCAGATTCTGGCCGAAGCCATGTCGGGCATCGCGCTGACCCAATTGGTCCGGCCCGGCGCGCCGGTCGTCTTCGGAACCTTCGCATCCTCGATTTCCATGCAGTCGGGCGCGCCGACCTTCGGAACGCCGGAGCCGACGCTGGTTCTGTACGGAGCGGCGCAGTTGGCGCGACGGCTGGGCGTCCCCTTCCGGTCGGGCGGCGGTCTGTGCGGGTCGAAAATCTCGGACGCCCAGGCGGCCTACGAGGCGGCCAACACCCTGCAGAACGCGGCCCTGGCGGGCGTCAATTTCATGCTGCATGCGGCGGGCTGGCTGGAAGGCGGCCTGGTCATGGGTTACGAGAAATTCGTCATGGATGCGGACCAGTGCGCCATGATCGAACGCCTGCTCGCCGGACCGGACCTCAGCGAAAACGGTCAGGGTCTGTCGGCGGTGCGGGAGGTTGGACCGGGCAACCACTATCTCGGCTGCGCCCACACCCAGGCGAATTTCGAGACGGCCTTCTACCGCTCGCCGCTGGCCGACAATAACTCGTTCGAGCAATGGGCCTCCGAAGGCGAACAGGACATGACCCAACGGGCCAATCAGCGGGTGCAGACGCTGTTGGAGAGCTATGAAGTCCCGGATATGGACGCCGGCGTTCACGAAGCCTTGAAAGCATTTATCAAAGGCCGAAAGGACGCTTTCCCGGACAGCAACATCTAGGTACCCTCCCCGCGGGAACCAGACCGGCCGCATCTTCGCGCGCCGGCGAACCGCGGGGAGGCCTTCATGTCCGACAATCCTATCGTCTGCGAAATCGATCTTGCCGCGCCGGGCAAGCAGACGGGCTATCTGCGCCTGCCCCACTCGGTGCACAGGTCCGCCTATGGCTATCTGCCGATCCCGATCGCCTGTGTCGCCAACGGCGCCGGACCGACCGTGCTGCTGATGTCAGGCAATCACGGGGACGAATACGAAGGTCAGGTCATCCTCTCCACAATGATCCGCGAATTGGAACCGGCCGAAGTGTCCGGGCGGATCATCATTTTGCCGATGGCCAACTTCCCGGCGGCGCAGGCAGGCATGCGCACCTCTCCCATCGACGACGGCAACCTCAACCGCAGCTTTCCCGGAAACCCGACCGGCACGCCGACCCAGATCATCGCTCATTACATAGAGACCGTGTTGCTGAAGGAGGCGGACTTCCTGTTCGATCTGCATTCCGGGGGCAGTTCCCTGCTCTACGCGCCGACGGTCCTGGCCCCGCTGTTCGAGAACGATCCCGACGAAGCGCTGAAGCGGGAAATCGTGGACGGGTTCGGCCTGCCCCACGGCCTGTGGTTCGAGCGGCCGGAAAGCGGCGGCTATTCCTCTGCGGCGGCCTTCCGGCAAAGCGTTTGTTCGATCACCACCGAGCTTGGCGGCGCGGGCACCGTGAACCGCGCCTATACCCAGGAAGCGAAGGCCGGATTGGAACGGGCGCTGGTGCGGATCGGCGTCCTCGACATACCGCTTGCGCCGGCCGGCGCAGCGCCGCGGATCTTCGGGAAGGAAGATCTGATCTACGCTCAGGAAACCGGCCTGTACGAACCGCTGGCGGAGCCTGGAGACACCGTGGAAGCCGGCGAACTGGCCGCCTTGATCCACTATCCGGAAACCCCTGGAAAAGAACCCGGCGAGGTCTATTTCGATAATGACGGCGTGGTCTTATGCAAGCGCCTTCCTGCAAGAGTAGAGCGTGGGGATTGTCTTTTTCATCTTGGTTGTAATTAAGATGAATTTTGACATTCCATCAACACGATTTGAACATTTATCTACCTCCGGCGGCTAGAATACTCTTTCCATGTTATATCAATTACTTAATTAGTTAACGATCAATTATTCCGATCTAAACATCCCGGTCCGGACCGCTCGAAAGCGGGAATCCGTGTTAATTCCTATTGACATAGTCCGTCTGTTAGAGGGAGCGTCCTAGCGGGGGAGTACGCAAAAACAGACGTGTCGGCGCCAGGGTTTTTGGGCGCAGGGTGTGTGTGTTTGTCAGTCGGAAATAGGACGAACGGCTCATGAGTACTCCAGATTCAAATCAAGAAGCCCCGCAGCATTCAAATACAAGTTCCGGGCATTCGTATGGCTTCTTCGCAAATTTGCAAGTTAACAAGAAAATCGGGCTCTCCTCGGCGACCGTCCTGCTTTTCCTGATACTGGTTACCGGCATTTCATACTTCAGCCTCACAGGCGCCAGCGATACCTTTAAGGACTATCGCCTGCTGGCGCGGCAGACCAACCAGATCGGGCGCATCCAGGCAAACCTGCTTTCCGCGCGTCTTGGTGTGAAGGACTTCATTATCAAGAATAGCGACAGCGCCGCCCAGGCGGTGCGCGACAGGGCGAAGGCGACGGAAGAGATCATCGTCGCCTCCGAGTCCCTGTTCGTCGGCAGCGAACATCTCGGCACGATGCAGACCGCCGTGAAGGAAATCGGCACCTACCGCTCCTCCTTCGAGCAAGTCGCGGAACTTGTCCGCACCCGCAATGAGATCGTAGACACGCTGAACACGGTCGGTCCCGCCTCCGAACGCGCGCTGACCGAGATCATGCAAAGCGCCTTCGAGGATGGAGACGCGTCCGCTGCTTACCGCGCCGGTATTTCCCTGCGCCACCTGCTGCTGGCGCGTCTGTATTCGAACAGATTTCTGATCGACAACAGTCAGGCCAGCATGGCCCGTGCAAATCAGGAACTGGGCGATTTCCAGACCACAGCGACCGCCATGATGCAGGAACTTCAGAACCCCAGAAGGCGGGAACTGGCCGAGGAGACCGCGAGTCTCTCCCAACAATACCAGGCGGCCTTCAACCGGGTGTCGGAGACGATCCTGACCCGGAACGACATCATCGTAAACACCTTGGACACGATCGGCCCCCGGCTGGCGGACAGCGTCGAGCAGATAAAACTGTCGAACAAGGACGCCCAAGACGAACTGGGTCCGCGCGCGACGGAAAATATGGAGCAATCCGTCATCACCATGGAGGTCGCAGCGGGTATCGCATTTATCCTGGGCATTGCGGTCGCGTTCCTTATCGGACGGGCAATCGCCAACCCCGTCATCGCCATGACAACCGCCATGGGTAAATTGGCCGATGGCGATCACAAAGTGGAAATACCGGCGCTCGGCCGCAAGGATGAGGTCGGATTGATGGCCAGCGCCGTCCAAGTCTTCAAGGAAAACGCGATTGAGAGCGAGCGACTCAGGGCCGAGCGGGTGGAGGCTGAAAAACGCGCCGAGGAGGAAAAGCGCCAAGCCACCCTGAAAATGGCCGACGACTTGGAATCCAGCGTGAAGGGCGTTGTGGATGGGGTGGCCAGCGCCGCCGGCAAGATGGACACCACCGCGAACACAATGTCCAACGCCTCCGAGCAAACCACGGGCCGGGCGCAAGCGGTTGCCAGTTCTTCCGAAGAGGCGACGACCACCGCACAGGCGGTGGCCTCGGCCGCGGAGGAATTGTCTCACTCGATCCAGGAGATTTCCCGTCAGGTTTCCGAAGCCACATCCATCGCCTCGGCGGGCCGCGAACAGGTCGAAACCGCCAGCGACACCGTAAAGGGCCTGGCCAGCGGTGCGCACAAGATCGGGGACGTTGTTCAGTTGATCAACGATATCGCCGAACAAACCAACTTGTTGGCATTGAATGCGACGATTGAGGCCGCACGGGCCGGAGAGGCCGGAAAAGGCTTCGCGGTCGTGGCCTCCGAGGTGAAGTCCCTGGCCAGTCAGACAGCCAAGGCCACCGAGGAGATCAGCCAGCAGATCAGCGCCATGCAGGCATCGACCCAGCGCACCGTATCGGAAATCGACGGCGTAGCGAAAGCGATGCTGCGGATCAACGATGTGACGACAAGCGTCGCGGCGGCTGTCGACCAGCAGAATTCGGCGACACAGGAAATCGCCCAGAACATTCAACAGACCGCCGCTGGAACACAGGACGTTTCGTCGAACATCGAAGAGGTGCGCTCGGCCGCCCAGCAATCGAGCGAGGCGGCGTCGGAAGTCGTCACGGTGGTCCGCGAACTGACAAACCAGTCCGACGTCCTGCGCAACGAGTTGGATGTATTCCTGTCCAAACTCCGCAGCGCCTGACCTGAAGACCGGCCTTTACAACCGCGCGGCGTCGCGACGACTTCGCCGCCGCGCGGTTGCACAGGCCTTTGGGGACGGGGCGTCCGCTCCTCCCCACTCCCTACCCGGACGGACCGGATCGTTGCGTCAGGCGTGATGGAGGCTTGCGGTTTCTGCACTTCTCCATCACTGGTAAGCGCAGTATCCCAACCAAGTCACTCGATCTCCTTCCGGAAAAGACCATGAACACGATCCCCCCTCTTCGGGAACCGAACGGTCCCATTGAAGCAGAGTGCGCCTGGATCGGCGCGGACCTTGCAGAAACGCCGGACGCCTGGAAGTCGTCCTGGTCCAAGCCGGAAGTTGCAGAGCTTGAAGAGGCGGCCGCCGCCTATTTGGCGACGGGCAAGGACATCGGCCTGATGACAAAAGCCGACGTGCCCTTGCCGGGTCTGGCGGACCGGCTCGACACGCTTCGCCGGAAGCTGGTGGACGGTCTGGGGTTCGAAGTCATTTCCGGTCTGCCCGTGGAAACCTACGATCAGCGCACCGCCGCCGCCATCTTCTGCGCCGTGGGCGCGCATTTGGGCAAGGCGCGGTCGCAAAATGCGGACGGTCACATCCTGGGCCATGTCCGCGACGTCGGCCGCGACCCGAACGACCCCAACAGCCGGATCTATCAAACCAATGCGCGGCAGACCTTCCACACGGATTCCGCCGACGTCGTCGGGCTGCTCTGCCTGCGCGAAGCCAAGGAAGGCGGCGACTCGCTCCTCGTTTCGACGGCAAGCGTCTATAATGCGATGCGGGAGACGCGGCCCGATCTTGCATCCCTGCTGTTTCAGACAATTCCCACAGACCGAAGAGGCGAGGTCCCGGAAGGCGAAAACCCATGGTTCGATATCCCGGTGTTGAGTTGGCATGAAGACCGCCTGACCGGCATGTATCAACGGCAGTATATCGACTCCTCGCAACGGTTCGCGGACGCCCCGCGTCTAACCCCCGAAATCGTCGAAGCGCTGGACCTGTTCGACGAAACGGCAAATGCGCCCGGTCTCTCGCTGAAAATGCGCCTCGCTCCGGGAGACATGCAGTTCGTGCACAATCACGGCATGTTGCACGACCGCACCGGCTTCATCGACTGGCCCGAACCGGACAAGCGCCGCCATCTGTTTCGGCTTTGGCTCAGTGTGCCCGGCGACCGGCCGCTTCCGGATATTTTCGCCCAACGTTTCGGCGTCACATCCATCGGGGACCGGGGCGGCATCCTGGTTCCGGGCACGGAATTGAAGGCGCCCATCGACTGAATCCGAACCGGTCGGCGCGCCGACGCCGCCTATCAAAAGCGCGGCCTTTGAGGCCCAAAGCCCCGCATCGAGCCTGCAAATTCAGGCCGAAGCCTTTTCCTTCACAAGCTCCAGAAACTTCAAATACGAGTCTTCGGCGGCAGCCGGTTTAGCGCTCTGCAAAGTATGTCCGTCTCGTTTTCCGCTATAGTCGAAGGTAACACCGCCGCCTTCGACGATACGGTTCATCATATTAAACAGCCCGGTCACTTCGATGGCTTCAAAGACTGCCTCCTCTGACCAGCCCTGTTCGAGTACGGCGTCCAGGTCGGCCTGAACGAGCTTGCTTGGCAGTGTGTTGAGCTTTTCGACATACCGCAGCAAGGCTTTCATCCTGTCCGAAATGTTCGCGGAATCCAGGTCATTGAGAAGTTGCTCGATGAGGCCGGGCTCAATGCCGAACGTCTCGGCATAGATCGCATGGGACCCATAGCAAAAGCGGCAGGAATTCAATCCGGAAACGAAGGCCGCGATTAGTTCCCGGTCTGCAATCTCAAGCTCCGCTTCCGACCTCAGAACGTCGTTCACATATCTCAGTAATGTTTCGATGTTCTTGGGAAAGCGGGCCAGCAAATCACTGAGATGCGCCTCTTCCGGCAAAGACGGTAGTCTTGGCATCTCACCCCCCTTAGCAGAGTTTGCGTTCGGGGAAGAGGTTACCCGACAATCAATTCAATCACAATTTGCAGACACTCAAAACTCAGAAACCCCAACCATCTCCCAAGAGGCTGCCCCTGCTACTTGGAAGCAACTGAATCCGCCCCGCGGGCCAACCGGGTCAGGCCCGATACCGCGCACCGGCAAGAACCGCCTCTATGGTTCCAAGCCAAGGTAAACCGCCTTGGCCACAGGACACCGGCAATCGGGCAGAAGAAAACCGCCGGCCCAGGGGACCGGCGGCTGTCTCAGGCTTCAAGGAAGTCTATTTTTACCAGTTACCTGTATTCTCCATCGACGCCCACGGCTCTGCCGAGGGAAGCGCATCGCCCCGTTGCAGCAGCTCGATGGAGATACCGTCCGGAGAGCGGACGAAGGCCATGCGGCCGTCGCGCGGCGGGCGGTTGATGGTGACGCCCTTATCCATCATGCGCTGACAGGATTCGTAGATGTTATCGACCCGGTAGGCGAGGTGGCCGAAGTTGCGGCCCCCGTCATAGTCTTCCGGATCCCAGTTATAGGTCAGTTCGACCATCGCGGCGCGTTCCGACTTGGCGACGTCCACATCATCAGGGGCGGCCAGGAAGATCAGGGTGAAACGGCCCTTCTCATTGTCGTAGCGCTCCATCTCCACAAGGCCCAGCTTGTTGCAATAGAAGTCGAGCGACGCGTCGATGTCCTTCACGCGGACCATCGTGTGCAGATACTGCATTCCCATCGGATATCCCTCCCGTTTCGGCAGTGGGGTTGGCTTTTCGAGTCATGACATAGCGCGCGGACGCGCCTGAACCAAGTCCGTCAGGACAGAACCTTTTGACAGACGGTATCCAGCGCACTTTCCAGACGCGCCCAGCCCTCGCTTGTCGAAATGTCCAATCCGTTGAACGATGTGTTGTGCCGGGACCGCGCCGTCAGATAATTGACCGCTGCGGCCACCAGGGCGGAGAAAGCCATCAGATCCACCTCCGACGGGCCGGCATGGCCGAAACGGCGGGTGAACTCCCGGCCCAGGCTCTCCCGGACTTCGTCCAGATGGTGGGTCAGTTCGTTTCCCTCCGCCATTTCCCAGGCCAGAATTTCCAGCGTCACCGGGCGTCGGACCAACCCCCGGATCAGGTTCTTGAAAACACGGGACATCTGTTCGGCGGCGGGGCGGGCCCGGTAAATCGCTTCCGGCTCGTTCACCAACTCCTCGACCGTCGGCCAGAAATCCCCTTCTTCCGCATAGGCCTTGATCAAGCCGTCCAGGCCCTCGAAATACCGGTAAATCAGAACCTTATCGACGCCCGCCTCGCGCGCGACCGCGTTCACACCAAGCTTGGCGAAGCCGTCGCGCGCCATCACCTTGCCCGACGCCTCGATCAGTTTCGCCTTGGTGGCTTCCTTATTGCGCTTGCTCAACGCTTATCCTCCCACCGCAAACATCGGCGGATTTTCCCGCCTGTTAGTCACTTCTTAGTGACAGACTAACACCCGCGCGGCGGACCGCCAAGGGGAGGAAAAGAAACACGCTGGAACCGGCGGATCAGGCGATCAGCCCGGGCAATGCCGGGACCGACCCGCTGCCGGGCAGAACACGGCTGCCGACGGCGGAGGCCGAAATCCCCATATGGCCGGTCAACACCGACTTTATGACTCCGCGCAGATCGACCGAGGGTGCCAGGTCACGCCCATCCACCAGCGCCTCCGGGGCGAGACCCGGCCATTTCCCGACGATTGCGCCGCCCTTCACCCCGCCGCCCAGCAGCAAGGCCGTCCCCGCGGCGCCGTGGTCGGTACCCCCCGTGCCGTTCGGTTTTGCCGTGCGGCCGAATTCGGTCATCACCAGCACCGCGGTCTGTTTCCAGTGCGGCCCCAGTTCCTCGGCAAGCGCGGCCAGACCGTCGGCCAGACCGGCGAAGCGCCGCGCCAGAACCCCGTCCTCGACGCCTTGGTTCTGGTGGGTATCCCAACCGGAGGCCTCCAGCACCGCGACGCGCGGACCGTCCTCGGACGCCAGAAGTTTCCCGGTTGCCGCACCCGCCTGAACCAAGTTCTGGGCCCGCCGTGCCGAACGGCCCGACTTCATATCCTCTTCCGAGAGGATTGCGCCAATCTGTTCGCGCGCGCGGATTCCCTGCACCAGCATTTGGCCGAACAGCGTGTCGTCGCCATACAGAAGCTGCACCTTGCGGAAGAAGCCGGGCGTCTGATACGGGATCCGGTCATCGCCCAAGGTGGTGGCCTGCGCCGGACCGCGCAGGATCAGCGGCAATTGCGGCGAGGCGGCGACCCCACCGCCGCCCATGGCGCTCAAGGCCCGGTTCAACCATCCGGTGCCGTCGCCGCCGTTCGGCCGGCCGGTTTCCAGCGCATCCTGCGCGGCGAAATGCGACCGCCCCTTGTATCCGGTCCAGGCCGCCGGAATCACCGCCATCTCGCCCGCCGTCCAGAACGGCATCAGCCCTTCGGCGGCGGGATGCAGACCGAAAAACCCATCCAGGTCCAGCATGCCGCCGGTACGGTTCGCCGGCTTCAGCGCCAGGTCGCCCCGGACAGTTTCGTAATTCTTATCGCCATAGGGCGGCGTCAGGGCGAGACCGTCCATCCCGCCGCGCAGCAGGACAACGGCCAGGCGCTTGTTTCCCGGGGCGGCGGCGGCGCTAAGGGTCACGCCTTGACTGACCAGGACCGTAAAGGCGGAAAGCTGCGTCAGGGCGGTGCGGCGCGAGACGCCGCCGGTTTTCGCAGGATGTGTCATCGCCGTTGAAACTCCGGGCTGGCGAAGAGCAAGGCCAGCGCCTCCTCTTCCGACGCTGCGACCCGCAGCCGCCGGTACGTCGCGGGTTGCAACTGCGCGCCAAGGACGCTCAGCCCCAGGTCGCTGACCTTAACGCCCTTGGGCGGGCCGCGCCGCCCGGCAACCTCCGCGCCCCATTCCAGCCGCTCCAGCAGAGTTTCCGGCGAGATCCAGGACAAGGCCGTCTGCGGCCAACCGGCGGGCGACGGCGCCTGATAAGGCGGTTGTCCCAATTGACGCAACGACGCCAACACCTGTCTGCCGTGGCCGGCCCGCAGGTCAATCGCCCGCAAGGTGGAGAAGACCAGATCCGTCGGCGTCTTCACCTTGCGCTGTTCCGGGGCCCAGGCCTCGGAATCGTCGAGCATTCGCTCCGCCATCCCGTCGACGCGCCCGCCGCCCACGAAAAACCCCGCATAGACGGAACTGGCCAGGCTGTTCAGCGTATCGTCGGCCACGAAGGCCCGGGCCATCTTGTGGGACAGGTGCCGGCCCGTGACCGGATTGCGCGCCAGATGATCCAGCGCCGCTTCGCCTTCCAGCATGCCTGCTGGCGGAAAAGTGCGGCCAAGAAACAGTTTGGCGTTCCCTTCGTGCCAGTTCTCCTGAAAAACGAACTCTCCGGCTTTCGGGCTGCCCGCACGCCCGACCGTCCACCCCGTCAGCATCTGAGCAAGGGCGCGCACGTCGAGCTGACTGAAACCCGAGGCCTCTCCCAGGGTGTGGAGTTCCAGCAGCTCCCGGGCGAGATTCTCGTTCAGGCCGCGATTGCGCGTGCGCCCGACCGGAGAGTTCGGTCCGATGGAACGCACATTGTCCAGATAGATCAGCATCGCCGGATGGCTGACCACCGCATGCAGCATATTGTAGAAACTGCCGTTGAGGTTCGGGCGGATCGCCTCCCGCTCGAAAGCGGTCACCAGCGGCAGAACCGCGGGTTTGACCATGGAAACGGTGAAGTGATTGGTCCAGAACCGCACCAATCGTTCCACATAGGGGTTCGGACTGTTCACCGCGACCGCCAGATGGGTCGCCGCTTCGTTCAGAACGCGTTTCCGCGCCTCTTGGCGGTAGCGGCGCAGCGCGGTGCGGCCGCGCCGCCGCGCCTTAAGCATATCGACCAGGATTTCCTTACTGCTGGGCAGATCCCGAAGCGGCTCCGGCATCGGGTCGGACAGCAATTGCGCCAACAGCCAACCCTTGGCGTCCTCGCCGACCAGTTCCAGATCGAAGGGACGGGCGCCATAGCCGAACCGCGTCGCAGCCACGGCGGCTTCGACTTCGAAACTTTGAAATTCTTCCGGGTATTCCCGCACCATAGCGCTGACGCCGGTCCTCAATCCCTATTCAAAAAACGACGCTCAGGACGCAAGGCGGCCACCATCCGTCGCCTTTTGGCCTTTACGCCCTGTTGGGTCCGTCACATGCTTCCCGCGTGGGACGCCGTCCCACGGTCATCTCGGAATTTTATGCGCGATTCATGCCACAACACCACCGCCTGCGAGACCGGGCGCTCGGCAATCGCCGTCCAACCCAGGGAGCCCGTTTTCCATGAAAGCCCAAACACAGGTCGTCGTCATCGGCGGCGGCGTCGTCGGATGCAGTGTGCTGTACCACCTGACCAAGGCGGGCTGGAACGACGTGGTGCTGATCGAACGGTCGGAACTGACTTCCGGATCGACCTGGCACGCGGCGGGCGGCTGCCACACGCTGAATTCCGACCCGCAGGTCGCCAAGCTGCAATCCTACACGATTGAGCTTTATAAGGAGATTGAGGAAATCTCCGGCCAGGAGACCGGCTTTCATCTGACCGGCGGCGTATTCCTGGCCTGTACGCCGGAACGTATGGAGCTTCTGAAGGTGATGCAGAGCCAGGAGAAGCTGCTCGGCATCGATACGGAACTTCTGACCCCGCAGGAAGCGCACAAGATCCTGCCGATCATGGACCCGGACCAGTTCCTCGGTGCGCTGTACACGCCGATGCACGGCCACCTTGCGCCGGCGGACGTCACCCATGCCTACGCCAAGGCGGCCCGGATCCAGGGGGCCGAGATCTATCTGCGGAACCGGGTCACCGAACTGGTGCAGCGCCAGGACGGCACCTGGGACGTGGTGACCGAGCAAGGGACGATCCATACCGAACATGTCGTCAATGCCGGCGGCCTGTGGGCGCGCGAGGTCGGACGCATGGTCGGGCTGGAACTGCCGGTGCTGGCCATGGAGCACATGTATCTGATCACCGAGGACATGCCCGAGGTGGAGGAGATCAACCGCACCACCGGCAAGGAAGTACTCCACGTGGTGGACCCGGACGGCGAGATCTACATGCGCCAGGAGCGCAAGGGCATGCTGATGGGCACTTACGAGAAGGCGGGCGTGCCCTGGTCGCCGAAGGATACGCCGTGGGATTTCGGCCACGAACTGCTGCAGGAGGATCTGGACCGCATCGCGCCGTCGCTGGAAGTCGGCTTCGCGCATTTCCCGCCCTTCCAGCGCACCGGCATCAAACAGATCATCAACGGCCCCTTCACCTTCGCGCCCGACGGCAACCCGCTGGTCGGCCCGGTGCGCGGCTTGAAGAACTATTGGTGCGCCTGCGCTGTGATGGCTGGCTTCAGCCAGGGCGGCGGCGTCGGCCTGGCGCTGTCCAACTGGATGGTCAACGGCGACCCCGGCTTCGACATCTGGGGCATGGATGTCGCCCGGTTCGGCGACTGGACGACCATGGCCTATACCAACGCCAAGGTGCGCGAAAACTATTCCCGCCGCTTCAAGGTGGCCTTCCCGAACGAGGAACTGCCCGCCGCGCGGCCGCTGCGCACGACGCCGATCTACGAGAAGCAGAAGCGGATGAACGCCGTCTTCGGGGTCGCCTACGGTATGGAACAGGCCCTGTGGTACGCGCCGGAAGGTATGGATCCGGTGGAGGACATCACCTTCCTGCGGTCGAACGCCTTCCCGCATATTCAGGCGGAAGCGAAGAACGTTCGCGACAATGTCGGGGTCTGCGACATCTCGTCTTTCGCGAAATACGAAGTCACCGGCCCGAACGCGGAAAGCTGGCTCAGCCGCCTGGTCGCCGCCAAGGTGCCGCGCGCCGGCCGCATGACGCTGGCCCCGCTGCTGAACGAATTCGGCAAGGTGATCGGCGACTTCACGCTGGCCAAGCTTAGCGACGAACGGTTCTTCCTGTTCGGTTCCGGCATGGGCGAGACCTATCACATGCGCTGGTTCGAACAGCACCTGCCCGAAGACGGCGGGGTGGAGATCACGGCCCACGGCATGGGTCTGCTGGGCCTGTCGATCGCCGGCCCGAACGCCCGCGCGCTGCTGGGCGAGCTGACCGACGCGGATGTGTCGAACGCGGGCTTCAAGTTCCTGGATTTCAAGCAAATCGACATCGGCATGGTCCCGGCGCTGGTCGGCCGGGTCACTTTCACCGGCGATCTGGGCTATGAAATATGGGTGAAACCGGAATTTCTGGGCCGTCTGTTCGACACTATCCTGGAAGCCGGGGCCGCGTTCGGAATCAAACCGTTCGGATCGCGGGCCATGCGTTCGTTAAGTCTGGAAAAAAGCTTCGGCTCCTGGGGCACCGAATACCGGCCGATCTACGGACCGTCGGCCTGCGGCATGGACCGTTTCGTCGATCTGACCAAGAACGACTTCATCGGTCTGGAAGCCGCCCGGCGCGAGAAAGAGGAAGGGCCCGAGAAACGTCTGGTCACCCTGACCATCGATGACAATGGGATCGACGTGATGGGGAACGAGCCGATCTACCGCAACGGCGCCATTGTCGGCTACGTCACTTCCGGCATGTACGCCCACCATGTGGAAAAGTCGGTCGCCATGGGCTTCGTTCCGGCGGAACTGGCCGACGAAAGCGGTGAAGGCGCGTTCCATGTCGAGATCTTCGGCGACATGCGCCCGGCGACCATCGCCGCCCAGCCGCTGTTCGACCCGGAGGCGTTGCGGATGCGCGGCTAGCCGTGATACCCCCGATTTGCAATTGAAACAGGGGGAACGCATGGCCGACATACATCTGACACTGGAGGAAGCCGACGCGCTGGTGATGCGCGTCCTCACCGCCAACGGCTGCGACGCGGCGAACGCGCGCGCCGTCGCCGACACGGTGATGGCGGCGGAACGGGATATCTGCCATTCCCACGGCG
>JANQIT010000078.1 GCA_028282025.1 Hwanghaeella sp. | reverse complement strand
GACGCGCCGCCGGTGCTGTCGGGCCTGTCCCTTCGTATCGACATGGATGACCGGATCGCCCTGCTGGGCGCAAACGGCAACGGCAAGACCACGCTGCTGCGCTTGCTATCGAAGCGCCTGCCGGTAACCGCCGGCAAGCTCCGTGGATCGCACAAGCTGGAAGTAGGGTATTTCGCCCAGAACCAGTTGGAGGAACTGCCGGCGTCGATGACGGCCATCGAGTATCTGCAGTCCTTGGAGGAAATGGCGACGGAGCAGAAGCTGCGCACGCATCTCGGCGCTTTCGCCTTCGGGCAGGAAAAGGCCGATGTGAAGATCGCCAATCTGTCCGGCGGCGAGAAGGCGCGCCTGGCGCTTGCCGTCATCTGCCGCCGCAAACCGCACATCCTGCTGCTTGACGAACCGACCAACCACCTGGACGTCGACGCCCGCCAATCCTTGGTACAGGCCCTGGCCGATTATGAAGGCGCTGTCGTCCTGGTCAGCCACGATCCCCATCTGGTGACGGCCTGCGCCGACCGGCTGTGGCTGGTGGCGGACGGCGGATGCACCCCGTTCGACGGCGATCTGGACGACTACCGGCGGCTGCTGTTCGACCAGCGGCGCGCGGAAAAACGCGCCAAGCGGGCGGACGACACGGCGCAGAAAAGCGACTCGCGCAAGGACGACCGGCGGGCGCGGGCTGCCGCGCGGGCGGTACTGGCGCCTCTTCGCAAGCGGCTGACCGGTCTTGAACAGCGTCTGGAAGAAGCATCCCGCGGACGCGACGCGCTGCATGTTCAGCTTGCCGATCCCGCCACCTACGAATTACCGCCGGAAAAACAGGCCGATCTGCAGCGCCGGTCGGCGGCGCTCGATGCAGAGATCGACGGACTGGAATCGGAATGGCTGACCCTGTCCGAGGAATTGGAGCAGGCCCAGTCGGCGGAATGACGATGCGCCCGTCAGCCCGGATGCGCCCCTATTCCGCCGCCAGGGGTTCGCACGTATAGAATTCTATCGCCACGGTTCCGCCGCCGGGCGGCATCGCCATCGTGACGCCCTGCCCGCCGCTGAACTGCATTACGACATTGCCGGACTCGCCGAAAAGGATGGTCGAGATCTGGCGGCGTCGGTCCGCGGTCCGCGCCGTGATCGGCACATAGCTTTTGCCGAGGTTACTGTCCTGCACCACGACGTTTTCCTGGAAATTGAAGATCAGGGTTTGAAGCTTACGGGGCTCGGCCACTTTGCAGCGGTTTTCGAAACGCCCGCCACAGGCCGCCTGAAAAGGCTGCTGGGTGCACGTCCACTGCTCCGCCACGCGCCACATCGTCTGCGCGAACGACGGCGCCGTCAGCGCAATCAGAAAAAAGCCGGCAAGACCGGCTGTCGCGAAGTTCCCTCTAAATCTGCGCCATACGGCCTGTTGCACGGTCAAACTCCTGAACGCCTTTTATGCATGGTACTCCGCAATCCCGTATACCTACCCCGGTCCAACGACGGAGTCACATCCGTGTTGCGGCGCGGTGGGTTGAGCGGCTTCATTGCGACGGCTGAACCTCCTGCTTCTTTTGCCAGCCGCCGCGGTCGTTCTGCTGCCAATAGGTCAGTCCCAACCCTTGATCCTTGAAACGGGTCCACTGCCCGCGCGCCTTTTGCACCGCCGTCTCGTCGTTTCCATCGAACAGGACGCACACTGTTTCGAACAGGCCGGTATTGTCCGTATCGGCCCCGTCGGTCAGGAACAGCACCTCCGCCGCGTTCGGATTCTCGTCCTCTACCGACAGCCAGATCGGCTGCAGGGACGCCCGCCCTTCCTTTTTTCCGCCATGCGGCAAGAAACTGCGGTCATCGAATGTCCAGAGATGCTGATCTAGCGCGTCGATCCGTTCGTCGGACGAGGCCATGACAACGGCCCGCCACCCCCTGTCGAGACTGCGGGCCAACAGGTCCGGAAGCGCGTGATCCAGCGTCGTCCGCGTCATGTGATAGAACCTGACCTCCGGCATGCCATTGGCCCTTTCGGTTCCGGCCTAGGATCTTTCGTAATTGTCCGCCACCAACCGGTCCAACAGGCGGACGCCGAACGCGGTCGCCCCCTTCGGCGTTATGGCGCTGTCCTTGCCGGACCAGGTGACGCCGGCGATATCGAGATGCGCCCACGGCACCTTGTTGACGAACCGCTGCAGGAATTGCGCTGCAGTAATAGAGCCTGCCCCGCGCCCGCCGATATTCTTCATGTCCGCGCCATCGGTCTTCAGCAGTTTGTCGTAAGCATCCGCCAGCGGCATCCGCCAGACCTTCTCTCCGGTCGCTTCGCCCGCCGCCGACAGGTTGTCCGACAGCGTATCGTCGTTGGAGAAGAAGCCCGCATATTCGTTCCCCAGCGCGATGATCATCGCCCCTGTCAGGGTCGCCAGATCGACCATGAAACGCGGTTTGTATTTTTCCTGCGTGTACCAAAGCGCGTCGGCCAAAACCAAGCGGCCCTCGGCGTCGGTATTATGGATTTCAATCGTCTGACCAGACATCGACGTCACGATGTCGCCGGGGCGCTGCGCGCCGCCGTCCGGCATGTTCTCCACCAGTCCGATAACCCCGATGACATTGGCTTTGGCCTTACGCGCGGCCAGCGCCTTCATCAGTCCGGTCACCACGCCGGCGCCGCCCATATCCCACTTCATCTCTTCCATGCCGGGTCCCGGCTTCAGGGAGATCCCGCCGGTATCGAAGGTGACGCCCTTGCCCACGAAAGCGATGGGCTGGGCGTTGGCCCGGGCCCCGTTCCATTGCATCACCACCAACTGGCTTTCGCGGGTCGACCCCTGACCGACGCCGAGCAAGGCACCCATGCCGAGCTTCTGCATCTTCTTTTCGTTCAGTATCTCGACCTTGACGCCCAGCTCCGACAGTTTCGCCGCCTCCGCCGCGAAACTCTCCGGATAGAGGACGTTGGGCGGTTCGGACACTAAATCGCGGGTCAAGGTCACGCCGTCGACCACAGCGGCCAGCGGCTTGAAAGCCCGGCGTGCGGCGGCCGCATTGTCGACAACCACCGTCGCCTTGCGAAGCGACGGTTTCTGATCCGCGGTTTCCTGGGTGCGGTACTTATCGAACCGATAACTACGCAGTTGCATCCCGGCAGCAAGATTTGCCGCCGCGGCGGGCAGATCGTCCGCGCCGCCGTCCACAAAGACCGCCACGTCCTTGTCGCCCGCGCCGTTCAAGGCGGGCACCAGTCCGCCGCCAAGCGCCTGAAACCCCTGCTCGTCCAGCCCCTTGCCAAGACCGACCAGGATCACGCGGTCCGCCTGCACGCCGTTTGGCGCAGAGACTTGCAGCGACTGTCCCTTCTTGCCGTTGAAGCGGCTCGCCTTCATGGCGCGGGACAGGGTGCCACCAGACTGTTTGTCGATCTCTTGCGCCGCCAGGGTCAGTTTACAGCCTTCCTCAACACCGACAACGATTGCGCCGGACTTCGGACTCGCGCTGGCAGCGAAACTAATCTTCATAATCTTACGCCTCTAGTGGATCTGAACGATGTTGTTTAGCGGGATAACAGGAAAAACATGACCTAGGAAGGCTCGGCATGGTGCCGCACAGGATCGCGGCTTTCCATAACAAACTAGGAATGGGTCCGGCTGTCGGCAAGGCCGGGCTCTAGCAAACGGCGTCAGGGTTCCACTTTCCGGTATTCGTAGGCCGTATCCGTGGAACGGCCCGCCGCCAGGCCATTGCCGATCAAGGTCACGATACGCTCGGCCGTCGCCGTCCCGTAATGCAGCGAATCCCAATAGCGCCGGTCGTCGGTGGTGATTTCCGAGCGTCGGCGGAAATCGAACACATGGGCGTTTCCGGCAGCCGCGCCGATTTCAGCCAGCCGCGACACACATTCGCGCCAAAAAGCCTCACGCTCGCTGCCGGGAACCGCGATGCCGACAGCATGGACCGGTGCAATCAGAAAAATCTTAAGCGTCGCCTCAGGAAGCCCAGCAGCGGCCCGGGCGAGGATCGCGTGATCAGGAAACAGTAATTGGCTTCGGTAACCCTCATAGCCATCCGCTGGGGCCTCTTCGGACGGCGGGAGCACCCGTGAACCTTGGCCGTAGATATGACCCCGCGCCTTTTCCAGATCGTACTCGTCCTGCGGCGGCAGGAAATTCCGGTAACCGTCTCGGCGGTACTTCTCCTCGCGCAGCCCTAGAAGCTGGAGCGCCTGTCTGCCGGCCTGCTCAATTCCCGTGAAGTTAAGGAGATGCAGGGCATCGTTCCAACGGTTGTCGTCATAAAGCCACGGCGGGAAGGGCCGGTCGGTGTGCTTCGGCGAGGCGGCTGTTCTGCACCAAACATCGTCGATACCGAAAATCACCGTTCTGGGGGACGGGTGATGGCGTACGAACAGATCCAGGATACGGGCCTGCTCATAAGGCATTCCACTGTTCATGGAGAGGTTCGCGAACCGGCCGCCAAGTACGGCATTTAGCTTCCCGGGTTCCAACAGGCGGGTCGTGGAGGTTCCGATAACGACACTGTCGAACTCGGGATTCATGGCGATAGCCGGAAAGGAGAAACGCTGATTGGTGGTCGCCGGCGCACGTTCGAAGCCGGGGGAAAACGGCAGCGTGTCATAAGGATCGGCGATCGCGACAAACAGCGCCACAAACAGCAGTGCGCCCGCACCCATAGCGAGACAGAGGCGCGCGAAACGCCGCCACGACGCCTGATCCTGTTGCTGGGTTTGCTGTCTGGCCATCATGCCCTTAGTGCGCCATGTCACAATCTGGATTCGGCCGGGATCTCCCTACCGGGCCAGTCGGGCAGGTGTCGGCCCGCACACGATGCGGCAATCGGGAAGGAAACATCGACGCCCCAGTTAGCTCCAAGTAATCCCATAACGCGCTAGAACTGAAAATAGATGAATTCCTGGTTCGCGCCGGTTCCCAGGTGAAGAACTATCGCGGCAAAGGCCAATCCCACCGCTACCGCCACAATCCGCACGGGCTTGAGCTTCTCGAACGCAATCACCTGGCTGGTCGGCCCGATTGCCGCAATCGCCAGCCCCGCGGCCAGCCACAGCCAATCCGTCAAGATCGCATCAACCGGCATAGCCGCCGCAACCGGTCCTGTTCCGAAACCGGACATGGCCGACCATACGGCAAGCGCATCGCCGAAACTTTCCGCCCGGAACAGAACCCAGGCAAGGAAAACGAAGGACAGGGTCAAGAACCAAGCGGGCGCGGCCGGCAAATGCAGGCCCGACCGACGCCAGAGATGCACGACCGCCAGCCCGGCCCCGTGCAGCAGTCCCCAGACCACGAAAGTCCAAGCCGCCCCGTGCCAAAGACCGCCCAGGAACATCGTCGCGGTCAAGGCCAGGGTTTGCCGGGCCCAACCCACGCGGCCGCCGCCCAGGGGAATATACAGATAGTCCCTCAGAAATCGGGAGAGCGTCATGTGCCACCGACGCCAGAACTCAACCAGGGAGACCGCCCTGTAAGGCGCATTGAAGTTCAACGGCAGACCGATCCCCGCCAGCATCGCCAGACCGATCGCCATGTCCGAGTAGCCGGAGAAGTCGTAGTAAATCTGCAACCCGAACGCCATGGTCCCGGTCCAGGCCGCCGCCGCGCCGACCCCCGCGGCCAGCGTATCGGGCGCGAACAGCGGGTCGGCCATATCGGCGAAAGTTGCGGCAAGAGCGGATTTCTTAACCAGGCCGATCAGCAGCAGGACCAAACCGACGGACATCCGTTCGGCAAGCCCGTCCCGTTTCGGATTCTGGGCGAAAAGCGGTACGACCTCATCATGGCGAACGATGGGGCCGGCAATCAATTGCGGGAAGAAACTGACATACAGAGCGTAGTCGTCGAACCGGTATAGCGGCGCCTTACCGCGCCCGATGTCGGCGAGGTAGGAGATCTGCTGAAAGGTAAAGAAACTGATCCCAAGCGGCAGAATGATCGACCAGGGCTCCCGATCCGATCCGGTCAGCCAGAACAGGCTGTCCGTGAAGAAATCCGCGTATTTGAAGACGCTTAAAATGAGCAGATTCAAGACGATCCCGGAAGGCGCGGCCCAACGGCGTCCATGCGACAGGGCCCAGCGCGCCAAAATCCAATTGGCGGCGATGGAGACGACAAGCAGCGGCAGCAGGCGAACGTCCCAATAGGCGTAGAAAACCCAGGAAGCCGCAATCATCCAGCAATTTCGGCCAAGCTTGTTCTGTGCCGACGCATACCAGCCAAGCAGGGCGACTGGTAAAAACAGCAGCAGAAATTCCTGAGAATGAAACAGCATTCAGTGCAGGACCGTCAGTTGATCGTCGCGCCGGAACCACCGCCTATCAACGGGGGTGCGCCACGCGTCCCGTATGCCCGCAATGGCGGCCTCTAAACAAGGAAAATCAGGGACATGCCGCACGGCGCGACAGGTTGTGGGACGCTTATTTGACGTGCATCGCCGCCGGGCCTTTGCTAAACCGAACGACGATGGACGAGCGGTCATATGACTTGCTTCGGAAGGATTCGAACCGGAAATGAACGCCGTTACCAGGCATATGACATGGCAGATCATCGTGGTGGCCGTGGTCGCAAGCGCGATCCTCTGCACCGCCGTGGTGCTGCAGCAGTCCGTTCGGTTCATCGACCTCATCGTCAATCGCGGACTTCCGGCCAGCGATCTGGTCTATTTGTCCTTTTTGATCACGCCCCGCTTTCTGGCCATCGTGCTTCCGATTGCAGTTTTCGGAGCCACCCTTTTCACCTACCACCGTATGCAGGTCGGCAATGAGCTCGTGGTGCTGCGGAGCGCGGGGTTGAACTCGCTCGGCTTAAGTGCGCCCGGATTGGTCGCGGGCGGGATCTGCTGTGTCGTCAGCTTCGTGTTTTCGCTCTATCTTATGCCGCTTTCGGCGCAAAGCCTGCGCACCTATCTGAACGATGCGCGCTCGGAAATCGGCTCGGTGCTGATCAAGGAAGGTGAATTCAACGCGATCCACGACGACCTGACCGTCTACGCCCGCCAGCGCGCCGAGAATGGCGACCTGATCGGCCTGATCATCCATTCCCAACAGGAAAACGGCGACGACATCACGGTTATCGCCGAACGCGGCGCAGTCATCGACTCACCGGGCGGCGCACGGATTCTCTTGGCGGACGGCAATCAGCAAACCTTGTCCAACGGCGAATTACACAATGTGGAGTTCGAGGAGTACGTCTTCGATCTGGTGGAGAACAAACCGGAAGAAGGGACCTATTGGGTGAAGCCGAAGGAACGATTCTTGAACGACCTTCTGTTCCCGTCCGATTCCGCCGGCGATGTCGCCTACCGCGGTAAACTTCTGGCCGAAGGGCACAACCGGCTGGCCCAACCGCTTCTCGCCATGGCGTACGTCGTGGTCGCCCTGGCTTTTCTGCTCAAGACCGAGTTCAGCCGCCGCAGCAACGCCAAGCCGATGTTCCTGGCGATTGGCAGCGTCGTCGCCATGCTCGTCACCAACCTCGGTCTGGTCTCCGCGGCCAGCAAAAATCTGTCCCTGATCCCACTGCTCTATGCTTGCGCGCTGGCGCCCCTGATTGTCGGGCTGATCGTTCTGGCGAAGCCCAAGGGCATTCGACGTGGAACCGCGCCGGATTTCGCCTGACGAACGTACCATCGGCATGCTGTTTCAAGACACCATTTCCCGTTACCTGGCCCGGCAGTATCTCAATTGGCTGCTCGGCGTTCTGTTGGTTTTCGCGTTTCTGATTTCTGTATTCGATATCGTCGAACTGCTGCGCCGGGCGTCGGGCAAAGACGCCGTCTCGATGGGTGTGATCCTGCAGATGGCGGCCTTCAAGCTTCCGCTGCTGATCCAAGATCTTTCCCCGTTCATTATCCTTATCAGTTCGATGCTGGCCTTCTGGCGGCTGGCCAAGGCGAATGAACTGGTTGTTGCACGGGCCGCCGGCCTGTCGCCCTGGCAGATTGTCGGGCCGGTTATCAGCATCGTGCTGCTGGTTGGGGTACTGCAAATCACCATGCTCAATCCGGTGGGAGCGCGCCTGAACGCGCAGTTCGAACGTATCGAGACGGAGTTTTTTCGGCGCGAAGCCAGCCAATTGGCATTGGCGCCAAGCGGGTTCTGGGTTCGCCAATCAACCGCACAGGGTGCGACTGTGATCCACGCGAAATCCGTCGCCGGCGAACAATTGGAAATCAGCGAGGTCATGGTTCTGACCTTGGACAGCCGTGAGAGATTTCTGTCGCGCATGGATGCGGAATCTGGCGTTCTGGGGAACGGCATTTGGATCTTTCAGAACGCTTGGCTGACCAGCCCGGACGGCAAGCGGACCTTTTATGACGAATGGACGATTCCGACCGACATGACCCTTGACCGCATTCGGGAGAGTTTCGCCTCGGCGGACACGATCAGCTTCTGGGAGCTTCCCGGCTTTATCGACACCCTCCGCGATGCCGGCTTCAACGCCATTGAGCACAGATTGCGCTTCCATACTCTGCTGTCCACGCCATTGCTGCTTTGCGCCATGGTCCTGGCCGCGGCGATTTTCAGTTTGCGGGCCAGTCAAAGGTTGGGGGCCGCCTATATGGTCGTCGGCGGCATATCCATCGGCTTTGTGTTTTTCTTCATCAACAGGATCGTCAACGCAATCGGTCTGTCAGCCGAGATACCGGTCCTGCTCGCCGCCTGGATTCCGGCGGGGGTCATGACCATGCTCGCCTTGTCGGCCTTGCTGCATTTGGAAGACGGCTGACAAATGGTGTTCGCGTATACGGTTAGATCTTTCTTCCAAGGTCGCGTGCACCGGGTGACCGCCGCGCTGTGCGTCGCCTTTCTCTTGCTGACCATGCTCGCGTCGCCCGCTCGGTCGCAGGAACTGGACTCTTCGGGGCCCATCCTGTTCAGCGCCGACGAGATCGCCAACGACCAGGAATTGGGTATCGTGACGGCGCGCGGCAATGTGGAGATTCTGCAAGGGGAACGCGTGCTGCTCGCGGATTCGGTCAGCTTGAATCGAAAGACCGAAACCGTCTCTGCGCGCGGCAACATCAAACTTTTGGAGCCGAGCGGCGAGGTGATTTTCGCCGAGTATCTGGAGCTTACGAACGAACTTCGCGACGGTGTGTTGGAGGAAATCAGGATACTCCTGACCGACAATGCCCGGCTGGCGGGAAACGGCGCGCGCCGTTACGGGGGTAATGTCACGGAACTGGCCAAGGGGGTGTATTCGCCTTGTCTGTTGTGCAAGGACGACCCCAGCAAGTCGCCCTTGTGGCAGGTCAAGGCCGGCCGGGTTATCCACGACCAGAAGCGCCGTAAAATCGAGTACCGGAACGCCGTGCTTGAAATGTGGGGAGTTCCGGTCGCCTATACGCCCTATTTCGAACACCCCGACCCCACGGTTCAGCGCGAGACGGGCTTTCTGTACCCCGAATTCGGGGACAACAATAATGTCGGGTTCTTTTTCAGAGCGCCGTTCTTCTGGGCCATCGCGGATGACCGGGACGCAACCATCGATCCGATCTACACCGGCAACGATGGGATCGTCTATTCGGGTGAATACCGGCAACGCTTCAACAACGGCGAAATCAATTTCTCCGGAAGCCTGGCGATTGCAGACCGGGAAATCGGCTCGCCTGTCGTGACCGAGATTCGGAACGACCAAACACGCGGACATGTTTTCGCCGACGCCCGCTTCGACATAAACGATAACTGGCGCACCGGTTTCGATATCGAACGGTCGACCGATCAAACCTATTTACGACGCTTCAACTTTTTCGAACCCAAAGGGTCGACACTGGAAAGCAATGCTTTCCTGGAGGGTTTCAACGGCAGGAACTACGCCGCAGCGAACGCCTACCTGTTCCAGGACACCCGAACGGGGCAACGCCCGGATTCCCCGGTCGTGTTGCCGCTGCTGGAGTATAACGGGCTTGGCGAAACCGACCGTTACGGCGGTCGCTGGGCGCTGGACACCAATTTCCGTTTCCTGACCCAGGACGACCGTGCCGAAAGTCAGCGTCTTTCCATGGATGTCGGGTACGAAGTGCCCTTCACCTCTTCCTTCGGGCTTGTTACCACGGTGACGGGGAACCTTAGGCTGGATGCCTATCACACCGAACATAACGCGGTTACCGACGAAGCCGGACGCCGAACCGAAGACGGTTTCGAAGGACGCCTGCATCCCGAATTCAAGCTGGACTTGCGATATCCGTTCGTCCGTCCCGACTCTGCCGGCGAAACGGTGATAGAGCCAGTCGTCGCTTTTCTTGCCTCACCCAACGGCGGCAACCCGCCCGGCATATCGAACGACGACAGCGTCGTCGTCGAAATCGACGAAACCAATCTGTTCGACCAAAACCGGACACCGGGGCAGGATCGCGTGGAAGGCGGCATCCGTCTCGCCTACGGCTTACGCGCATCCCGGTTCTTCGCCACGGGCGGGTCCATCGCGGGCTTCATCGGTCAAAGCCACAAATTCACCTCGGACAATACCCTGGAGATCGAGACCGGGTTGGAAAACGGCACCTCCGATATCGTCGGGCGGATCGATGCCAGGCCGACGCGATACATCGACACGTTCTACCGGTTTCGGTTCAATCAAGACGACAGAGAGTTCAACAGAAGCGAGTTGGGCGCCAGATTCGGTTCAGAAGCGTTTCAAATCGGTGCGGACTACACCTTCCTGCGCGAAGGGGAAATCGACGATGTCGCGCAATTGGACGAACTGGCGCTTCGCTTCAACGCGAAACTGGACGACTACTGGAGCCTGCGTTTATTCACCCGTCAGGATCTCAGTGAAGATACGGAACCCTTGGAACACCAAGCCGGGATCCGATATGAAGACGAGTGTTTTGTCTTTGACGCAAGGTTCCGCCGAACGTTTACAAGCTCCGCCGATGTCGACGAAATCGACGAATATATCGTCCGATTGACCTTTAAGACCTTGGGCGAGGTAGAGACGGATTTGTTCTGATGCAGGTTTTCGCCTTACGCATACGCGCGGCTGTAATCGCGCTTTGTCTCGGTTTCGGAGTGCTTGCCGGTCAGCCCGCCTTTGCACAACAGGGCGTCATGCGGATCGCGGCAATCGTGAACGACGATCTGATATCGGTCTACGATCTGCAAAACCGTGTGCGGTGGGTGGTTCTGTCCAGCGGCATCAGGCCGGATCAAAGCAACCAACGGCGCGTTGTACAGCAGGTGCTGAGAGACTTGGTGGCCGAAAGACTGCGTCTCCAGGAAGCGGAACGCTTGAGCATTCGTGTCACCGACCGGGAGATAGACCGTCAGATTCAAGTCCTGGCGGATCGCCAGAATACGGATGTCGGCGGGTTTCTGGAACGTGTGTCCCAACGCGGTATCGATCCGGCGACAGTCCGCGCCCAAGCCCGCGCAAACATCGCTTGGAACAAGCTCGCCACGCGGCAATTGCGCCGTCAGGTCAATGTCGGAGAGGACGAAATCGATCTGGAGCTCGAAAAACTGCGCAGTGCGCTGAACTTACCGCAAAAGCGTTTGCAGGAAGTTTTTCTTAGCTTCGACTCAGAAGGAAACGAGGCTGAAACGTTTCAGGCGGCGGAGCGTATCGTCCAACAAGCGCGGGAAGGCAGTGACTTTTCAAGCCTGGCCCGCGCCTTTTCGCAATCCCGCACCGCTCAAGAAGGTGGCGATCTCGGCTGGTTGACCGAAGCTCAACTCGGCCCCGAACTGCTCGACGCCTTCCGGTCGCTAAGGCCCGGGGACACGTCCGATCCAATCCGCACGCCGTCTGGAATTGCAATCCTTCACGTTTCCGGACAGCGTGCGGGCGGCGTCTCCGTGCAGGATGCACAGTTGGATCTCTATCAGATCGCACTCCCCGTGCAGCAAAACGCGACGCCGGCCCAAGCGGCCGCCGCCGCCGGCCTTTTGAACGAGATTCGGCCGGCAATCGCCTCGTGCGAAACCGCGCGGGAAATCGCCGGTCAGCTTCAGGACGCCACAGCGGCCGGGGCAAACGGCGTGCGGCTGGGCGACATGCCTGAGAACCTGCAATCCGCGCTGGCCGCGCTTCAGGCCGGAGAAACCTCCGAGCCCGTCCGGACGCCGCGCGCGGTGCTGATCGTGACGATCTGCGCGCGCGACGACGCGGGCGCAGCCCTCCCCAGCCGCGCGGACATCCTGAACCGGATCGGTACCGAACGCATGGAGCTTCTTGCCCGCCGTTACATGCGGGACCTTCGGCGCGAGGCATTCATCGATATCAGGCTGTAGGTCCCCCGTGACGCCCGAACCAGGCCGCACATCTCCTGCTACCGGATATTCCCATGAGTGACGCCGTTAACGGCCTTCCTCCTCTGCGGGACGTTGTCGCCGCGCACGGCCTCGCCGCAAAGAAGAAGCTCGGCCAGCATTTTCTCCTCGACCTTAATCTGACTCGCAAGATCGCCCGCACTGCCGGCGACCTTTCCACGGGGACAGTGATAGAAGTGGGGCCGGGGCCCGGCGGGTTGACTCGCGCCATCCTGCAATGCGGCGCGGCGGATGTCGTCGCCATCGAAAAGGATACACGCTGCGTCGAGGCGCTGGCCCCCCTGGTCGAGGCCGCGGACGGCGCTCTGACAATCCTGTCCGAAGACGCGATGACCGTGGCGGTGGACACACTGGGGGTCGAGCCGCGCCGCATCATCGCCAACCTGCCCTACAATGTCGGCACGCCCCTGCTGGTCGGCTGGCTTCAGGATGCCGGCGTCATCCACTCCATGACCCTGATGTTCCAGAAGGAGGTTGCGGAGAGGATTTGCGCCACCCCAGGCGAAGCAGCGTATGGGCGGCTTTCGGTTCTGTGCAACTGGCGCTGTGCGACCGAATATCTATTCACGCTCCCCGCACGCGCCTTCACCCCGCCACCGAAGATCGATTCCGCGGTCGTCCGGCTGACCCCTCATGCGACGGTTCCTTTTCCAGGAAATATCGACGACCTGCAAACGGTTACCGCGGCCGCCTTCGGGCAACGGCGGAAGACGCTTCGCCGGTCCTTGCGGCAATTGAACTGCGACACAGAGCGGCTGCTTCAAACAGCCGGCGTCGACGGCGCGTTGCGCGCGGAAAACCTGACCATAGAGGATTACGGCCTTCTCACCGCAGCCTATGCGGGCCAGAAGGGGGCGTAAAAAAGATCGGATTTCGATTCCGGATACACTAACGCCCTGAGCGCAATCCCTTCACGAATTCACCCAAACCGACCTGACGCCGGCGTCGGAGACGCTCGGACTGAAGTATTGCGCGAACGTTGGAAACGCTTTCCTCAAAATCCCGGTTGACGATGACCCAATCGTATTCCGGATAGTGGCTCATTTCATCGGCCGCCTTTTCCATGCGCCGGGCGACAACCTCCGCCGGGTCCTGTGCCCGCGCATGCAGGCGTCTTTCCAACTCGACGGTCGACGGCGGCAGGATGAAAACCCGCACCAGATCGTCTTCCGCCTGTTCGGCCAGTTGCTGCGTACCCTGCCAATCGATATCGAACATGACATCCTGCCCCATCGACAGCGCCGTCATGACCGGCTCCTTGGGCGTACCGTAGTAGTGGTCGAAAACCTTGGCGTATTCCAACAATTCGCCGCGGTTCACCATCAGATCGAAGTCCGTCTTGTCGATGAAATGATAGTCCGTCCCCGCCACTTCCGCGGGGCGCCGGGGGCGTGTCGTGACCGAGACGGACATCGCGATATCAGAATCGGACTCCAGAATAGCTCGGGCGATGGATGACTTGCCTGCGCCGGACGGCGACGACAGGACGAGCATCAGGCCGCGCCGTTCGATCAGGTTGAAGGGGTTGGAATCACTACTCATCTGCATACTCGCCAGCTCACTCGGGA
>JANQIT010000050.1 GCA_028282025.1 Hwanghaeella sp. | reverse complement strand
GCAGCACCCGGATCAGATGTTCCTCGGACGCCTTATCCAGGTTCGCACTCGGCTCATCGAGCAACAGGACCACCGGATCGTTGAAAAGCGCCCGTGCGATGGCCAAACGCTGGCGCTGTCCGGATGACAGTTTTCGCCCGCCTTCCCCAACATCCGTCTCGTAACCGTCCTTCAGATCGTCCACGAACTCGCCGACGCCCGCCAGGGTCGCGGCCTTCAGAATGGCCTCGTCGGACGCATCCTCCCGGCCCTGGCCGATATTGTCCTTGATGGTGCCGCCGAACAGGAAAGGGTCCTGCGGAACATAGCCGATCCACTGCGCCAGTTGGGCGCGGCTGAACTGGGTCATGTCCGCGCCATCCAGCAGAACCCGTCCGTCCTGGGGAACATAGAGCCGCTGCAGGAGTTTCAGGGTCGTCGTCTTACCGCTGCCGTTCGGTCCGATGATTCCGTGCATGCGCTGCGCCGGAAACGCAGAGGTCACCCCATCGACCACCGCCGCTCCGTCCTGAGTATAGGAAAAGCAAACATTCTCCAGCATCAGATCGCCATCCGGACGCGGCCGGTCCAGCGCGTCGCCGCCGCTTTCGTCGGCAAGCGCGAACAGCTCCCCAAGGCGTCTCGCCGACCCGTGGAAAGCGATCGCCT
This sequence comes from Hwanghaeella sp., assembly GCA_028282025.1. Classification (GTDB taxonomy): domain Bacteria; phylum Pseudomonadota; class Alphaproteobacteria; order UBA8366; family Aestuariispiraceae; genus Hwanghaeella. Next base: position 5,482 of record JANQIT010000050.1, on the reverse strand, counting down.
GACGCCAGATCCCGACCAATTGGTTCATCGGTCCGACGATCTTGTTGGTCAGCATGTTGGCGGCGATCAAGGCCCCCATGGTCAACTCGCCGTCGATGATGGCCAGTGCGCCGACCGCCGTCATGGCCACGGAAGACCCCAAACTCAACGTCATGCCGATATGGTTGAAACTGTCGGTCAGCGTGCCGCGCCGGATGGAAGACAGCACCAGCTTGCTTTGCCGGTCCTCCCAACGGTCCGCCAGCGAAGGCCCCAGGCCAAGCGACTTCATCGCACCGCGGCCGGCGATCATCTCCGCGACCATCGCATCGCGTTCCGTCTGCGCTTTTTTCTCCACCTCGGAACTGCGCGCCAGCATCTTTTGCGACACCACCGCAACCAGGATGAAGACGGGAACGATCAGGGTCAGGATCCAGGCGATGGGCGCGGCGATGATCCAGACGACCCCAATGAACAGAACCACGAAGGGCAGATCCAGGAACAGCAGAACGGGCGGGCCGGCGCAGACATTGCGCACGGTTTCCGCATCCCGGTGCAGCACCTGCCATTGCGGCATGGTCTTGGATTCAATCGCCGTCAACGGCAGGTTCGCCAGCTTGGCGAACAGGGTCCGCCCCACATCCGCGTCGATCCGGACCGCAACACGCTGAATGATCCGCCCGCGCACCTGGCGCAGCACAAAGTCGAACGCAATCGCCAGGAACACACCAAGAACCAGTCCGTGAAGCGTGGTCAATCCGGCCTGAAACACCACGCGGTCATAGACCTGAAGCACAAAAATCGGGACGGCCAGCGACAGCACGTTGATGAAAAAGGACATGCCCAATAGTTCCGGCAGCCGGATCTGGATCGGCCGGAGCACCGCATTCAGGAAGTTTCGGGTCGCTGTCGTTGCCATGGTGGGATCAGTATAACGCCAAGCGGCCTACTGCACACCGGGATCAGGCCTGCGCGATCGTCGCGTTCACGGAGACCTCGACATTATGCTCGGTCGTGTTGCCGTCATTGTCGGTGACCTGGAAGGAGAAACTATCCTCTCCGCTGAAAGACGCGTTCGGCGTATAGGTGAAGTCACCCGTATCCGCATCGAAATCGACGGTGCCATTGTCCGGCCCGTCGCTGAGCGAAACCGGGTTTGCCGCCCCACCGGTATCGAGAATAGTCAACAGCCCTTGAACGGCGGTGTTCTCGAAAGTCTCCAGCAAGGATCCGAATAGGCTTGGCGCTGTATCCACAATCGTGCCGCCGCCCCCGAGGGTCCCGTCGAACCCGTTGCCCGATATATCGATGACACCGCCGCTGCTGCTGAAGTTATAGGCCGCAATCGGGCCGCCGCCCGCCGTTACCGATTGCGGGCCGCTTGCCATCGCGAGGCCGATCTGACCTTGGTTGAGTTGAACGTCGAAGATGGCGACATCGTCCAACTGGCCGTTCAGCAGATTGGTATGCGCGCCATTGACGATTGTCGATCCGATGCCAAGGTCGCCGGCATTGTTGAAGATCGACCCGACGCCGGTTGCGGGGCTCGCGGTAACATCCTCATTGTTGATGAAAACACGCGGCGCGCCGCCGCTGGTCCAGGTCACGGCGACATGGTTCCATTCCCCAACGGTCAATGCGGCGTTCGAACTGACCGAGGCCAGGTTCGTCGTCCCGTCATCGGTGGCGGAGAAATTCAGGATACCGCCCGCGTCGACCTCAAGACTGTATCCCACTTGCGACGCGCTGCCGATTTTCGACACAATACCTTGCACCGATCCAAGCGCATCCAGACGCACCCAGGCTGTAATCGAAATCGCCGACATGCCGGATAGAGCCGAGCCCGGATCGGCAACCGAAACCGCGTCCCCGCCGCCGGAATTCACATCCAGCGCCTTGCCGAGGAAGTTGAGTCTGACCGGATCCTCCCCATCGGAAGCGCTGGTGCCGCCAAGAACGCCCGTGGCGTTGTTACCCGTAGCATCGAACAGGTCCTGTCCCGTCCGTTCGTCGAACCGGTAGTACGCTGTCAGCCCGTCTTCGCTGCCATTGAGCTGCCGGTTGAAATTCGCGGCGACTTCGTCGGCGGACCGCGCCGTGTTCCAAAGGCGCAGGTCGTCCAACGCGCCGGTGAAAGCGCCGGCGCCGCCAAGTGTCAGATCGGCCGTGTTCGACAGATCGACCCCGTCGAATGTTGTAAAGGCAGAGGAAACCGAGTCCTGCACGCCGTTTACAAAGAATACGGCCTGACCGTCCCGGTCGACGGAGACCGCGACATGCGTCCAATCGTCGACGGCCAAGGTGCTCGCGGTGGTGGCGACCTCCAGCGACGACCCGTCCGAAAGCCGCAAGGTGACGATCCCCGAAGCATCGAGAGTCCAGATATAGCCGCGACCGGCCCCGTCCGTCTTCTGCGCCAGAATCTGAACGCCCGATCCGGCGCCCGACCGGTAGACCCAGGTCTCCAGAGTGAAATCGGCGGCCCCGATGTCCAGGCCATCGCTGTCGGCAATGCTGGCGCGGTCGTTCACACCGTCGAACTGCAACACGCCGCCATGGGCCAGAAGCGCGGCTTCCGGTGTGGGTAGAATTTCCAGCGAGATGCGTTCGAATTCCAAACCGCCGGCCCCGTCGGAAGCGACGATGGTGAACAGATCCGGGAACGAACCATTGACATTGCCGGCCGGTGTGAATGTCCAGGCCCCCGTCACCGTATGAACGGCGACGGTGCCGTTGGCGGTCTGAAGTTCGGAAAACGCACCGACCGTCGTCCCGCCTTCGACCGAGAAGGTCGGGTTGCCGAGGCCGTTCGCGGACGCCGTGCCGGACACCGCGGTATCTTCACGGGTGATGACCGTATTGCCGAGTACGCCCGGCGCATCGTTGGTGAACTGCAAGGTAGAGGGCGTTTCGCTGGGATTCGGGAAGGTTCCGTTATTGCCCTGCGCGGAACGATCTTCCACCACGCCCGTGGGTTGACCGCCGGTATCCCCGTCAAAGTCGTAATAGAGGACCAGATCCTGTTCGTCGCCCGTCGGCTTGGCCGCCATCAGGCCGTTGATTTCGTTCGTTGTCAGCGCGCGTTCCCAAATCCGGGTCTCATCGATAGCGCCTTTGAAACCGCCGCTGAAATCCTCGAAGTTACCGACCACGGTTGCGGCGTTGGCCAATGTGGGCGCATTGGGCGTCAGGGTCGCATCGGATACGGGCTCGAACTTCTCGCCGTCGATATGGAAGAACCAGGTCCCGTTCTCGCGGCTGGCGGCGACATGGGTCCACTCGTTGGCGTTAATGAACTGGCCGGAACTTACCGTCCCCACCCCGGCAACCTTCACTTCAAGCTCCAGTGCGTTGCCGCCGCCCCCACCGAGGGTCAGAGTATATCCTTCCGACGGGGCGGCGTTGCCGTTCGCCAGAATGAAATGGTCCCGGCTGCTTTCGCTGCCGTCCCAACGGATCCAGGATTCCAACGTGAAATTGTCGGTCTTGGTCGTCGCCACATTAGTGGCCTGCACACCTTCGTTGAGCGCCTGATTGACCATGAAGGTGTCGACCGGGTTGACGAAGGTAATGTCCCCATTAAGGGTCGCTTTCCCGAAAACCCCGTTGCCGGACGAATTCGCCAAGGTAGAGCCCGATTTATCCTCCACCCGGAAATATGCGGCGAGGCCCGGGCCGTCGCCGCTGATTTCACGGCCCTGGTTGATCTGTATCTCTTCCTGGGTCCGGGCGTCGTTCCAAAGGCGGATTTCATCCAGCGCGCCATCCAGCCCGTTGCCGCCGGCAAAACCCGCCCCGAAGGTAAGGTCGGTTGCAGGGTGGGAGACTTGAACGCCGCTGCCAACATTCAACACGCCTTCATCCTGGCCGTCGATGAAGAGGCGGAAGTCGCTGCCGTCAAAGCTAACGGCGACATGCTGCCAGGTCCCGGCATTGAGCGCGTTGGTGCTGGCCAGCGCCGCACCCGGCGTCGCGCCGTCCGAGGAGAAACTGGTGACCAGTTGGCCGGACTGGTTCACGACGATGTCGAAGCCCAACCCGCCCGCCAGATTGTTCGACGAGGTGAACAGGACCTGATCGGTCGCATCGATAAACCGTTCGACGAATACATTCGCCTCGAAGGTGAAGGCCGCGGAGTTCAGCAGACTGCCGCCGCCGCCATCGTCGTTGGCCAGCGTGATTGACGCGTTAGCGGCGTCGCCGAATTTCACGAACCCGGTATTGGTGTTGACCAACTGCTCGTCCGGCAGGATCTCGACGCTGATCGTATGGCTGTTGCTTTGCCCCGCGGTGTTCTGCGCGACGAGGGTGAACAGGCCGTCGAAGGTCCCGACGAAACCATCCGCCGGAATGAAGGTCCAGGCGCCGGTCAGGATATCGACCTGCATGATGCCTTGATCGACGTTGCGCGTGGAGAACCCGTTTGCGGAAGTTCCTCCGTCGACCGAGAAAAGGACGGTCCCGTCCAGCCCCGACCCGTCGATGACTCCTTGGACATTCTGGCCGGGCTTGGTGGCGATTTCCGTGCCCGACACCTTGGGCGACAGATCGACTGGGCTGGGGAATCCGCCGCTGCCGTTAAGCACGCCCACATTGTTGTTGGGCGACTTGTCGAACACGGCCCCCTGCACACCTTCGAAGTCGTAGTTCAGGACCAGCCCCGCCTCACCACCCTGAAGGGGTTGGTTATAGAATTCGGCAATATCGATTTCCGTCCGCGCCGTGTTCCATATCCGGACATCGGCCATTTGTCCGTCAAGCGGCTTTCCATCCAATGCAGCGTCCAGGAAACTGGATTGGAAGCCGAGCGTCAGAGCGCTGGCGGTTCCGCCGTCCGGGTTTGTCGCATAGGAAGGCGATGTCAGCGGTTGTCCGTCCAGATAGAAGGTGACGGTCTGTGCGGCCGTGTCGCGGACAAAGGCGACATGCACCCACTGCTCGGCCTCTATCACAGAGGAGGACGCGACCTGCACATCGCCGCCACCGCCCGTCTCATGCCCATAGACCAATTGACCGGCGGAGCTGACGACAAGCTGGTACAGCGCGTTCTCCGCGCTCGTCTCCCCATTGGCGGCGAACTGGACGAGCGTCATCTCGTTCGTCTCCACCCCGCCGCCCGGCAATTCGTCCAAACGGACCCAGGCTTCGAAGGTCATGTCGCCACTGATCGCCAGCGAGTCTCCGACGCCCCGTCCCGACTCGATCCGGGTTTCGGCCGACCGGATGAAATTGATCCCCTGACCGATAGCGTTCAGACGGTCGACGCCGTCTTCGATTGCAAGCGAATGGGTATTGTCAGGATCGGCAAGATTGAAAGCGACATCGCCCAGTTGCTCGTCGAACCGATAGTAAAGCGCCAAGTCGGGATCGGCTGGGTTGGCCTGCGCCTCGAAGTTGGCGGCAATCTCTTCCGGCGTCCGCAATGTGTTCCAGAACCGCAATTCGTCCACGCCGCCGCCGAACGCCTGGCTCGCGTCGAATCCGCCGCCAAGGACATCCTGGT
>JANQIT010000028.1 GCA_028282025.1 Hwanghaeella sp. | reverse complement strand
CAGGCGCGTTCCTTCTGCAATAGCAGAGGAGCCTGTCCGCAAAAAAAGGCGGCCCCGCGAAGGGGCCGCCCGCGCCGGATGATCCGGGCAATCAGTAAGCCGCGATGGGCGATCCGATGGAGCCCGTGGCGCCTTTGATGGGTACGGGATTGAAGATGTAGGCAAAGGTGTGAACGCCCGCCTCGACCAGCCGTTCGGCAGCCAGATTCTCGTGGATGTAGATGCCGTTCTTCACCAGGAAGATCTGGTGCACCGGGAAGGCGAGGTTTGAATCCGGGTTCGGCACCACTTCGACAGGCCAAGTGTCGGAGCCGACAAGGGCGACCTGTTTCGCGGCCAGCCATTCGCCTGCCTCTACGCCGATACCGGGAGCGCCCGCATTGTAGGTGGCGTTGTCGACGATCCAATGCCGGCCCCAGCCGGTGTGGAAGACGACGACGTCGCCCGGCTTGATATCCGCGCCGCTTTTCCCGTTCTTGGCCAGCGCCGCTTCGATGTCGGCGACGGAAATCTCATCCCCCGCATTCATCGGCCCGCCCTTCACGGCGGCCGCATCTATCACATGACCCGTCGTGAAGAAGGGTTTGACATGTTCGACGCCCAGCTTCTGCAAACCATAGGCCCCGGCCATTTCGGCGCCGGTGAAACCGTTATAGTAGCGCGTTTCGGCAAGATCCGTGTCGCCTTTCACCCGGACGCCGATATGCCCCAGCCCATCGAACTGGGTGCCGACCTGACCGATTTCGGTCGCCAGGAATTCGTCGTTCCAGATGATCCGGTTGCTGCCGAAGGTCCCGCCTGTTGGCGCGCTAGGAATGCGCAGCGCGAAGGCGCGGCTGCCGAACAGCGGCATGTTGGTCTCGTAATCGCGGCCCAGCTTGATCAGTTTGCCCTGCTTGATCAGTTGGGTTGCGGCCATCACCTTGTCCGCCGTCACCAGATTGCTGTTGCCGGCCTGGTCTTCCGCGCCGTGCGGCGACGGCCACCAGGCCGGTCCGATGGGCGTGTCCTGCGCCGATACAGGCAGAGCCGTAAGCGCCGCGATGGCCGTTGCCGCAATAAGAATTCCGCTGTTCTTCATGGTCTGCACCTTCTCCCGCTGTTTTTATGTGGTGCGACTATACCACCGATTTCCCGTTTGCGAAGATCCATTGAAGAAGAGTTTCTCGTAATTGTTATGATATAACAGTACGTTAGAGAGTTTGCGGCACGCACGCTGCGAATGCGTGGCCCGATGGCTTCTGGCGTGCGAAGGCTTGCGTCGCGAAAGGCTGCGGCATAGCGTGCGCGCGATGAAAACCATCCTCGCCATTGCGGCCGGCGGCGCCATCGGGGCGGTCGGCAGACACTTGCTTGCGCATCAGGTCTCCGGCCTGCTGGGCCACGGCTTCCCGTGGGGAATTTTGGTCTGCAACGTGCTGGGTTCTTTCGTTATGGGATTTCTGGTGGAGGTCATGGCCCTTACCTGGTCTGCGGGTCTGGAGATGCGGGCCTTCCTGACCGTCGGCATCCTGGGGGCGTTTACCACCTTCTCGACCTTCTCGCTCGACGTGGTGCTGCTATTGCAACGTGGCGAGATGATGAAGGCTGGGATCTATGTCGTCGCATCTGTTGCGTTCAGCGTGCTGGGGTTGATGCTGGGCCTGCAGGCCGTGCGGACGGTGCTGGCATGAGCGGGGTCCAAACCGTTACCGTCACCGAGGGCGATGCCGACATGCGGCTGGACCGCTGGTTCAAGCAGCACTATCCGGCCCTGGCCTTCGGTCGGTTGCAGAAACTGGTCCGGACCGGACAGGTGCGGGTCGACGGCAAACGCGCGAAGACCAGCCAGCGCCTGGAGCCGGGCCAGCAGGTCCGCGTCCCGCCGATGGACGACGCCGTGGCGGCGGGACCGCGCAAGAAACCGGGTTCGATCAGTGCGGAGGACGCGGCCTTCGTCCGTTCTCTGGTGATCTATAAGGACAAGGACATTCTGGTCGTGAACAAGCCGGCGGGTCTGGCGGTTCAGGGCGGGACGCGCACGGAGAAGCACCTCGATGGATTGCTCGACGGCCTCGCCGACAAATCGGGCGAACGGCCCCGGCTGGTTCACCGGCTGGACCGAGACACAAGCGGCGTGATGATGCTGGCCAGAAGCCGGGAAGCCGCCGCACGGCTGGGCCAGTCGTTCAAGAGCAAGGAGACGCGCAAGCTCTATTGGGCGATCACCGCCGGGGTGCCCGACCCGCGCGAGGGCGAAATCAGCATGGCCCTGGGTAAGGCCGGCGGCAAAGGGCAGGAACGGGTGGTTGCCGACCCGGAACACGGAAAGTCGGCAATTACCTGGTACAAGGTGATCGATACGGCGGGCAACCGGGCGGCGCTTGTCGCACTGTGGCCGCGGACAGGACGGACGCACCAGTTGCGCGCGCATATGGCCGCCTTGGGTGCGCCGATAGTGGGCGATGGCAAGTACGGCGGCAAGGACGCCTTCCTGACCGGAGCGGAGTTCCCGAAGCAGGTGCATCTGCACGCCCGGGAGATCGATCTGCCCGGCGCCGGCACCCGTGTCGCCGCCGCTTTGCCGGAGCATCTCCGCAAGACTTTGGACCTGCTCGGCCTGGACGATACCGATCTGGGCGAGGATCCGTTCGAAGAGTGGGAACCGCCGAAACCGCGCCGCCGGAAATAGACGGACGATCACGATGACCGCGACTTGCCTAGTTGTCTTCGATTGCGACGGGACGCTGATCGACAGTCAGCACATGATTATCGCTTCCGTTCGCCGGGCGTGGGAGCAGGAAGACCTAGTCCCACCGGATGATGAATTGATCCGGACCGGTGTCGGTCTGCGGCTGGACTACGCCATACCCAGACTGGCCCCGGAACAGGACATACCGACCCAGCAGCGTCTGATCGAGCGGTACCGTCAGGCGTTTTTTCAGAGCAGACAATCGCCGGACTTCGAGGAACCGCTGTATCCGGGGGCCCGGGAAGCCCTTGAGGCGATAGAGGCATCCGGTGTGTTGATGGCGGTGGCGACGGGAAAAAGCAGGCGCGGTCTTGATGCCACCCTGGAACGCCACGATTTAACTGGAAAGTTCGTCAGCCTGAAGACAGCGGAAAGCGGTCCCAGCAAACCGGACCCGAAGATCCTGTTGGACGCCATCGCAGAAAGCGGCGCGGCGCCGGAGACGACAGCCATGGTGGGCGATACCGTCTTCGATATTTCCATGGCGGCCGCGGCTGGGGCCTATGCGATTGGTGTCTCATGGGGGTACCATCCGGTTGACGAACTGAAGCGCGCGCGTGCGGCGCGCGTCATAGATCGATTTGCGGACCTCCCCGGTCTGCTCGAAAACTATTGGAGCAGGTAAGCCATGAAATGGGTTCTTCGCGGGGTGCTGGGGCTGGTCGGTCTTGTCGTGGTGGCGGCGGCCGGTGCGGCGATCTTTGTCAGCACGATCGATAAGAAGTTCATCGAAGATCAGGCGCTCGACGCTACGGGCCGGGCGCTCAGCATCGGTCGGATGGATTTAAACCTGCTGTCGACCTCGCCGTCCGTCAGCATCGAAAATCTGCGTTTCGCGAATGCGCCATGGGCGGAAGCCCCGGATCTGGCGCGCATCGACCGGTTAGACGCGCAGATCGAACTGATGCCGCTGCTTTCGGGGATTCTGGATGTTACGCGGGTCGAACTGAGTGGGGCTTCCATCGCCGTAGAGGTGGATGAGACCGGCCGCAGCAGCGCCGATTTCGCCGCCGGCCGTCCTGCTGCGCCGTCCGCGCCGGGACCCGGCGAGGCGGCCGATCGGCCGCGTGCGGACGCGCCGGGCGGCGGTATCCTGCCGGTTCTAAGATTGGTCGATATCAAAGACGTCACGGTCACCCAGCGCGACGCGCGCACAGGGCAGGTGAACACGGTGCGTCTGGACGCTGTGTCGGTTCGTGGATCGGCGCCGGGGGCGCCCCTCGACGTTCAAATCAACGGCGCGGCGAATGAGCTGCCGATTGCCGTCACGGGCCAGTTGGGCGCGCCGGAGGCGATGCTGGATCCCTCACAGGTCTGGCCTGTCCAACTTTCCGGGGATGCGGCGGGCATCGCGCTTCAGATCGACGGAGAAATCCAGGATCCGGCAGCGGGCCGCGGAATCGATCTGATCGTCGCCCTTGCCGGTGACGAACTGGCCGATGCCGCGCAACTGGCCGGAATCGATGTGCCGACCGTCGGCGCCTTCGATATCCAGGCAGCGGTGACCGGGGACGCGGACGGCGAGTTGGCGGTGCCGAACCTCAACGTTCTGATCGGAAAACCGGATTTCGTGCGTGTCGAACTGACCGGGTCCATCGCGTCGGCCACCGCGGTCGAAGGGGTGGACCTGTCGCTCCTGGCCGAAGGGCTGGAAACCGCCAGTCTGTCGCCGGTCGCCGAGAGGTTTGCCGGACAATCCATTCCGGCGCTCGGTCCCTACCGCCTGACAGCGTCGATCCGGGGTGGGCAGGCCGGTGGACTGTCGGTGCGCGACATGAATTTCGCGTTGGGCCGCGCCGATTTACTGGTCGTCAACGCCCAAGGTTCCATCACGGACGCGATGACCGCGGAGGGCGTTAGTATCGGTTTCGCCGTGCAGACGCCGGAGGTCGAACGGCTCAACCCCGTGGTCAAACCCTTCCTGGATCAGGCCGCGGCGAATGGCGCCGAACTCGGCCCCTTGGGCCTGCACGGATTGCCCGCCTTCGGTCCGGTGACGGTGCAGGGCGCGGTTACGGGCGGATTGCAAGCGGGTCTGTCGCTTTCCGAACTGAACCTGTCCGCCGGCCGACAGGCGCAACTGGCGCTTAACGTCACCGGCGGCGTGGCGGACCTGATGAATGCGGGGGGCATTGATCTGGCCATCGCCGCGAACAGCGATCAGGTCGGCGCGCTTTCCCCGCTGGCGGAAATCTATGCCGGGCAGCCGGTGCCGGCCTTGGGGCCGCTCTCTTTCGGGGCGCGTGTTCAGGGGGATGTTTCGGGTACGGTCGCCGTGCAAGATCTGTCGTTGGATCTGGGGGCCGCCCAGACGCTGCGGCTCACGGCCACGGGCGGTGTTGCGGACGCGCTGAAGCAGCGGGGCATTGCCGTCGCTGTGACCGTGGAGAGTGCGCAGGTCGGCGCACTGTCGCCGCTCGCCGAACAGTTTGCCGGCCAAAAAGTGCCGGCGCTCGGCCCCCTCAACCTGTCGGCGTCGGTTGCCGGGGACATGGACGCGGCGATCGGGGTCAGCGACATCGCTCTGACGCTTGGCGATCCGGGATTGATCCGTGTGACGGCCACGGGCGGCTTGCAGGACGCTTTGAACCAGAAGGGCCTTAATCTGAACATTGCGGCGGAGAGCCGGCAGGTCGGGGCGCTGTCTCCCATTGCGGAGGACTTCGCGGGTCAGAAGGTCCCGGCGCTTGGACCGTTGGCGGTACGGGCCGCCGTATCGGGAGATCCGGCGGGAACCCTGTCGCTTACCGGGCTCGACGTTGTACTAGGCGGTCCTGAGGTTATCCGGGTCGGCGTGAAGGGCGGTATCGCGGATTTGCTGAACCAGTCTGGAATCGATCTGGCAGTTACCGCTGAGGGAACGGAAACCGCAAACCTCAGCCCGGTTGCTCAGGATTTTGCCGGGCAGTCAGTGCCCGCGCTGGGGCCGTTCCGGGTCGCCGCCGCTGTGAAAGGAGCGCTGGGGACGGCGTTCGCCATCGAAGGGCTGGACGTCAGCGTCGGATCCTCGGAAAAGGCGCTGCTGACGGTTCAAGGGGCCATCGCGGACGCGGTTGCCCTGACCGGCGTGAATGTCAGCGTTGCGGTCGATAGCCCGACGCTGGCCAATCTGGGAACACCGGAGGTGCCGCTGCCGGATGTCGGCCCCGTGCGGGTCCGTGGCCAGGCGCAAGGAAGCTTGACCGACGAATTACGTGTGAACGGTCTTACGCTGCAGATGGGCGACAGCGACATCGCCGGCAGCCTGATCGCCCGGACTGAGGGAGAACGGCCGTCGGTCAATCTGGCCCTGACGTCGAACTTCCTGGATCTGTCGCCTTTCCAGCAGGCGGGCGACGCCGGCTCCCAAGGGGGCGCGGCGGGTAGCGGGGCGGCGGCAGGCGGCGGTCGGACCGCGGCTCAACCGAGCGACGGGCGGGTGATACCGGCGGACCCACTGCCGCTGGAAGCCATGAAGTCGGTCGATGCGGATGTCACGATCAAGGTGGCGCGCCTGAAACTGGCGGTGACGGAGATGACCGGTGCGGATGTCGCCATCAGCCTGAAGAACGGCGATCTGCACGTCTCGCCCTTCCGCGCCAATGCGGCGGGCGGAATGGTCGATGCTGACCTGCGCCTGAACGCCGCCAAGGAAATTCCGGAACTTGGGTTCCGGTTGAACGGTGAAAACCTGGACATCGGCGGCGTCATGCAACTGGCCGGCGTCAACGATGTCATCAACGGGCCGCTGAAAATCGATGTGTCCGTTGCGGCGCTGGGCGACAGTCCCAGGGCCTTGGCGAGTACGCTGGGCGGTAGCGCCAAGGTTCTGGTCACCAACGGCCAGATGAACCGCAGTGCGATGATCCGGGAATTCGGACAGGGCGCGACCTTGATCACGCAGATCCTCTTCGCCAACAAAGAGAATGTCGTGGTTGAGTGCATGATCGCCGATTACGCCTTCCGCGGCGGTGTGGCGGAAACTCAGGCTGGGGTGTTGGAGACGGAAATTTCGACGGTGACGGTCGAAGGATCGGTCAATCTGGGCCGGGAGACGCTGGACCTGGATGTGACGCCGCAGGGCAGTATCGCCGGGGCGGTTCAAATCGGGATTCCGGTCGCCGTCGGCGGCACGCTGGCAGAGCCTAGCTTCGGTTTGCAGGCCGGTCGCGCTGCGTTGGGTGCGGGGCTCGGCCTTTTGACCGGGGGGGCTGCGCCGGCTTTGGGGGCGACCCTGGGGCAGGGGATCGGCGACGATCATCCCTGTGCAGACCTGAAAACGGGCGGTGCGACAGGCGGTGTGCAACCGGCCACGCCTTCAGCCCAACCGGTCCAACCCGTAGAACAGCAGCAGATCGATCCCCGGAACCCGGAAGAGGCGGTCAAGAATCTGTTGAACAAAGGTCTGAAGGGCCTGTTCGGGAACTAAGACAGAGACACATGAAGCGTTTTTACAAGGAAGCATCCGCCCAGCCCGCGGCGGGCCGTGAGGGTTGGTTTCAAATCCTCCTGGACGGCCGGCCGGTGAAGTCGCCCGCCAAGGCGGCGCTGTTGGTCCCCGGCGAGCCTTTGGCGCAGGCTATCGTGGCGGAATGGGCGGATCAGCTCGAGAAGATTCAGCCGGAAACGATGCCGATGATGACTCTGGCCGCCACCGCAATCGACCGGGTGGAGCCGCAGCGCGATGCGGTGGCGGGGGAGATCGCCGGTTACGGGGCCTCCGACCTGTTGTGCTATCGCGCCGATCAGCAGCCCGATCTGCTCGCGAAACAACAGTCCGCTTGGGATCCTATGCTGGCGTGGGCAAAGCAGACATTCGGCTGCGAGCTTGCGGTAACGGGCGGGTTGATGCCGGTTTCTCAACCTAACACGGCGCTGATGCTGCTGGCCCGGGAAGTGGGACGGCTGGACAGCTTCCGGTTGGCCGCGCTTCACACCATGGTCAGCGCGATGGGGTCGTTGATCCTGGGCCTTGGCGTGCTGCACGACCGGACCTCTCCGGAAGAGGCTTTTCGCCTGTCGCAGGTGGATGAAGACCATCAGGCCGACCTTTGGGGGCGCGACGAGGAGGCGGAAGACCGCCGCACCCGCCTGCGTGGCGAAGTGGAGACCGCGCACCGGTTCTTGGACCTGCTACCCGGATAGAGCGGTCTGGCCAAGCGACCCTTCGTCCTGTAATCCAACAGCATCGACGAATTGGGGAGGGGCTTTCATGCAGCATATCATCCAGCAACTCGAAGAGAAGCGCGCGGGCGCCCGGCTCGGTGGAGGTCAGAAGCGCATCGACTCCCAACATGCGAAAGGCAAGCTGACGGCGCGGGAACGTATCGAGGCGCTTTTGGATGAAGGTTCGTTCGAAGAGTACGACATGTTCGTCGAACACGACTGCCATGATTTCGGTATGTCGGAACAGAAGACGCCCGGCGATGGCGTTGTCACGGGGCACGGGGAAATCAACGGCCGGTCGGTCTTTATCTTCTCCCAGGATTTTACGGTTTTCGGGGGCTCTCTCTCCGCCGCCCATGCGCGCAAAATCTGCAAGGTTATGGATCAGGCCATGAAGGTCGGCGCCCCGGTGATCGGCCTCAACGATTCCGGCGGCGCACGGATTCAGGAAGGCGTCGCTTCATTGGCGGGGTATGCGGATGTTTTCCAGCGCAACGTCATGGCCAGTGGCGTGGTGCCGCAGATTTCCACGATTATGGGCCCCTGCGCGGGGGGCGCGGTCTACTCGCCCTCCATGACCGATTTTATATTCATGGTGCAGGATTCCTCATACATGTTCGTGACCGGCCCGGAGGTCGTGAAAACGGTCACGAACGAGGTGGTCACGGCGGAGGAACTGGGCGGTGCGATCACGCATACCAGTAAATCCGGCGTCGCGGACAAGGCTTTTGAAAACGATATGGAAGCGTTGCGCCAGTTGCGGCGTTTCATGGGCTTCTTGCCGAGCAGCAATCGGGAAAAGCCGCCGGTCAGGCCGACGGACGACTCCGCGGACCGGCAGGAAATGTCCCTGGACAGCCTGGTGCCGCCGAACCCGAACAAGCCCTATGATATCAAGGAGCTTATCCATAAGGTCGTGGATGAGGGCGAGTTTTTCGAGGTACAGCCCGACAACGCTGGCAACATCGTCGTCGGGTTCGGGCGGTTCGAAGGGCACCCGGTCGGCATCGTCGCGAACCAGCCGATGGTTCTGGCGGGCTGTCTGGACATCGCCTCGTCAATCAAGGCCGCGCGTTTCGTACGGTTCTGCGATGCGTTCAACATTCCGCTCGTGACCTTCGTGGATGTGCCGGGCTTCCTGCCGGGAACGGCGCAGGAATACGGCGGCATCATCAAGCATGGCGCGAAACTGCTTTACGCCTATGCAGAGGCGACGGTGCCGAAGGTCACGATTATCACCCGGAAAGCCTATGGGGGGGCCTATGACGTGATGGCCTCCAAGCATCTTCGCGGCGACGTCAACTACGCTTGGCCGACCGCGGAAATCGCGGTTATGGGGCCGAAAGGGGCGGTGGAGATCATCTTCCGGGCCGACAAGGACGATCCCGAAAAACTCGCCGAACGCGAACAGGAATACCGCGAGAAATTCGCCAACCCGTTTGTCGCCGGTTCGCTGGGCTTCCTGGACGATGTCATCATGCCGCACAACACCCGGCGTCGGATCTGCGGCAGTCTAAAGCTGCTGAGAACGAAAAAGCTGGAGAACCCCTGGAAGAAGCACGGCAATATTCCGCTGTAACGGCGGGACTCAGACCGCAAGGCGAAGTTGGGATTCGGCGTTCAGCGCGGCATTCTTGCGGTCTTGCGGCAGTTCGGGATAGCCGATGTGGTATCCCTGAAACAGATCGATGCCCAAATCGCGGACATGTTCGTGGGTTTCCGCGGTTTCGATACCTTCGGCGATTGTCACGATGCCGTTCAGTTTCGCGACGGCGGCCATTTCGGTAATAAGCTGTGTCTTCAGGCCGCTACCAGGTGAATCGTCGACAACAATCTTGTCCAGTTTCACGTAATCGGGCGTGAGGCGGATCAGGGTTTCAAGATTGTTGTATCCTGTGCCGAAATCATCCAGTGCGATCTGAAAGCCTTCCCGACGATAGGTTTTGACGATCCGTTGAAGATGGGCGTAGTCGTCGATCCGGTCGGTTTCCACCACTTCGAACACAACCCTGCCGGGATCCAGTCCGAACTCTTCCATGGCGCGGAAGGTTGTCGCCAGACAGAAGTCGGGGTCGTAGATCGTGGTCGGGAGGAAGTTGATGAAGATCTTACCCTCCAGGCCGCCGGCGACCGAGTCGCGGACCGCGGTGACGCGGGCCGCCCGGTCCAGTTGCGCGCGTAGTTGCGGGGTGCATGCCGCCTTGTAGAGAGCCGCCGGCATAATGGTGGCGCCCTTTTCGTCGAGGGCTCTCAACAACATTTCATGTCCGTAGGCGAAGCCGTGACGGTCGATGATCGGTTGCGCAGCGGCACTGAGTTTTGGGCTGTTCAGATAGTCGCGGATCCACTCACCGTTGAGTTCGCTGAGCAATGTAGCGAGCGGCCGCGCTCGGGCGATGTCGGTTACGGCGGGTTCGGCGCATTCGATATCTGCAACAATTGTGTCTTTCTGTTCGGCTGGCGTCAGCGTCGTTCCAATCTCTTCCAGGCAGGTGCGAACCGCGCTGGTTTTTGCGACCAGCCCGAACCCGTCGATTGGCCGTGGGTCGCCGGCTGCTTCCCGAAGTACTTTCAGCAGTTTGGACAGGGAATGGGACTCCGGCGGGTAGAACACAATCCAGGGTGCGATTTCCCGAACGCTCCCCTCGCAAAACTGACACGCCATTGCTACTCTCCGGGTTTCCAGCAGCACTCGTATTAGCACTGATGGATTAAAGAAACGTAAAATAAAGTGAATGGGTTATGGGGGGATAGCGCACTTCGATGCAGGCAGGGTGCGGATATGTTCCCGTTTTGGAGCTACGGATCTCGGGTGGTGGTGCAATGAGACTTCACATAGGCGGGCGTGTTCCCAAAGAGGGCTGGACCGTCCTCAATGCACAACCCGGACCGCACGTGGACATCGTTGGCGATTTCCGGGATCTCAGCCGGTTCGCGGATACAAGCATCGTGGAGATCTATGCCAGTCATGTTCTTGAGCATCTCTCCTATTCGGTAGAGGTCGTGCCCGCTCTTACCGCCTGCCACCGTGTCCTGTCGCCTGGGGGGCGGCTCTCTGTCGCGGTTCCAAATATGGAGACGATCTGCCGCCTGATGTTGCACCCGGAGTCTACGCCTCAGATAAAGTACCATCTTATGCGGATCTTGTTCGGAGGGCAGGCCGATGATTGGGATTACCATAAATCGGGCTTTACGCCGGAATTGCTGGCGGGCTTTCTGGGCGAAGCGGGTTTTGAAGATGTGCACCAGGTCGATGGGTTCGGGCTGTTCGACGATACCAGCGAGTTACGAATAGGCGGTGTCCCGATTAGTTTGAACGTCGTCGCGGTGAAGCAGATATGATCGAAATCTATGTCGATGCGGACGCTTGTCCCGTGAAGGAGGAGGTTGAGCGGGTCGCCACCCGGCACGGGCTCAAGATCTACCTAGTCAGCGATGGCGGCATCCGGCCCAACCAAAACCCTTTGATAGAGACCGTCGTCGTCACGCAAGGCGCGGATGCGGCGGACGATTGGATCGCAGACCGGATCGTCGCGGCGGATATCTGCGTCACCGGCGATATTCCGCTGGCAGCGCGCTGCCTGAAGAAGGGCGCCTTCGCTTTGCGTCACAATGGCGAAGCCTTCACCGAAGCCGGGATCGGCATGGCGCTGGCGACACGGGAATTGATGCAGGGCCTACGTGAAGCGGGAACCGTGACGGGCGGGCCGCGCGCGTTTCAGAAACGGGATCGCTCGCAGTTTCTGAACCGGCTGGAGACGATTGTGCAGGCAGCCAAACGGATGAAAGCCTGAAAATTGGGGCCGCCTCCACGGTGTTGCGGCAAAAGAAAGGGCCGAACCAGGGGATGGTCCGGCCCTTCCAGGGTAGAGACGCCTCCGCGTGAGCGTCTCTATCGCCAACAAGCACATCACCGTTACCGAACGGTAACCCAGGGTGTGGCAGAACGGCGGCCGGCTGCGCCGAAACGAGGGGGGTGGGAGGTCGTCAACCGGCCCTTTGCCCTGCGCCTTGGACAGTAGGTTCAGAGTCTTGCGCCTCAACGGCTTCATGAAACCGTTCCGCGCCTCCGCACATCCGGACGAAAGGTCCGGACGCCCCCACAAGGATGCTATGCCGGTCTCGAAATCGGCGCTATTGGATTTACGGTCGCGGTGTTAACGAGCGTTTGAATGTCAACGTTCGTTCACAATGGAAACGATATATCATTTTGGGTCGGCTAAGGCGGCTCACAGCGGTCCGGCGGCACGCCTCTCTCCTTCCGGGAAGTAGCCGTGACGTTAAAGCGATCGAAGGTGATCCAGAATAAAGGCAAGCCGCTTTAAACACCCCGATAGACCTCGCCCTTAGCGTTCGCGTAAGTACCTTGGCCGTGCGGAGCGTTGTTCAGCCATAGACCCACATACCTGCGCCATACGCCTATGATCTCACATGTTAGGCCGCCATGATCCGCCCTTAGGCGGATGCATTTGAGCGTTTCCGGAGTTTAAGAATGCCCAGGCCAGCCAGGGCGCTAAGCAGCAACAGTATCGGCGCCGGCAAAGGGATCTCCGAGACGCTGCTGCGTTCAAGGAACTGCGCCACATCGTTCTCTAATACGATATTCAAGAGCGACGACCCATTGGCGGAGACGCTGAAGGTTGTCCCGTCCTTCGGGATCAAGGTCGCGAATACCGCCATCCCTGTTAAGCCAGAATTCAAACCGAGGTCCTGAAGGAAGCCCGTTCCTGTAGAACCGGGGTCCACACCCAACCGGACATCGGAAAGTGTTTCGGTCGATAGATTTGCTAAAACCAAAAGATCGAAACCGTCGAACAGCGCGCCGAAGACAAGGTCTGTCAAACTGGTACGCGCAATCGCCGCGACATCGTTCTGACCTGCGCCTTGGAACAATGAGGCAAAAAATCTGTCATCCGCTCCAAAACCGGAGAGGATGCCCGATACCGCCACGCCGCCTTCGAGATCTGGCAGGAAAGGTGTGAACACATCGCCAAGAATAAGATTGTTGGTGGCTTGAGGCCCCGCAAACGTCTGTGTGTTTGCATTCACGGATGTCGCACTGCCGCTGGTCGCATTGCTCTTCAGCACAAACCGCCCCGCACTGGCTCTATTTCCGCCTGCCGCGTTGACCGAGTTATCGCCGGTAAACGAAACGATGGAGCCGGTAAGGCCGATTGTGCCGCCGCCGCCACCGCCGCCCTGACCGCCGGAACCTCCCGCGCCGCCGCGCCCGCCTCTACCGCCGTCACCTCCGTCGCCTGCAGGGTCGGATACTGTTCTGCCAGGCAGGGGCGTAAAGGCGCCCTGACCGTTTCTTCCCGATTGGCCAAGGCTGCCGTTCGCACCGCGCGCACTCGCGGTCGTGGTATCGACGGTCAGCCGCCCTGCTGCCTCAATAGCGACAGCACCTCCTCTGCAACACTTGCAAGTAGGATCCTCTTCATAGAAGCCCCCCATGGTTCGCGTCCAGTGTCTGAACTATAGAGGGACTCGCGGCGGCAAAGGTGACATAA
>JANQIT010000004.1 GCA_028282025.1 Hwanghaeella sp. | reverse complement strand
GCAGCACGCCACCCCAGTTCGCCAGCACGCCCGCCCCCATCAATGGCATGGCCCCAATCCCGTTGCCGTTGTTGCATCGGCTCCGTATAACACGGCGGGCTGCCGAGGCGGCAAACAGATGGGGCGGTTGAGATGTTTCTGGTTACCGGCGGGGCCGGCTTCATTGGATCCAATCTGGTCGCCGGGCTGGCGGAACGGTCGCTGGGCCCGGTCGCCGTCTGCGATACGTTCGGGACGGACGAGAAGTGGCGAAACCTGGCCAAGCATCCGGTCCGGGAAGCGGTCTCGCCCGAAGATCTTCCGATGTGGCTGGCATCCAAGTCCGGCGCGCTGTCGGGCATCCTGCATATGGGCGCGATCTCGGCGACGACGGAAGCCGATGTCGATCTGATTCTGCGCACCAATCTGACATTGAGTCAGGATCTCTGGCGCTATTGCGCCGCCGAGGATATCCCGCTGATCTACGCCTCTTCCGCCGCGACCTATGGCGACGGCAAACGCGGCTTCGACGATGACAACGACCCCGGCGCGCTTGGCGCGCTGCGCCCCCTGAATCCCTATGGCTGGTCGAAGAAACTGTTCGACGATTTCGCCGCCGCGGAAGCCGCACGCGGGGCGGCCCCGCCGTTCTGGGCGGGGTTGAAGTTCTTCAACGTCTATGGACCGAACGAATACCACAAGGGCGCACAGCGTTCGGTCGCGCATCAGCTTTTCGAACAAATCCGCGATCACGGGAATGTGAAACTTTTCAAGTCGCATCACCCGGACTATGCAGACGGCGGCCAGATGCGCGATTTCGTTCATGTCGATGACTGCGTTCGCCAGATGCTCTGGCTGCTGGAAAACCGCCCGGAAAGCGGGATCTATAACAGCGGCAGCGGCAAGGCCCGCAGTTTCAAAGATCTGGCAGAGGCCGCCTTTCTGGCCATGGGATTGACGCCAACCATCGAATACACCGATACGCCGGAGAATATCCGGCGGCACTATCAGTATTTCACGCAGGCCGACATGACGCGGGTCCGGGCACAGGGTTTCGATGCGAATGCCTTGAGCTTGGAGGACGGCGTGGCCAGCTATATACAATCCTTCCTGATGACGGACGATCCCTACCGCTAATGTCCTGGATCGGGAATTGAGAGGGTAGAGTATGCCGTTCCCCGATATCGATCCGGTGATCTTTCAGATCGGGCCGCTGGCCATTCGCTGGTACGCCCTGGCCTATCTGGCCGGGATCATCATAGGCTGGCGCTATACCATGGCGCTGGCGGGGCGGCTGAAGACCGGGGTCAGCCCGCAGGACATGGACGACTTCATGGTCTGGGCCGTGATCGGGATCATCGCGGGCGGCAGGCTGGGCCAGGTGATTTTCTACCATCCGGGCTACTATCTGGCGAATCCGCTGGACATCGTCAAAATCTGGCAAGGCGGCATGGCTTTCCACGGCGGACTGCTGGGCGTCATTCTGGCGATGCTGTGGCACACTAGGCGGCGGAAAATCCCCTTCTTCGCTTTCACGGACCTGATCGCGCTGGTCGCCCCCATCGGAATCTTCTTCGGCAGACTGGCGAATTTCATCAATCAGGAACATTACGGCCGCCCGTCGGATGTAGACTGGGCAATCGTCTTCCAGACCGACCCCACGCAGTTGCCGCGCCATCCCAGTCAGATTTACGAAGCCCTGCTGGAGGGATTGCTGCTGTATCTGCTGCTGGCCGCCGTCGCCCATGGCACGAAAGCCATGAACCGGCCCGGGCTGATCACCGGCCTGTTCATGATGGGGTACGCCGCCGCCCGCATCGTCGCCGAGTTTTTCCGGGAGCCGGAAATCCTGGTCGACGCCCTGCCCTTCGCCACCACCTGGGGCCAGTGGCTATCGCTGCCGATGTTCCTGATCGGCCTTTATGTGTTCCGGCGCAGTATGCTGCGGCCGCTCGCCGGCCAGGCGACGTGAGCCCGCTTGAGAAGCACCTGAAACGCCGGATCGCGCTTGAAGGGCCGATGACCGTCGCCGGTTTCATGGCGGAGGCCCTGACGCACCCAAAGCACGGCTACTATGTCACCCGCGATCCGCTGGGCGCGGACGGCGATTTCATCACCGCCCCGGAAATCAGTCAGGTCTTCGGCGAACTCATCGGCCTATGGCTCGCGGAAACCTGGCTGCGGTCGGGCGGACCCGCGGATGCGGCGCTTGTCGAACTGGGCCCGGGACGGGGCACCCTGATGGCCGATATCCTGCGCGCGGGAAGGATGATGCCGGGATTCACCGATGCGGTATCGGTCCACCTTGTCGAAGCGAGCCCGGCCCTGCGGGAGAAACAGCGGGAAACCCTGGCCGGTCACGCCGTGACCTGGCATGAGAGCCTGGAAACCGTCCCCACCGGGCCGACCTACCTAGTCGCCAACGAGTTCTTCGACGCCTTGCCCATCCATCAGTTGGTACAGACCGACCGGGGATGGTGCGAACGGGTCGTCGCGCTCCAGGGGGAGGAAGGTTTCGGATTCGGCGTCTCCCCGGGATCGTCCCCCCTGGTCCCACTTGTCCCGCCGCACATCCGGGAAGGCGCGGAACCCGGCGCGGTGTTCGAGGTTTCACCGGCCTCCATCTCGGTCCTTCGGCAAATCTGCGAGCGGGTCACCCCCCAGGGCGCGGCCCTGATCGTCGATTACGGCCACCCGGAAAGCGCGGTTGGCGATACGCTGCAGGCAGTACGCCGTCACAAGACCGCCGACATCCTGTCCGATCCGGGGACGGCGGATATTACCGCACACGTGGATTTCGACACGCTTTCCCGTACGGCGCGGGAGAGCGGCGCGCTTGCCTTCGGTCCGGTGACGCAGGGCGCCCTGCTGACCCGGCTGGGGATCGAAATCCGGCGGCGGCAACTTGTGAAAAAGGCCGCCCCGGCCCAAGCGCAGGCCATCGAAGCCGCCATAGGGCGGTTGATAGGGCCGCAGGAAATGGGCACCCTGTTCAAGGCTTTGGCCGTGTTACCCGCCGGCGCGCAGACACCGCCCGGGTTTGAGGATTCCGAATGACCAACCGACGACCGACACCCTTGGATGACCCGGACCTGGCGTCCATATCCGGCATCCGGCACGGCTTTTTCACGAAACAGGGCGGCGTCAGCACCGGCGTCTATGCATCCCTGAACATCGGTTTCGGATCGGACGACGACACCGCCGCCGTAACGGAAAACCGCGCCCGGACCATGCAGGCCCTGGATTTGGAAAAGACGGCCCTGACGACCGTCTATCAGGTGCATGGCGACACCGTGGCGAAAGTTACGGACCCTTGGCCGCATAGCGCCGCCCCAAAAGCCGACGGTCTGGTCACGAACCGGCCCGGCGCGGCGCTGGGAATTGCGACGGCGGACTGCGCCCCCGTCCTGTTCGCGGACCCGGATGCGGGGGTCATCGGGGCGTGCCATGCGGGCTGGAAAGGGGCGTTGGGCGGGATCACCGACAGAACGATTGAGGGCATGGAAGAACTCGGCGCGCGGCGCGACCGGGTGCTGGCCGTCATCGGGCCCTGTATCGCGCAAACCTCTTACGAGGTCGGGACGGAATTCCGCGACGCCTTTCTGTCGGCCGCCCCGGACAACGCCCGGTATTTCGGGCCGGGCGTCCGGGCGGACAAGTTCCAATTCGATCTGCCCGGATATGTGCGGGATCGTCTGGACCGGGCGGGCGTGGGCGAGGCCCGCTGGATCGGACGCGATACACGGGCAGAAGAAGATCTGTTTTTCAGCTACCGCCGCACGACGTTGAACGGCGAAAAGGACTATGGCCGGTTGCTGTCGGCAATCGCGCTGCGGAACTAAAGGGGGAGCATATTCATGGCGCTGCACTTTTCGGAACAGGAACTGGCCGGACGCCGGGAACGCGCCTGCAAAGCGATGCAGGCCGACGGGCTGGACGGGCTTCTGATCACCCGGCAGGAAAGCATGTTCTACCTGACCGGCTACGACACGTTCGGCTATGTCTATTTCCAGTGTCTGTATCTGGGTGTCGATGGGGATATGTTCCTGCTGACCCGCGCGCCGGATCTGCGACAGGCGCAGAACACCAGCACGATTGAGGAAATCCATGTCTGGAAGGATGTCCAGGGGATGGAGCCGCACCGCGAGTTGCGCGATCTGCTGCATCGGCGCGGGCTCACCGGCAAGCATCTCGGTGTTGAGTATGAGAGCTACGGACTGACCGCCGCCAGCGGCAAGAAGCTGGACGCGGCGCTGGACGGATTCGTGACGCTCAGCGACGCATCCTTCCTGGTCAGCCGCTTGCGGCTGGTGAAAAGCGCGGCCGAGCTGGATTACGTGCGCAAGGCCGGGGAGTTGGCCGACCACGCCCTGGCGGAAGCGAAGCGTCTTGCCCGCCCCGGCGCGGACGAGGGCGAAATCCTGGCGGCGATGCAAGCGGCGATCTTCGCCGGCGGCGGCGACTATCCGGGCAACGAGTTCATCATCGGGTCCGGCGAAGACGCGCTGTTGTGCCGCTACAAATCGGGACGCCGTATTCTCGATGCGGAAGACCAGCTCAATCTGGAATTCGCGGGCGCCTACCGCCACTACCATTCGGCCCTGTTCAAGACGATCCCGGTCGGCAGGGCGCATCCGCTGCATGTGGAATACCACAAGGCGGTTAAAGACGCGCTATTGGCCTGCGAGGAAGCGCTGCGGCCCGGACGGCCGATTGGGGATGTCTTCGATGCGCATGCCAAGGTGCTGGACGGCGCGGGCCTTGCGGAACACCGCATGAACGCCTGCGGCTATTCCCTGGGCACGACCTTCGCGCCGAATTGGATGGACTGGCCGATGCTGTATCACGGCAACCCCGTCGAAGCGCAGCCCGGCATGGTCTTTTTCATCCACATCATCGTATTCAATTCCGAAGCAGGCATCGCGCAGTGCCTGGGCCGGACATCGATTGTGACGGAAAACGGGGCCGAATCCCTGTCGACCGCCGGCCTGGACTTGTTCGTTGCGGAGTAACGGACAGCACCCAAGAAGATGCCGTGGATCATTCAGCTTATCGTCCTGTTCTTCCTGTGCCTGATCGCGGGCTGTTTCCTTATCTGATGCGCCGCGCCGGATGAGATCCCTTGCACTCCCGCTGCTGATCCTGACCATGTTGTCGGCCTGCGGCCCCGTGCCGCAGCCCTTCAAGCAGGACAGTGCGCAGAAAACCAAAGCTGCACTAGCGGCCGCCAATTTCGTCAGTGGCGTGCGTGTTCTGGCGATTGAGGAACTGCCGCCCGGGTCCGGGGATGCGGTCGCGGAAAGCCTGGCGCAGGAGTTGCGGAAGCTGGGCATCGTCGCCAGCACCAGCGCCGCCATGCGCAACGCGCGCCTGCTGAAACCGACGGTTTTCACCGACGTCAGCGGCCCGTGGGTGCGGTGGGAATTGTTCGAACCCGACGGCCGGATCCGCGAACAGGTCGTCACCGCATTGCCCAGACCCGACGATAGCGCGACCCGCACCCCGGCGCCGCTGATCGACGTGGTCAGGCTGTCCTTGACGCCGGCGGGACAGCAGAAGCCGGTCGTCAGAAACGCCTCGCTGGGCATCGGCGAAATCGTCGGCGCGCCCGGCAACGGACGCATCGCTCTCGCCAAGGCGGCGGTGGTGCTGTTCACCCGGGCTGGATTGGACGTCGCCCAAAACGGGGCGGAACCGGGCCTGATTCTGAACGCGGCCGCCTCCGTCCAGGCGCTGGATGCCGAGTGGGATATCCTGAAACTCGACTGGTCCATCGTCACCGACGCGGGCGAGGAAATCGGCCGGCTGAGCCAGGAAAGCGCCGTCCCGAAAGACGCCCTGTCCGGGAAATGGGGAAACACCGCATTCGACGCGGTCCTGGCCCTGGTCGATTCGGTTCGGGCGGTTCAGGACGCCTACAGCCAATTGGGATCGTAGTACTTTACCGCAAACCGCCTTCCGCACACGAACGGAGTCCGGACAGGTCAGCCAAGTCGTTTACACCACCGGGTCGCCTTGATATAGAACGCCCAGTCCAGAGAAGCTGCATCGCGCCTGTTTCGGGAACGCCGGGCAAACCGGCGGCACGGCGGGGAGGATCGCGTGGTAAGCAGTTCATGCGCCGGAAGAGCGCCGGGACGGTTAGGTATCTTTATCGACAACGTCGCGGACTGATCGGTCACGGGCTCTGGCGTAAACATGAAAATTCTTCCCGGCAATTCAAACCGGCCCCTTGCCGAGGCCATCTCCTCTTACCTCAACACGCCCCTGACAAAGGCCGCCATCCGGCGCTTCTCCGACATGGAGATCTTTGTCGAGATACAGGAAAACGTGCGGGGCGAGGACGTCTTCGTCATCCAGTCGACGAACTACCCGGCGAATGACAATCTTATGGAACTGCTGATCATGATCGATGCGCTGCGCCGGGCTTCGGCGCGCCGGATCACGGCGGTTCTTCCCTATTTCGGATATGCCAGGCAGGACCGGAAGACCGGGCCGCGGACGCCGATTTCCGCCAAACTGGTCGCCAACCTGATCGTGTCTGCGGGGGCCAACCGGGTCCTGACCATCGATCTGCACGCCGGGCAGATACAGGGCTTTTTCGACGTTCCGACCGACAACCTCTTCGCCCTGCCGGTTCTGACCGCGGATGTGAAAGAGAACCTGGAAGACGAACCGACCGTTGTGGTCTCGCCGGACGTTGGCGGCGTGGTTCGGGCGCGGGCGCTGGCCAAGCGCCTGGATGCGGAACTGGCCATCATCGACAAAAGGCGTGAACGCGCCGGCGTCTCCGAAGTGATGCACATCATCGGGGACGTGAAGGGCAAGCAGTGCGTTCTAATCGACGATATCGTCGACAGTGCCGGCACCCTCTGCAACGCGGCGGTGGCCTTGACCGAAGCGGGCGCGCATTCGGTCCGCGCCTATGTCACGCACGGCGTCCTGTCGGGCGGCGCGGTGGCCCGCGTCTCCGCGTCGCCGCTGGCGTCCCTGGTGACGACGGACAGCATCATGGCGACGGAAGCAATCCGGGTCAGCGATACGGTGCGGCAGGTCTCCATCGCCCCGCTGCTTGCCGAGGCGATCCTGCGTATCTCGGAAGAACGGTCGGTTTCCAGTCTGTTCGACTGACCGGACGCCGCAGCCCCTTCAAAATACCGGCTGGACGGCGCGGGGCGCGGCCAGAACGGGTTTGACTTGACGCGCCGCCCGGCCTAAAGAAGCGCCGCTTTCGCAGAACATGACTGTGAACAAGCGCCCCCGGCACCCCTGGAGGCCGGTGGGTTTATCCGCATTGGATAGCCAAAGCTTGAAAAGGAGATATTCAAATGGCTGATGCGACGATTCCCGCGGTTGCGCGGAACCGGGCCGGTAAGGGGGCAGCCCGGGCCGTTCGCCGGCAAGGGCTGGTGCCTTGCGTGGTGTACGGTGAAAACAAGGATCCCCTGTCGATCTCAATCGACCCCCGTGTGATCATGAAGGGCCTGGAAGCAGGCATCTTCTACAACACGGTCTACGACATCGAAGTGGAAGGCGGCAAAAAAGAGCAGGCCCTTCCCCGTGACGTTCAGTTCCACCCGGTCAGCGACGCGCCCCTGCATGTCGACTTCCTGCGCGTGGGCAAGAACACTCAGATTTCGGTGATGGTGCCGATCGCCTTCCTGAACGAGGAAGAGTGCACGGGCCTGATCGAAGGCGGGCAGCTCACCGTCGTGCGGCACGAGATCGAAGTCGCCTGTTCGGCAAGCGACATCCCGGAACAGTTGGAAGTCGATCTGAAAGGTCTGGAAATCGGCGACACGATCCGGATTTCCTCGGTTTCCATGCCGGACGGCGTCGAGTCCACCATCACCGACCGTGACCCGGTTGTCGCCAACATCGCGACCGCCGTCATCGCGGAGCCGGTCGAAACGGAAGACGGCGAAGAAGGCGAAGAAACCGCCGGCGAGGATGCCGCCGAAAGCGCGGAAGCCGCTTCAGAGGAGTAACAGCTTCTCATGTTCCTGCTTGTCGGACTTGGCAATCCGGGACCCAAATACGAACGAAACCGTCACAATGTCGGCTTCATGGCGGTGGACGAAATTGTCCGCCGCCATTCGTTTGGGCCCTGGAAAGCGCGCTTTCAGGCGCAGGTGGCCGAAGGTCAGGTCGGCGGCGAGAAGGTGTTGGCCATGAAGCCGACCACCTTCATGAACGAAAGCGGCCGGGCGGTCGGCGAAGCCGCACGGTTCTACAAGCTTCCGGCGGATGATGTCTGGGTCTTTTATGACGAGCTGGATCTGGCGGCCAACAAGCTGAAGGTGAAACAGGGGGGCGGCAATGCCGGGCACAACGGCCTGCGCAGCATCGACGCCCATCTCGCCAAGGATATCGGCAAAGACTATGGCCGGGTTCGCATCGGCATCGGGCATCCGGGCGACAAGTCCAAGGTCCACGCCCATGTGTTGGGCGATTACGCCAAGGCGGAATTTCCCGATACGGAGAAACTGCTGGATGCGATGGCCGAGGCGTTCCCGACGCTGGTCGACCGGGGCGGGCCGGACTTCATGACCAAGGTCGCCCTGATCCTGAAGCCGCCGCGGAAGGCGGACCGGGAAGAGCAGGCAAAAACCGCAGCGCCCCAGCCGGGCGCCAACCCCGGCGGCAAACAGGCGGTGGACAGCGCATTGGCGCAGGCGATGGCCAAGGTGGGCCTGAACCCGCGCCGTCAAGACAAGGAGTGACCCGGAAATGGGCTTCAATTGTGGAATCGTCGGATTGCCGAATGTCGGCAAGTCCACGCTGTTCAACGCCTTGACCGCCACCCAGGCGGCGGAGTCGGCGAACTATCCGTTCTGCACGATAGAACCGAATGTCGGGCGCGTCTCCGTGCCCGATCAGCGGTTGACCGCGCTTGCCGAGCTGGCCAAGTCCGTCAAGGTGATTCCGACCCAGTTGGAATTCGTCGATATCGCCGGACTGGTGAAAGGCGCCTCCAAGGGCGAGGGGCTGGGGAACCAGTTTCTCGGCAACATCCGGGCGGTGCATGCCATCGTTCACGTGCTGCGCTGTTTCGACAGCGACGACATCACACATGTCGAAGGGTCGGTCGACCCGATCCGGGATGCGGAGACCGTTGAGACGGAACTGATGATCGCCGATATGGAAGCGATGGAGAAACGCTTCACCGACCGGGAGAAGCGCGCCAAGGGCGGCGACAAGCAGGCCAAGCTGGAAGTTGAGGTCATCGCGCTGGTCCTGGAGGCGCTGCGCGACGGCAAGCCCGCGCGCGTGGCGGAAATCAGCAAGGAACAGCGCCCGACCTTCGATGGCTTCCAGTTGCTTACCGCAAAACCCGTTCTCTATGTCTGCAATGTTGACGAGGACGAGGCCGCCGAGGGGAACGGGCACACCGCGCGGGTTGCGGAAAAGGCCGCCGCGGAAGGCGCGCAGATGGTGATCATCTCAGCCGCTATCGAAGCCGAGATTGCGCAATTGTCGACGGCCGAGGAAAAGACGGAGTTTCTGGAAAGCCTCGGCCTGGAGGAAACCGGTCTGGCGCAGGTTATCCGCGCCGGGTACGCCCTGTTGAATCAGATCACCTTTTTCACGGCGGGCCCGAAGGAAGCCCGCGCCTGGACGGTGCATGACGGGGCCACCGCACCGCAGGCCGCGGGCGTCATCCACACGGACTTCGAACGCGGGTTCATCGCCGCCGAAACCATCTCCTACACGGACTATGTCGACCTGGGCGGCGAAGCGGGCGCCAAGGACGCCGGCAAGATGCGTCTGGAAGGCCGCGACTACCGGGCCAAGGACGGCGACGTCTTCCTATTCCGGTTCAACGTCTAGATCCCGCCGCTGCTTTCCGGACGGGCTGGACACAGCAAAAAACCCCATTACTTTAGCGGCCAACGAAAACAACCTTCCAGGAGGAGCCGCGGGATGGGCGAAACGATAACGCTGACGGCGTCGGACGGGCACGATTTCAAGGCCTATAAGGCCGACGCCCATGGGCCGGCGCTGGGCAATCTTGTCGTGTTGCAGGAGATTTTCGGCGTCAACGCGCATATTCGGTCGGTCTGCGACAGGTTCGCCGAACACGGCTTCAACTGCATAGCACCCGCCGTCTTCGACCGAGTGGCCCGCGACGTAGAGCTTGGCTACTCCGCCGAGGACGTCGCACAGGGCCGCGATTACAAGGGCGTATCGGTAGACGACGATGTCCTGAAAGACATCGCCGCCGCCCTGGCCGCTTTGCCAGAAGGCGGAAAGGGCGTCGTCGGATATTGCTGGGGCGGATACCTCTCCTGGATTTCGGCCACGCGGCTGCAGGGCGTCGGCGCGGCGGTCGGCTATTACGGCGGCGGCATCCAGGACAAGGCTTCGGAAACGCCTTCCTGCCCCACAATGCTGCATTTTGGCGAAAAGGACGCGCACATAACCCCGGACCATGTTCAGACCGTGCGGGACAGCCACCCGGATCTGCCCGTACATGTGTATGACGCGGACCACGGCTTCAACTGCGACATGCGCGGGTCTTACGACCGCGCCAGCGCGGCGCTGGCGATGGACCGGACCGTCGCGTTCTTCAAAGAAAACCTGTAACGGAGCCGGACAGCCATGCCCTTATCCGTAAGCGATCTGGTGGCCGCCGCGAAGGCGACGGTGCCCGAAGTCAATCCCGAGGAAGGCCGGGCCCTGCTGCGCGACCCCAATGCCGTGTTCATCGATGTGCGCGAGCCGGACGAGCTGCGCGCCCAGGGTAAGATCGTGAACGCCGTACACGCGCCGCGCGGTCTTCTGGAATTCAACATCGACCGCAGAAGCCCCGCCTTCAATCCGGTCTTCGACCCGGATAGGAAGTTCGTCTTTTACTGCGGCAGCGGCGGGCGTTCGCTCCTTGCGGGTAAGACGGCGCAGGATATGGGCTTGTCCGACGTGGTCAGTCTGGCGGGCGGTTTCGGCGCATGGCTGCAAGCCGGCTGTCCGACCGAGCCGGTCGCTTGAGGAAACCATGGCTCTGACCCGGACACCGCCCCTTCAGGGTCGCGGCATCGACCATCTGGTTCTCTGTGTGAGAGATCTGGACGCCGCATCTTCCGTCTATGAGAAGCTGGGCTTCACGCTGACCCCGCGCGCCAGTCACGATTGGGGGACGGATAACCGTCTGGTCCAGATGGGGGGCTGTTTTCTGGAGATCATCGAGGTCGCCCATCCCGAAAAAATGCTGCCCCCCGCGCCGCGCCAATTCAGATTCGGAAGCTTCATCGAAACCTACCTGCAGCAGCGGGAAGGGTTCGGGATGCTGGTGTTCGAAAGTCACGACGCCGCCGCCAACCGGGACGAGTTCGCGGCCAAGGGCCTGTCCGATTTCGACCGTTTCGATTTCGAGCGGCAGGCGAAGCTGCCGGACGGCTCGGCTGTAACGGTCGGTTTTTCCCTGGCCTTCGTCAGCCGGCCAGAGGCGCCGGACGCCGCCTTCTTCGTCTGCCAGCAGCATGCACCGCAATATTTCTGGAAACCGGACTACCAGCGTCACGCCAATGGCGCGGCGATGGTTGGCGAGGTTGTCATGGTGGCGAATGACCCGGCCCGGTTGCGGCCGCTTTTCGCCGGCTTGCAACAACCGGAAAGCGTTTCACTGGAAGACGGCATCTTGCGCACGGAAACGGCGCGCGGCTGGGTAACGGCCATGACGCCGGCCAATTATGAAACCTGGTTCGGCGCACCGGCCATGAATTGGCCGGAACGTCCCGAAGGCCCGCATCTGGCCGCCTTCCGCGTCGTTGTCAGCGACCTGTCCGCAGTCGAAAAACAGCTTCAGGAACAGTCCTTTTCCTACCATTGGGCAAAGGGAGGATTGACCATCCCCCCTGAGCAGCTGTTCGGCGTCACCCTTTCTTTCGTTCAAGGCGACGTAACCCAAAGCACCGACGCTTCCCTACCGGCTTTGCCTGCATCCTAGAGCATTCCTCCTCCAGGGGTGACCTCTTTTGTACTCAAGACCCGTCGCCCCTCGGAAGTTATCCACAGATAATCCACAATATTGGCGGAGCGGCGGCGTCTTTGGCTGTCTCTGTTCGCAACCGTATCCTCAGCTCGCCTCATAAACCGCGTTCCACACAGCGATTTCAGTGGAGGACCGTGCGATTTAACCGCGTTAATGTAAACCGCTGTTGACCATGTGAAGTTAATTAGCGTTTTCTCAACAAAGTCAAAGCCATGATCGTTGACATTGAATCTTTTTTCCATCTACTAAAAATAGATATTAACCTAAAACCGTTAGGTAATTAGGTATGAATCTGTCTAAACTGCTGCGCAAAAATAACTGCGTCGCCAGTCGGCAGTCTGTTAGTAGGTCGGTCGGTAGTATCGTCTCAGACGGCATGAAGTAGGTTACGAAATCCGTCCCTGGGCAGGTTGGGGCGGAATGTAAACGGGGTACGGGAACGTAACGTTTCCAAAAAGGATTATGACGTCACCATATTTGCAGCGTCCTAAACGGTCGTTGCATGAGGCTATTCGCGATACGGGTCGCTCCCCGGATGAACTGGGGGTGAACGGCGCCAACACGGCGCCGCCGCTGCATGCCGCCCCACCCCGGCGTGCAGGACCGTTCCGGCTGACCGGATATCGCATGCTGTTCGGCGCCATCGTGTGCGTGATTGTCCTTGCCGGCGGCTTTCTTATCAGTATGCCCGGTCAGCAGGAGACGCCGATTGTGGAACAGGGCGCGGAGACGAACGCGGATATCGTTCCCGCATCGGGCCCTTCCGGCAGCACGGCCGCCTCGGAACAGACGGGCGATGCTCCCACCGCGCAAGGCACGAAAGACTGGGGCAGCGCACCGGAACTCGCCTCGCCGCAAGCGGCTTCACAGCCCTCGGATTGACTAACGCCGCCGGCCGATACCTTTCAAGCCTGTCACGGTTCTGTGGAAACACAGAGACGATCCTTCCGCAGACTGTTGAATTGCTCTAGCTTCTCTTCATGCGTCTATTGTCCAACAAGGAACGCCCTCCCCATCTGGGCCGGTTTCCCTATGAAAGGCTCGCCCGCGCGAACCGCCTTGCGGCGACGCGCGCCCATCCCCGGCAGATCCCTGCCGCCGCACCTCCGGAGACATCCCAGGCCGCGTCCGTCGTGCTGGGGGCTTATTTCGATCTGTACGGGACGCACCGGGACGGTCCGGTCGCGAAGGCCCAAGCCCCGGTCCCGGACGACCCGGCGGCCCGGGCGGACAATCTGAAGGCGGGCTGTTACTTCCTGGACGCCGATGGGGCCGCCCTGTGCAGGATCCCCGAAGAGGCGAGAGAGAACGGCATCCCCGCCGAACACACCCATGCGTTGGTCGTTCTTGTGCAACAGGGGAGAATGCCGCTCCCCGACGAGGCTTGCTTCGAATGGATCGATGGCGCTGCGGACGCCTTGGCCGACCTGCGCGCCGCTGAGATAACTTGCAGCCTGGCCGGATACCTGCGGAATATGGGGTTCCCCGCCACAGCGCACTTTTCACATCCCGGCTGCTGCGATGTCGACTTGACGCTGCTTGGGCTGCAATCCGGCTTGATGGAAGCCGCTGACGCCGGTGTACGCCATCCCTTTTCTCCCCGCGGCTTCAGGCTCGCCGCCGTCACCACCGGCTATGAGGCCGCCGTCGATATGCCACTGGCGCGGCGGTCCATGGCCGACCGTTTCCGAAGCCACGGGCCAAGCTGGCTGATCGGCCGGGGCGGTGCGGCGACGCCTTTTGAGGAAAGTCCGGCGCGCGCGCTGCATCTGGGTCCCTATCCGATGGAAAAGATCAAGCGCGTAGACCGCCCGACCACGGTGGTGGACGAAAGCAGGATCGAGCGCGTCTCGAAACGGGCCGAGTTCTTTCAGCGCGCCCTGATGGGGGATCTGGGTGAAAAGGCCAAGCGGGAGCGCGACCGTTTCGCCGTCAAGAATCCCTACGCCTTTGCAATGACACCCTTCATCCGCGGCATGGTTCCCCTTCAATATGGAGAGACGGCGGCTGAACCGACGCCGGGCTGGACCGATCCGGAAAAGAACGCCCAGGCGGTAAAGGGGCTGGCCTACCACCTTGGCGCGGACATGGTCGGCATCTGCGAAGCCAAGGATTACGCCTGGTACACCCACAACGCCGCGGGCGAGCCGGTGCCCGTGCGCCACAACTACGCCGTCGTCATGCTGATCGATCAGGGTTTCGAAACCATGGAAGGGTCCAGCGGCGACGACTGGATTTCCGGCGCGCAGTCCATGCGCTCCTACATGCGCGGGGCGCAGATTGCGGGTGTGATGGCCGCCCATCTGCGCCGCCTTGGTTTCGATTCCCGCGCGCAGACCAACGCGGATTCCGAGGTCCTGCACATTCCCTTGATCCTGTGGGCCGGGCTGGGGGAGTTGAGCCGGATTGGAGAATTGGTGCTGAACCCCTTTGTCGGCCCGCGCTTCAAATCCGTGGTCCTGACGACGGACATGCCGCTCAACCTGGATAAGCCCGTCGATTTCGGGCTGATCGATTTCTGTGAACAGTGCAACAAATGCGCCCGTGAATGCCCGTGTTCCGCAATCCCGCTGGGCCCCCGCATCGAATATAACGGCTATGAAATCTGGAAGCCGGATGTCGAACGCTGCACCCGTTACCGGGTGACGAACCCCAAGGGTTCCGCCTGCGGCAGATGCATGAAGACCTGCCCGTTCAATATGGAGGGCCTGCTTAGCGAACGCGCGGTCCTTTGGGCGGCGATTAATCTGCCGTCCAGCCGTGGATTGATCGCCAAATGGGACGACAAGCTTGGCAACGGGTCGATCAATCCGGTGAAGAAATGGTGGTTCGATCTGGAACAGATCGACGGCGTTTCGGTTGCGCCGCGGGCCGGCGTTAACAAACGCACCCTGGATCTGGAGGCGAATACCGATCCGGCGAAGCAGCAAGTCGCCCTGTACCCGCCGGCGGTTCATCCGCCCGGTGACGACCCTTCCCCGCACCCGGTGAACCGCAAACAGGCTTTGCAGGACGGGGCGCAGGCAAGGACCATGCCTGGACCCGGCGCGGACGGACAGCCGGACTGATGCGCTACCTGCCGAAGGCTCTGCTGTTCGGCTTGGCACTGCTTTTTGCCGGCATCGCCATTCTCTGGATGCAACGGGCCGCATTGCTGGAATGGGGCGCGACGGCCGTCCTGGAAGACAGATTTCCCGGTCCCGTTACGCTGCGTATCGGGGCCGTCTCATTCGACTCCATCGCGATTGAGGAACTCCGCCTAGCGTATTTCGGCACAGTCTCCGCCGAACGGATCACGGTCGGCATCGACTGGCCGGACGCCTTCTCCCTAAGGATCGGCGCTGTTCGCGCCGCGCGGATCGCCGCGGACCTGCAATTCTCCCCTCTCGATCAGATCATGGAGCTGGCCGGGTTGGGGGACGCCGAAACCAGGGCTTCGTCACCGTATCCCGACTTTGGACCGGCTGCGCTGGCGATAGACGAAATAGATCTGCATGTGGAAACGCCCGAGGGGTATCTGCTGGCGGACGGCGCTGCGTCTCTGACAGCGCCGCTGACGATGGGACGGCAACCTTTGGCGGCGGCGCTTCTGCGGTCCGCCCCGGATCTGTCGCTTTCCCTAACAGTTGGGGTTTCCGATCTGGAAATGCCGGAATTGGGCGCGCTTGGGTTGACGGGCGGCCTGTCCATCGCCTTCCGTCACGGCGTCGGGCAAATACGCTCCGCCCTGCCGCCGGCGCTGCGCGTGACCGTGCCGGAAGAAAGCCAAAACCCGTTTCATGTTCCCCCCGGCGGATACGGCCTGCAGCTCGGTTCCGATCCACACCCGCTGAACGCCACGTTCCGATTGGTGGAACGTGACGGGGCCGTCGGGTTGGAGGCGCTGGCTTTCGACAGTTTCCCTTTCCTGATTGAACTGGACCATGGGCATGTCAGCGGGTCCGCGCATGTCGGCGCTGTCGATCCGGCGGCCTTGCTGGGCGCATCCGCCGCGCCGCCCGCCACCATCGACGCCTTCGCCGATATCCGCCATTGGCCGCTGCCGGGCGGCGGCGAGGTCAGCGCGCGGGGCAGCCTTGCGCTTGAGATCGGGGCAAACCGGACCTTCAAACTGCTGGAGGGTTTCGAAGCCGCCGCCGATCTTTCCGCAACCGCGGTCCGGGCGTCGGCGGATCCGAGAGTTCGGGACCTGCTGGGTTTCCCGCTGACAATCCGCGCACTGACCGACTTGCAGACGTCCCTTGCATCCACGGCGGATGCCACGCGTCTTTCGTTGCAAGGCAATCTGTCCGCCGAACTCGGACCCGTCGCGGCCCATCTGGACGGGCCCGCCGATCTGCATCTGGGCCAAGACACAACTTTTTCCACACACGGCCTGAATATCGGCCTACGCCCGGACGCGGGCCTCCTGCCTGTTCTGGAACCGCTTTCGCTGGCGGTGGATAGACCCACGATCAACATCTCCGGCCCCCGTCTTACCTTGGACACAGCGCGCCTTGCGCTGGAGTCGCGGGGTTCCCGCATCAGCGGCTCCGCCATCCTGGAGGCGGAGGATGGTCTGGCGCGCCTCGCCCTCACGCAAGGGTCCGCGGCGATAGCGGAACCACCGTTGGCGATACCGGAATTCGACCTGGAGATTGCGGCGGGTCCGGGCCGCGTTACAGCGCACGGGGCACTTCAGCGCATCCTGTTGGAGGAGGTCGCCGCCCTGAAACGCCCACTCGCCTTCCGGGCAGACGCGGACCTGAGCGAAGACGTCACCCGAGTTTCACTAAGCGGCGATCTGGACGGACGCGCCGGGTTTGAAGCACATGGCGAGATCGCGGCCGATGGCGCGACAGTGAGATTTGAAACCGCGCCGCTGCTTCTGGGTGACGCCGGCGTCGCGGTTTCTTCCCTAACGGACCTGGTCGATCTGGGGTCGATGCAGCCGCGTGGCGCGGTCCGGGCATCCGGGTCGATTGCCTATGACGGGCAGGATCTATCCGGCGTCCTGGATATCGGCGTCGATGAATTGGGCGTCCGCCTGGGGGACGGTAGTACGATTTCCGTCCGCGGCACGGTCAGCTTCGACCCTTTTGCTTTCCCCGCAACCCTGCGCCCGGCAACGCTGATCGGCCGTCACACCTCCGCCTATCTGGGGGAAATTCCCTTCGAGGAATCCATGAGCATCCGCCCCAGCGGGGAGATAGATCTGCACGAGCTGCGGGCGTCGTTCCTGGATGGAGAGATCCGGGTTTTCGATACCGTTGCGGACCCGCAGGCCGGAACGGTTGCGGGAAAAATCCATGCGGAAGCGATAAGTCTGACGGCCCTGGCGGAACTGCTGGACGTCGAAGGGCTGGACACGTCCGGGCGGATCAGCGGTCCGCTGAACTTCGAACTGGCCGAGGACAGCGTTGTCCTACACGGCGGCGATCTGCGCGCCACGACACCCGGCATTCTGCGCTATCAAGGCGAAGCCCTTCGGGCGGCGGCGTCCAGCGACGAAAACCTGAAACTGCTGGTGCAGGCGCTGGAAAATTTTCACTACGAGGCCCTGTCGCTCTCCATCGACATCCCCGAATTCGGCGAAGGCGTGATCGCGCTGAACCTGGAAGGGGCCAATCCGGACGTGCTGGATGGGCATCCGTTCGACGTGACCGTCAATCTGGAAAGCGATTACGGCAAGCTGATCCGCACCTTTCTGTCGCTGTACCGCGAGGTGGACCTGATCTTGCGAGGGTCGGTCCGGTAACGCGCGGTCCGGTCCGCGCCATAATCTTGGCCATAATCTTGCCGCGATTGTCTGTTCCAATCGCCGGCGACTGGTTAAGCTGGCGGTTAGGGGCGGAATGCACTTGTCCAAGGACGGCACCATGTTGGCCACAAGGCTGGGAGTTTCGTTGATCGCGTCGGTTCTGTTGCTGTCGGCCTGTGCGCCGACGGTAAAGGTGGAAGCGCCGAAGGAACCGATCACGATCAATCTGAATGTGAAGCTGGATGCGGAAGTCCGGCTGAAACTTGAGGAGAAGGCGGCAGAGGATGTGGAAAACAATCCGATCTTCTAAGGTTTTGCACACGCTGGCGATGTTCGGCGCGGCCCTTCTGTTCTGTGCGCAGGCGGCGCTGGCCGACCCGCTGGACGGCCCGCGCGCCGAAGGGTTGGTCGGCGAGCGCTATGACGGTTATGCGCAGGTCCGCGATCAATCCGCATCGGGCAGCGTCCAGGGACTGGTGCGCACGATCAACAGGCAGCGGCGCGATTTCTACGAACGGATCGCCAAGCAGGAAAATGTCAGCTCGGCCGAGGTCGGCAAGGTCTACGCCAACAAGATCTTTCAGTCGGCCCCGCGTGGCTACTGGTTCTTGGGGCAAAACGGCCAGTGGGTGCGTAAGTTTTAAAGCGCACCGAATCCATCTGACGTCATAGGGATGCATCCCGCACCCAACCCGCAAAAATCCTTTGCCGGGCAAGCCCTTGCCGCGCCCTGTTTCGCAGGTCATATCTAGTGCGCGCAGTCTTGCGCTCAACGGAATCCGCGAAACGAGCCCCGGTACACGCCTGATGACACATTCCATGCCCACGTCGGTAGACGACACCGCGTCCCTGCTTCAAGCCGGCAGCTATGTCGCGGACCGCAGCCTCGCCACGGCGCTTTATCTGTCCCTGAAGCTGGGAAGGCCCCTGTTCCTGGAAGGCGAAGCGGGCGTCGGCAAGACGGAAATCGCGAAAGTGCTGAGCGAAACGCTGGGCCGCGACCTGATCAGGCTGCAATGCTACGAAGGGCTGGATGTCGCATCTGCGGTCTATGAATGGAACTACGCCCGCCAGATGCTGGAAATCCGCATGGCCGAAGCCTCCGGCGAAACCGACCGCCGGTCGCTGGAATCGCAGCTTTTCTCAGAACATTTTCTGATCAAGCGGCCGATCCTGCGCGCGCTGGAGGACCATGCCGGCGGCGCGCCCGTGCTGCTGATCGACGAGTTGGACCGCACGGACGAGCCGTTCGAAGCCTTCCTTCTGGAAGTTCTGGCGGATCACCAGGTGACGGTGCCGGAACTGGGAACAATCCGCGCGCCGACCCCACCGCTGACGATCATCACCTCCAACCGGACGCGAGAGATCCACGACGCGATCAAGCGCCGCTGCTTCTATTACTGGGTCGATTACCCGGATGCGGAGCGCGAATTCGAGATTCTGAAGGTAAAAGCGCCCACGGCGTCCGAAGATCTGTCGAAACAGATCGTCGCCTTCGTTCAGAAGATCCGCAGCCTGGATCTGTTCAAGCTTCCCGGCGTCGCGGAGACCATCGACTGGGCGCATGCGCTGACCCAGCTGGACCGCCTGACGCTGGACCCGGACACCATCAACGACACGCTGGGGACCTTGCTGAAGTATCAGGACGACATCGCCAAAATCAAAGGGTCCGAGGCGGCGCGCATCCTGGACGAGGTGAATAGCGAACTCGGCGGGCAGGCCGTCGCCTGACACCCCGGATGGTCGACGAAAACGGCATACCATCGGATCCAACCGCAGCCGCCGAACAGGCGGGCGGCGCGAACGGCCTTCTGTCGCCGAACCTGTTCCTGGGGCAAGCGGACGGCGGGCGGCTGGCCGACAACATCGTTCACTTCGCCCGGGTGCTGCGCCGCGCCGGCCTGCCGGTCGGCCCCGGCAAGGTGCTGGAGGCAACCAAGGCGGTTTCCGCGGTGGGCGTCGCCTCGCGCGACGATTTCTATTGGACGCTTCACGCGGTGTTCGTGAACCGCCGCGACCAGCGAGAGATCTTCAATCAGGCCTTTCACTTCTTCTGGCGGAATCCGAACCTGCTGGAACGCATGATGAGCATGATCCTGCCGCCCAGCGTCGCGGACCCGGACGCCCAGGGCGCAAAGGACGAAATGTCGAAGCGGGTCGCCGAAGCTTTGGCGGGCGACACCCCGGGAGCGCAGGACGACACGCCCGGAGAGAGCGACGAAGAAGCGCTGGAATTCGACGCGACACTGACCTTTTCCCGGCAGGAAATCCTGAGCGAAAAGGACTTCGAAAAGATGTCGACGGCGGAACTTGCGGAGGCGCGCGCCGCGATCCGCAAACTGATGCTGCCCTTGCGGCGCGTGCCGACCCGCCGCTTTCGCCCGCACCCGGCCGGCCGCCGGGTCGATATGCGGGCCACGCTGAAGCAGGCGGCGCGCGCCGGCGGCGACATGACCGCCTTGAAGCGCCGCAAACGGCTGCGCCGCCCGCCCCCGCTGGTGGTGCTGTGCGATATCTCCGGCTCCATGGACCGCTATGCGCGCATGCTGCTGCATTTCATGCATGCGCTGACGAACGACCGGGACAGGGTCCATACATTTCTGTTCGGAACGCGGCTGACCAACATTACGCGCTATCTGCGCTACAAGGACCCGGACGCCGCACTCGACGCCATCTCCGAAGCGGTCGAGGACTGGTCCGGCGGAACGCGGATCGGGCACGCCCTGGAGGTTTTCAACAAGGATTGGTCGCGCCGGGTTCTGGGCCAAGGCGCGGTCGTGCTGACGATCACGGACGGTCTGGACCGGGAGGGTGCGGAAGGCGTTTCGGAACAGATGGAGCGGCTGCACAAATCCTGCCGCCGCTTGATCTGGCTGAACCCGCTGCTTAGGTATGATGCATACGAGCCGAAGGCCGCCGGCGCCCGGGCGATGATGCCGCATGTCGATGAGTTCCGCGCCGTTCATAACCTGGAAAGCCTTGGGGAACTGGCCGCGGCGTTGGGAGCGGAAACCGGCATGAGCAGGGCCGAAATGGCGCGGTGGCGGCGCGCGGCGGCCTGACGGCCGGAGGCGGCCGGGCGATGCCAAGCCGGACCGTCACAGAGTTGCGGGAGGGTTAAATGTCAGACACACAAAATGAAACCGATGTCCTGGCGCAAGCGGACTCCTGGTTGACGGAAGGCGACCGTGTCGCCTTGGCCACGGTCGTCAGGACCTGGGGCTCTTCGCCACGCCCGGTCGGCAGCCAGTTGGCCGTCAACGAAGATGGCCGTTTCGTCGGTTCGGTGTCCGGCGGCTGCATCGAGGGTGC
This sequence comes from Hwanghaeella sp., assembly GCA_028282025.1. Classification (GTDB taxonomy): domain Bacteria; phylum Pseudomonadota; class Alphaproteobacteria; order UBA8366; family Aestuariispiraceae; genus Hwanghaeella. The sequence goes on along the minus strand of JANQIT010000004.1, from coordinate 2,205 downwards.
GGTCATTACCGACGCTATGGAAACAATGCAGGACGGCAAGCCGCGATTGCTGGAGTTCGGCGTTTCCGACGCGATGGCCTGGGAGGTCGGCCTGGCCTGCGGCGGAGAGATCGAAGTCTTCGTCGAGAAAATGGGCGCGTAGACCATGAACCGGGAGACGCTGACACGCCTGCGCCGCGCACAGGAAGACCGGGTGGCCGCCACCCTGATCACGGACTTGAACAGCGGCGCGCAATGGCTGGGTGTCGATGGGGAATTCGTCGATACACCGCCGGAAGCCGCGACGGATGCGGTCGAAACCGCCATGACCAAGGACAAGGGTCAGATCGTCGAAGCCAAAGGCGCGCGCTATTTCGTCCAGCCCTTCAACCCACCGAAACGGATGCTGATCGTGGGTGCGGTGCATATCTCCCAAGCCTTGGCGCCCATGGCGAAGATCGCCGGCTTCGACGTCACCGTAATCGACCCGAGGACCGCCTGGGCGACCGACGACCGCTTTCCGGGCGTAACCTTGGACCGGCGCTGGCCGGACGAGGCAATGGAGGAGGTGCGGCCGGACCGGGGCACCGCCGTTGTCACCCTGACGCACGACCCGAAGATCGACGATCCCGCGCTGGAAGTCGCGTTGCGCAGCGACGCCTTTTACATCGGCTCCCTGGGCAGCAAGAGGACCCATGGCAAGCGCGTGGAGCGCCTGAAAGAAGTGGGCCTGACCGACCGGCAAATCGGCAGGATACACGCCCCGGTCGGGCTGGATCTGGGTTCGGTGTCTCCCGCAGAGATCGCGGTCGCAACCCTGGCGCAGGTCACGCTGGCGATGCGCGGCCCCCGGCGTAAGGACTGATCATGCAGTTCGGCGAGGTTCCCGTGGAAAAGGCGGCGGGCGCTATTCTCGCTCATTCCACACGGGCCGACAAAAAACGCCTGAAGAAGGGGCGCATCCTTTCGGCGGACGACGTTGCCGCCCTGCAGGCCGCCGGGATCGAGACCGTCACCGTCGCCCGGCTGGAGTCCGATGACATTCACGAAGACGCCGCCGCGACCCGGATCGCCACCGCGTGTCAGGGATCCGGCCTGACGCAAAGCGCGCCCTTCACCGGGCGGGTCAATCTGATTGCCGAGCGGGACGGAGTCGCGGTGCTGCGGCAGCAGGGGCTCGACGACCTCAACCTGACTGACGAGGCGATCACCATCGCCACCGTTCCCGCCTTCGAACCGGTGCGCGCCGGACAGATGGTGGCCACCATCAAGATCATTCCCTTCTCCGCCCCGGAGGACAGGGTCGCAACCTGTGAATCCATCGCCCAGTCGGCGACGCCGCTGGTGCAGGTCCACGCCTTCAAACCCAAGCAAGTCGGCTTCATACAGACGCGGCTGCCGGACACCAAGGCCGGCATCCTGGACAAGACGACCCTGGTGATGAAGAACCGGCTCGATCAGGTCGGAGCCGGCCTTCTGCCGGAGATACGGGTGGATCACACGGTTCCGCATCTGGCGGCGGCGATTGCGGACAGAGCGGCTGAGGCCGATCTGATCTTCATTGCCGGCGCCTCGGCGATTACCGACCGGCGCGACGTCATCCCGGCGGCTATCGAACAGGCCGGCGGCCGCGTCGATCATTTCGGCATGCCCGTCGATCCAGGCAATCTGCTGCTGTTCGGAACATTGGGCGGCAAGCCGGTGGTCGGCATGCCGGGTTGCGCCCGCTCGCCGAAACTGAACGGCTTCGACTGGGTCTTGCAGCGCCTGGCGGCGGACATCCCGATAACCAAGCAGGACATTATGCGTATGGGGGTGGGCGGCCTGCTGAAGGAGATTGAAACCAGGCCGCAACCGCGCGGCGGCGAAACGGCCGCCAAGCGTGCGGCGGTTCCGGCCTTCGCGCCCCGGGTCGCGGCGGTCCTGCTGGCGGCGGGCCGGTCGACCCGCATGGGCGCGCGCAACAAGCTGCTGATCCCCGTCGAAGAGAAGCCGATGGTCCGGCATGTGGCCGAGCGGATCGCGGCCTCCAAAGCGGTGGCGACCACAGTCGTGCTGGGGCATGAGGCGGCTAAGGTTAAGGACGCGCTTCAGAACCTGCCGCTCGCTTTCACGGAAAATCCCGACTATGCCAGCGGCCTGGCGTCGTCGGTCAAAGCGGGTCTCGCCGCCCTGCCCGACGATTGCGACGGGTTCCTCGTCTGTCTCGGCATGTCGCCGAGACAG